>JBLMWU010000281.1:0-6278 GCA_050257395.1 Gemmatimonadota bacterium | reverse complement strand
GCGATCGGGCTGCTGGGCACCCGCCCCAGCTACGAGATGATGATGCACTGCGACACGCTGCTGACCGTGGGCTCCAGCTTCCCCTACACCCAGTTCCTGCCGGAGTTCGATCAGGCGCGGGCCGTCCAGATCGACATCGACGGCAAGTTCATCGGCATGCGCTACCCCTATGAGGTCAACCTGGTCGGCGACGCCGCCACCACCCTGCGGGCGCTCATCCCCCACCTGCAGCGCAAGGACGACCGAGGCTGGCGGGAGACCATCGAGGCCGGCGTCGCCAAGTGGTGGCGGTCGATGGACGCCGAAGCCGAGGTGAGCGCGGAGCCCGTTAACCCGATGCTGGCCTTCCGCGAATTGTCGGCCCGCCTGCCCGGCAACGCCATCGTCACCGCGGACTCGGGCTCAGCGGCCAACTGGTACGCCCGGCAGCTCAAGTTCCAGGGCGATGTCCGTGGCTCGCTGTCCGGCAACCTGGCCACCATGGGCCCCGGCGTGCCCTACGGCATCGGCGCGAAGTTCGGCCACCCGGACCGGCCGGTGATCGTCTTCGCCGGGGACGGCGCGATGCAGATGAACGGCCTGGCCGAGCTCATCACGATCAAGCACTACTGGGAGGAGTGGGCGGACCCGCGGCTGATCGTCGCGGTCCTCCACAACAACGACCTCAACCAGGTCACCTGGGAAATGCGGGCGATGGAGGGAGCGCCGAAGTTCCCCGAGTCCCAGCGCATCCCGGACGTGTCTTACGAGGGTTTCGCCCGCAGTCTCGGCCTGGCCGGGATCGCGGTCGACCAGCCGGGCCAGGTCGGGCCCGCCTGGGATCAGGCGCTGGCCGCCGACCGTCCCACCGTGCTCGACCTGCGCACCGATCCGGACGTGCCGCCCATCCCGCCGCACGCGACCTACGAGCAGATGAAGGACGCGGCCACCGCGCTGCTCAAGGGCGATGAGAACCGGTGGGGCGTGATCAGGGAAGGCGTCAAGGCCAAGGCCAGAGAGATACTGCCAGGCAAGAGCAGCTAACCGGGGCCGGTTCCGAGACCGGCGCGCAGGAAGGCGGTGGCCTGGCCGATGGCCGCCCGGGTGGCACGGGTCTGGCTGAGCGCATTGAGCAGCATGAAGTCGTGGATGGTGCCGTCGTAGCGGACTGTTGTGACGGGGACGCCGGCTGAGCGGAGCTTGGCGGCGTAGGCCTCTCCCTCGTCGCGCAGCACATCTGCCTCGTCAACGCACAGGAAGGCGGGCGGCAGCCCGGCCACCTGCTCGGTGCTGGCCTGGTTAGGGGAGGCGGTGATCTCGGCGCGCTGGGCCGGGTCAGTGGTGTAGGCGTCCCAGAACCATTCCATCGCCTTGCGGGTGAGGTAGTAGCCGGTGGCGAAGTGCTCATAGGACGCGGTGTCCATCGCCGCGTCGGTGACCGGGTAGTACATGGACTGCTGCACGAACGTGACGTCGCCGCGTTCCTTGGCCATCAGTGCCAGCGCGGCGGCCATGTTGCCGCCCACCGACTCGCCGGCCACCGCCATGCGGCTGGCGTCCAGGCCCTTGGACGCCCCGTTGCGGGTGATCCACTGGGCGGTGGCGTAGCCCTGCTCGATCGCGGCCGGGTACCGGGCCTCCGGCGAGTTCGGGTACTCCACGAACGCAAGGGCCGCGCGGGCGCCCACGGCCAGCTCGCGCACGAGCCGGTCGTGGGTCCCTGCGTTGCCGAGGATCCAGCCTCCGCCGTGCATGTACACGATGACCGGCAGCAGGCCGGCCGCGCCCTGCGGCCTGATGATGCGCACCCGCACGTCCCCCGCGGGGGACGGGACCGTGATCCACTCCTCGTCGACAGAGGGCATCCCGACCGGGCCGGACTGCGCGTCGGCCAGGACCTTCCGGGCGTCGGCCGGCTGCATCTCATACAGGAACGGCGGCTTGGAGAACGCGTCAGCGACCTGCTGCGCCGCGGGCTCGAGGACGATCGGGCTGGCGACAGTCATGGGAGTACTCCTCTCGCGAAGGCTCGGGCATGGACTGGGCGAACAGCGCGCAGCGCACCGCCGGCAGCAGCCACCCGGCCGGCCGATTCCGCCAGGACCAGGCACCCCGCCCTGGTGGCTGCCTGCCGCCCCCGCTGCACGCCTCCACGATCGTTACCCCCGCATTTGTACCCACGCCACACCAGCACCACGCATCCCACCCCCCGCGCCGGCTGCCCCCGCGGCCCCCGCCGCGTGCGCTCCAGCCGCTCACCTGCCCGGGCGAGCCCGAATTGGCGCGCCCAGGCAGGCTGAGCTGAGCCCGTGAACGGGGCGAACTCAGGCCCTGACGCCGTAGCCGCCCAGTGACGGCTCAAGCAGGTCGAAGTGGCGATCATGGTCATCGCGGGGGTGGTGACGCCCGCGGGCCAGCGCGCCGCGGACCCGGACCACGCATCTGTGCAGACCTTCGTGCTGGTCAAGGACGGCCACTGCTGGCGGGTCACGGCGTTCCACAACACCCGCCAGCAGGTGCAGCCGTGATCAGGATGCCGGGCGCGCACGCCTCATCCACCGTGCCGGGGTTTCGCAGGGCATAGTGAGAGAGCCGGGGCATTCGCCTGGCCGGTTGCGGCCCGGATACGACCTCCGGTCAGGGAGGGGGCCACATGCCGCCGGGCCGGCGAGCTGCCGGGCACGCCCGGCTGGGGGTGCCGAGCAACCTGCCAGCCGAGCTGAGCTCGTTCGTGGGGCGGGCGGCCGACCTCGAGCACGGCGCGCGGCTGCTCGGCGGCTCGCGGCTGGTGACCTTCACGGGCGCGGGCGGCTGCGGGAAGACCAGGCTGGCCCGGCAGCTCGCAGCGCGGGTGGCGGGCCGCTTCCCGGCCGGGGTGTGGTGGGTCGAACTGGCGTCGCTCGCCGACGGTGCCCTTGTCGCCGACAGGGTCGCGCGCACCCTCGACCTCCAGGCGGGTGACACGGAAGCCATCGTCGACTACTTCGACGGCAGCACGGCGCTCCTGCTGCTGGACAACTGCGAACACATAGTCGAAGGTGTCGCCGCGTTCGTCACCGCGGTTCTGCAGGGTGCGGGGCTGCTCCGGGTGCTCGCCACCAGCCGGCAGCCCCTCGGCGCAGAAGGGGAGACGACCTGGCGGGTGCCGTCGCTGGCGGTGCCGCCGCCAGCAGCCGACGCCGCGACGCTCGGCCGGTTCGACTCGGTGCAGCTGTTCCTGGAACGCGCCAGCCAGGCGCGCCCGGCCGCGGCCGTGACGCCGGCGGTGGCGCAGATCTGCCGCCGGCTAGACGGGATTCCGCTGGCGCTGGAGCTGGCAGCGGCCCGCACCGGTGGCGTCCCGGTCGACCGCCTGGTGGACGAACTGGATGACCGGTTCCGGTTGCTCACCCGGGGATCGCCCGTCGGCCTTGCCCGGCACCGCACGCTGCTCGCGTCCGTGGAGTGGTCCTACGACCTGCTGGACTCCCGCGAGCGCGTGCTGCTCCGCCGCCTCGGCGTGTTCGCTGGCGGCTGGACGGTGGAGGCGGCCCGGCAGGTGGTGGGGTTCGCGCCGCTGGACCCGGCGGAGGTGCTCGATCTGCTCGGCCGTCTCGTGGACAAATCACTGGTACAGCTGGCCGATTCGGGACGCTACCGGCTGCTGGAGACCATCCGCGAGTACGCGCGGGCGAGGGCAGCCGAGGCCGGTGAGACGGCGGCGGTGGCGGGTCACCATCTGGCCTGGGCCGCGGATTTCGCCCGGCGGCTGGAAAAGGACGTCGAGCGGGCCGCGCCGGACTGCCTCGACCTGGTCGAGGGAGAACTGCCCAACATCCGGGCCGCCCTCGATCACGCGGCGGAGGTACCTGATCCGGACCACAACGGCCTCCGCCTCATGATCGCCCTCGCGTTCTTCTGGCCCCAGCGTGGTTACCCGACCGAGGGCGCGGACCGCAGCTTGCGGGTGCTGGCAGGGGACCCGGCCGCACCGCTGGCGCTGCGGGCCCGCGCGCGGTGGGCCGGTGCCTATGACCGCTTCTACTCCTTCGACCTCGACCCCGCGGCCGCCGAGGCGGAAACCGCGCTCGGGGAAGCGCGGGAGGCCGGGGATGAGGCCACCCAGGGACGCTGCCTGCACGTGCTCGCCGCAGCCACGTTCCTGGTAGACCCCGGTGCGAGCCGCCCGCTGTTCGAATCGAGCCTGGAGCTCGCCAGGGCCAGCAGCGACCGCTGGGCCGAGGCGGACAGCCTGCAGTTCCTCGGATTCAGCCACCTAATGCAGCATCGTCCGGCCCTGGCAGGGGAGCTGCTGGCGCGGTCCGGGGCGATGGCCGACGAGATGGGCTACGCGTTCCAGCAGGCGTGGCAGCACATCGCGATCGGCACCGCGCAAGCGGATACCGGCGAGCTTGCGGACGCCGTCGGGGAACTGCGGGAGGGCATCGGCATCGCCCGCCGCGTCGGCGATCCCGCTGTCGAGATCTGGGGCTGCTCATGCTGGGCCGTGGTGGAGCTGTCCCGCGGCAACGTGCCTGAGCTGCAGGAGATCACGGCCGGGATGGACCGCCCCGGCCGCCCGCTGGGAGAGGCCGGCGCGACGGTGATCGACGCACTCCGGCTGGTCGCTACCGACGTAGATCACGCAACGGCCGCTCTGTGTTCGCTCGGCGAGTTTCTGCTGGCCGGCAACGATCCGCCCGACGGCGCCCGGATGATCCTGCTCGGCGCCACTCTCGCCCTGCGCGCCGGCGACCGCCCCGGGGCCCGGGCCGCGGCCGAGCGGTCGCTGGCCGGGTGCGAGCAACTCGGCTCGGCACTGGCCGGGGCATGCCGCGTGTTCCTGGCCCGGCTGGACCGCTCCGATGGCCTGGCCGCCGAGCAGCAGGCGCACGCGGGTCTGGCCGAGATCGTGGACGCCGGGCTATGGGCCGAGGTGCCCGACGCGCTGGAGCTTCTCGGCGGGTTTGCCGTTGACTCCGGCAGCTTCGCGGAGGGCGCCCGGCTGCTGTCCGCGGCGGCGCTCCTGCACGAGCGCATGGGCCAGCGGTGCTGGCTCGACGGCGAGGCCGAACGGGACCGCGCCCGCGCCGCGGCCGGGCTGGGGGATGACTTCCCCCGCGCCGCAGCGGAAGGCCAGCGGCTGGACGGGCCCGCTGCCGTCGCCTATGCGCGGCGGGCCCGCGGCGAACGGCGGCGCCCGTCCTTCGGCTGGGAAAGCCTCACCCCGACCGAACTGGAAGTGGTGCGGCTGGCCGCGGCCGGGCTGACCAACCCCGCGATCGGCGAGCGGCTGTTCATCTCGCGCGGGACCGTGAAGACCCATCTGGAGCACGTGTTCGCGAAACTGGGCGTGCGCACCCGGGCCGAACTGGCCGCGGCTGCCATCAGGCACGGGCTGGACTGACGCCTTCTCTGCCATCTGGCCGATGTTGTCACCGGCCGCACGCGTGATCGTGGTGCTCTCAGGTCCGCGACCACGGGGAGCACACCATGAACCGCGAAATCCCGGCTGTGCGCTTTATGAATTGCCCGGCCTACCTGGATGATGACGGGACGCAGCGATGCCTTCTGCCTGCGGAGGTGGAGTACACATACGTTGCGCGCTCCACCGGCGGCCTGGCCGAATCGGCAAAGATCCGCTGCCCGCTCGGGCACTTCTTCAATGGCCCGATCGCACTCCTCACCTCAGCTCACAGGCCAGACTCCAGCCGGGTGCCCGGCCGGGAACGGCTCGCCCAGCCTGGGCGGTGACGAAGATGGGGAACGAGATGGCACACGTCATCCGGGCAACGGTGCGATAGCGACGTCACGGGTCATGACGGCCGCCCGCCGAACTGCCAGTTGTGCACCTCGATGCCGGCGTAGCGGCCCGGGGTCAGGACGGCACGTGCGGCGTCCGGGTCCCGCGCCCGGATCAGCGCCGCGGTTCCCAGCCAGGCCGCGGCGTCGTCGGACAGCAGCGGGCCGTACGCGATCAGCCCGTCCCGGGCGGGCGGCACGGCGAGGTCGGCGGCTGGCCCGGCGCCGAGGCCGAGCACCAGGTACCGGTGACCGCCGGCCCGGCCGCCCGGGAACTCCCACATGGTGCGCCCCAGCAGGTTGCGCCACCGGCGCAGCAGCACGTCCCGGTACACACCGGCCTGGTAGTTGGGCTCGTCAAAGGCGAACGCGCGGGCGGCAGCGGGATCGGGCAGGCCGACGATGTGCACGCTGCCGGTGGGCGTGTCACCGTCGCCGGCGAGGGTCGGGCCGCGCGCGATCATCTCCGCCTGGTACCGGTCCATGTAGGACCAGTGCTGTTCCAGCAGTTCCTCGCG
>JBLMWU010000280.1:0-60254 GCA_050257395.1 Gemmatimonadota bacterium | reverse complement strand
CATGCTCGCCGCCACCACCATCCAGACCGGCCTGCCACTCGGCATCGCCCTGCTCCTGCTCGGCGGCTGGCCCACCGTCTGGCGCGGCGCCACCCTGCTCCTCACCACCTCCATCCCGCCCCTGGGCCTGGAGGTCGCCAACGCCGGCCTGCACGGCACCATCCGCTCGTTCACCTCCACCGCCGCGGGTCAGCTCGGGCAGCTCTTCCACCGGATCGACCTGGGCGCGCTGCTCGAGCGGCTGGGAGTCACCAGCGTGGCCGTCCAGGTGGGCGCCGGGCTGCTGGTCGCGGTGCTGGCGCTCGCCGTCCTGGCCCGGCTGCCCATGCACCGGCGCCGGATCGGCTACCCACCGGTGCTGTGCCTGGTCATCGCCTTCACGCTGCTGTGCACTTACCACGAGCCTTATGACCTGCTCCTGGTCAGCGGGGCCCTGGTGCCGGTCATCCTGGTGGACGACGGGTCCCGGGCCATGCTGCCGATGTTCGCGCTCGCCGGTCTCAGCGCCGCGCTCACCCGGTACAACCCGGCGATCCTCAACGGCGACGTCATCGCGCTGCTCGCGATCGCCGCCGGCAGCGCCCTGGTGGCCCGCCGGGCCGCGATCCCGGGTGCCGGGGCACCGGGCGGCCGGGCTGCCAGCCAGGAGGAAGCCCCGGCCACCCGGCCCTGACTGCGAGACGCATGACCCGCCAGGCCTGTGCGCCTAAATGCTGCCAGCAAGGCCCATTAACCAGGTTTTTCCGGAAAACCGCAGGTCAGAGTAAACCTCGCAGTAGCATCGTGCGTCTCTGTCCTGCTGACCGAAACTGGCTGCACTCGTTCTGCCGCCGCCCGGGCCGCGTGTTCCGCACCCGGTGCCGGTGGTGCTGCTTGACCGCCTGGGGGAAACGTCATGCCGATCCGCGTCGCTGTCGTCGATGGCGATACCTTGACCCGTTACGGCCTCCGCGAGCTGGTCGCGCAGCATCCCGACATCGAGATCGCCGGGGAGTGTGCCGCTGCCGCCCAGGCACCGGGCATGGTCGATGCGCTGCTGCCGGACGTGGTGACCGTGGACGCGACCCTGCCCGACGGCGACGGCCTGCGGCTGGCCCGTGAGCTCCGGGACCGGCGTGCCGACCTGGGCATCGTCGTGCTGACCTCGCAGGGGGAGGACGACGTGCTCTTCCGGGCGCTGGAAACGGGCGCCTCGGCGTTCGTCGCGAAGACGGCCCCGGTTGACGAGGTGCTCGCCGCCATCCGCCACGCCGCCGTGGCGGCCTCCTCGTTCACCGCCGCGGGACTGGCGAACGCCCTCGCCCGGCGCCGCGCCGTCGAGGAGAGCCTGGCGCTCAGCCCGCGGGAACGGGAAACCCTGCGGCTGCTGCGCGACGGCATGTCGATCCCCGCGATCGCGCGGGCGCTGTTCATCAGCCACTCCACCGCCAAGACCTACGTGGCCCGGCTCTACCGGAAGCTGGGCGCGGCCAACCGGACGCAGGCCCTGATAACGGCCATGCACTTCGGGCTGATCCAGTATGAGCAGGGCCGCCCCTGCGCTGCCGCACACGCCCTCCCGGCGGGCACCATGCCCGCCCGCCGCGCCGCTCGTGCGGTGAAGACGGCCCAGGTCACCGCCTTAGTACCGGCAGCGGCCCGCCGGCCGGGCAGCATCCGGGTCCGGCGGCGGGCCGCGTGAGGTTGCCGGCGGTGTAACGGCCCGGCCCCCCGGGGCGTTCCGCAGGTGCCCTGGAGTCTCGGCACCGAGGCACCAGGCTCCACAGGGGGCCTATCATGCCGATCCGTCTCGCCGTCGCCGACGGTCATACCCTCAACCGCCACGGCCTGCGTGAGCTGGCAGCACAGCAGCCGGACATGGAGTTCGCCGCCGAGTGCGCGTCGGCCGCCGGCGCCTCCCGGATGATCGCGGCGGCGAGTCCCGATGTGCTGATCCTGGCCGCGGACCTGCCCGGCGGCAACGCGATGGTGCTCGCCCGGCAGCTCCGGACGTGCTTCGGCGGGCTCGGCATCGTGCTGCTGGCCGCGCAGGAGCACGACGAGGTGCTGTTCCAGGCTCTGGAGGCCGGGGTGGCCGCCTTCGTCGCCCGGACCGCGCCGGTCGGGGAAGTGCTCACGGCGATCCGGCACGCCGCGGTCGCCCCGGGCTCGTTCACCGCGTCCGGGCTGGCCGGGGCGCTCAGCAGGCGGCGCACGGTGCAGGAACGGCTGCTGCTCAGCCCGCGCGAGACGGAAGTGCTCCGGCTGCTGCGCGACGGGCTGTCCACGCCTGCGATCGCCGGGGCCATGCTCCTCAGCCACTCCACGGTCCGCACCTATGTCGCCCGGCTCTACGGCAAACTGGGCGCGACCAGCCGTGCCCAGGCGCTCATGGCCGCCATGCACTACGGCCTCCTGCGCTACGAGCAGCCTGACTCCCCGGCGCGGGCGGCCGCCCCGGTCATCGCCGTGCGGCCGTGACCTGCACCGCCGCCGGCGCCGCTGCGCGGGAGGCCCGCATAGTATGGCGGCGCGGCATCGGCGACCGGAGGGAGGCTGGTTCGTGACCTGGTCCCAGCCCATCAGCCATCTGCGCGTGGACGTGCAGCACGGCGGCGAGGGACGGGTGACGATCCGCTTCGCCGGCGACTTCGACCTGCTGTCACGGCGGCTCGCGCAGCGGGCGGCGGAACAGGTGCTCGAGGACGCGAAAGAGCTCGTGCTGGACTTCAGCCGGGTCACCTTCTTCGACGTCTCCGGCATCCGGTTCCTGCTGACGGTGCAGCGCCAGGCCGACGGAGCCGGCTGTGACCTGCTCGTCCGCCACCCGAGCAGGCCGGTCCGGCGGCTGCTGGGCCTGTCCGGCACGCTGGCGCTGATCCGGCTGGAGGAACCGGGCTTCATGCCGGCCGTGCCGCTGAGCCGGCCCGTGCTGGACGTGTGCAAGAGCGCGGTTGACGAGGTGATCCGGGCAGGCGGCGCGGACATGGCCAACATGCAGCTGCTGCACCCGGCCACCGGCGCGCTGCACATCGTGGCCGAACGCGGCTTCTCCCGGCCGTTTCTCGACTTCTTCGAGACCGTGTACGACGACGAGTCGGCCTGCGGCACGGCGCTGCTGGCCGGCCAGCCGGTGTGGGTGCCCGAGGTGGAGTCGTCGGCCATCTTCCGCGGCACGCCGGCCCTGGACGTCATGCTGGAAGCGGGCTCCCAGGCGGTCGCCTCGATTCCCGTGCACGATACCGGCGGCCGGGTGATCGCGATGGTCTCCGCCCACTACCGGCAGCCCACCGGGTGGACTGAGGAGCGGCTGGCCGGGCTGGCCGGGACCGCCCGGGCCGCAGGCCGCCTGCTGGCGGGCTGAGCGGGCACCGGCCGGCCGCGCGGCCGCGGTCAGCCGGTGGACAGGTGCGTCGGGGTGGTGCCGTTCGGCAGCAGCAGGTCGAACCCGTCCGGGGTGTGCAGGTGGCCCGCGCTGGTGCCGGGCCTGCCGGTGACTCCGTACTGCCACACCAGCGCGCCGGTCGCCGGGTCGACCGCGACGAGCCGGTGGTTGAAGTCGTCGTTGGCCAGGAACACCCCGCTGGGCAGCAGCTCGGTCAGGGACGGGTGGTCGAGCAGGCCGGGGCCGGACGGGGCCCGGTAGCGGTAGAGGATCCTGCCCTGCCGGTTGAACTCCAGGATCTGGCCGGGCCGGGCGTAGTCGGCGATCAGGTAGCGGTCCGGGCCGAGCTGCTGCGGGTCCGACGGGTAGGTGATCGGCAGGTGGGCCGTCCAGACCAGGCTGCCCTTGAGGGTGTACTCGCTCACCCAGGAGCCGTTGATCTCGGACACCAGCAGGTTGCCGTCCGGCAGCGGGGTGTCCCCGTTCGGGGAGCCCATCGAGCGCGGCGGGTTGTGCACGCACACACCATTGGTGCCGATCTGGCCCGCGACCGTGCGGTCCGGGTTGATCACCAGCACCCGGCAGTTGTTCGCGTCGGCCACCGTGACCTGGCCGTTCTTGAGCAGGTACGCGTCGTCCGGCTCGTGCAGGTAGCCCTTGCGGCTGCTGGCCACCCGCGGGTGCCCGAACGACCAGATGATCCTGCCGGAGGGGTAGGCGATCTTGACGATCGTGTTGTTCTGCTCCTGGTTGGAGATGATCGCGGTGCCGTGGTCGATGAAGAACGCGTCGTCGGGGAAGTAGAAATGCAGCTTGTCCCTCGGGGCGTTCTTCGACGGGTACTTCCAGATCAGGTGCATGGTGTCGGTCATGAACAGCAGCCGGTTGTTGCCGCGGTCGGCGATGAGCAGCCTGGCCCCGTAGTACGGCGACCCAGCCCCGGCCGCGCCCGCGGTGCCGAACGCGCGGTCCGGGCGGAGCATCTGCACCGCCGACACCAGCGAGCCGTGCGACTCACCGCCCACGATCCAGGCGGTGGACCCGCTCACCGCCACCCCGGCGTGCGACACCGGCACCTGCAGCTGGCCCGCTGGCAGCAGCCGCCGGCTCGCCGGGTCGAAGGCCCAGATGGTGGACACGGTCGAGGTGGGCGGGCTGGCCGCCTCGGCACCGCCGGCGCTGCTGATCTCCGACGCGCCGAGCTGGGTGGTGCCCATGCCCGGGCGCTGATGCTGCGGCACGGAGCTCTCGCCGCCGGCCAGCAGCAGCTCGCCGCCCACGGTCGCCGCGGCCGCGCCGGCCAGCGGCTCGGGCAGGTGGCCGATCACGGTGGCCGAACGGCGGGCCGGGTCGATGAGCTGGATGGCGTCCACCGGCTGTCCGGCGTGCGCACCGGTGACGGCCTGGCCGCCGAACACGTAGATCTGCCCGCCCAGCGCCGCCGCGGCCGGGTACCGCACCGGTACCGGGAGCTTCGCGATGGTGGTGAACGAACGGCCATTCGTCGTGGCCAGCACGTCCGGCTGGGGCCTGGCCCCGTCATAGCCCCCCAGGACGTACGCGGTGGAGCCGATCTGCACCGCCACGCAGTCCGAGCGCGGGGCGGGCATCGAGCCGGCGACCCGGCCGGGGAACGCCTCCACCGAGGCGACGGTGGCAGACGAGCCGCCGCCGAAGACCAGCGCCTGCCCGCCTGCCATGGCCCCGGCGGCGTCGTGCACCGGGGCGGCCAGCGAGCCGACCCGGCTGGCCCGGCCGCTGTGCAGGTGGACGGCGTAGACCCCGTCCGCTGACCCGCCCGCGGTGAGGCCGCCGAGGACCAGCAGGTTCTTCCCGCTGCCGGGGACGACCACCTCGCGGCTGAGCGGGGTGGCCAGGTGCCAGGGCAGCAGGCCGGCCATCACGGCGGGCAGGCCCCGCGGCGCGGCCGGGTGGTGGGCGGCCACCGGCCCGGCCGCGGCCTGCGGGCGACTGTGCAGCCGGCCCGACAGGGCGTAGTAACCGGCCACCCCGGCGACGGCCAGGCTGAGGACGCCGATGGTGGCCAGCACGGCGGCGGCGCGGCGGCGGCGCGGGCGGGCCGGTTCCGGCGGCGCCGGCGGGCGCGGCCGCTGGCCAGGTGCGGGCGGCTGGCCCGCCTGCCCGGCGGGGCGGCCGCCGGGGCCGGGCGGGCCGGGTGCCCCGGCCGGGCGGGCCCCGGCGCCGGTGAAGACCTCCAGGTAGCCGAACTCGATCCGCAGGTCGAGCATGCGGTCCCCGACGCCGGGGTTGTCCGCGAGCCACAGGTCGAGGGTGTGCAGTTCCGGGGCGTCCGCCGGCCACGCCAGGTCGAGGCTGGGGTGGGCGAGCCAGGCCGGCTCGTGCTGGGCGTCGAAGACCTCGTCCGCCTGCCCGTACAGGTCACGCCCGGACCAGTGCCGCAGCCAGCCGTTCAGCTCCGCGGCGTCGTGCACCGGCTCCGGCGGGCCGGCGTCGCGTGCCACCGGCGCCAGCCGGCCGTCCGCCTGGTACTCCACCTGGCGCAGCCAGGCCGCCACCCGGGACACCTCGTACAGGACGATGGCCTGCTCCTCCGGCGGGCCGCCGGCTTCGCCGGGCACCGCGAGCCGCAGCAGGGCGCGCCGGGACGGCGGATCCACCTGCGCGTTCAGCAGGGTGGACTCGTCGACGACGGCATCCAGCCGGCGGTAGGGGGCCCCGGGCACCAGCGGATCATCGCAGATCAGGGAGCGGAGATCCGTTCACAATAGGAAGGCTTTGCCCGCTTTACCTATCGCCTTGCCACACCGGCCCCGGCTGCCCGGCTGGTGCAGGCGCCAGGCCGCCGGCTACCGCGCCCGGTGACCCAGACCTGGCCGCGCGGATCACGACAGGCCGGGCGGGGCGGCGCACACTGGGGGACCGTGCTTGCTGAGCGGGATCGGGAGGCGGGGCGGGCCGGCGGCCTGCCGGCCGCCGCGGTCGAGGTGCGCGGCCTGGTCAAGCGCTACCGGGGGGCACCGGGCAACGCGGTGGACGGGGTCAGCTTCACCGTGCCCGCCGGGCAGCTGTTCTGCCTGCTCGGCCCCAACGGGGCGGGCAAGACGACCACCGTCTCGGTGCTGACCACCGCGCTCACCCCGACATCGGGACGGGTGCTGGTGGCGGGCCGGGATGTGCGGGCAGAGCCAGGACCGGCCCGCCGCGAGCTGGGCGTGGTGTTCCAGCAGCCGTCCCTGGACCTGAACCTGACGGCGGAGGAGAACATCCGGGTGCACGCGGTGCTGTACGGCCTGTACCCGTGGCGGCCGCTGCTGCGGCTCATGCCCGCCGGCTACCGGCGGCAGCTGGCGGAGCTGGCGGGCATCCTGGGTGTCACCGGCGCGCTCGGCATGCCCGCCCGGTCGCTGTCCGGGGGCATGCGGCGCAAGCTGGAGATCGTCCGCGCCCTGCTGCACCGGCCGCGGGTGCTGTGCCTGGACGAGCCCACCACCGGGCTGGATCCCGAGAGCCGCCGCGACCTGTGGGCCTACCTGGACGCCGAACAGGCCCGGCAGGGGACCACGATCGTGCTCACCACCCATTACCTGGCGGAGGCCGAGGCGGCCGGCGCGGTCGCCGTCATGGCCGGGGGCCGGATCATCGAGCGGGGCAGTCCCGCCGGGATCAGGGCCCGGCACGGCGCGCCGACCCTGGAGGACGCCTACCTGACGCTGGTGGGGCACCGGACGTCATGAACTGCTGGTCCCGGCCCGGCGGGCTCGCGCACGAATTGTGGTCGGTGGCCGCCATCGCCCACCGTGACCTGGCCAAGCTGCTGCGGGACCGGCCCCGGCTGGCGGTGAACCTGGCGTTCCCGGTGCTGCTGGTGGCCGGGCTGGGCGGCGTCCTGCAGTCCACCGTCGGCCGGGTGACCGGCCTGTCCGCGGTGACGCTCGCGTTCACCGGCGTGCTGGCGGCCACCTTGTTCCAGTCCACGGCGGCGGGCATGATCTCGGTGGCGGGGGACCGGGAGACGGACTTCTCCCGGACGCTGTTCGTGACGCCGGTCAGCAGGCTGACCCTGGTCACCGGGAAGATCGCCGGCGAGTCGCTGGTGGCGCTCTGCCAGGCCGCGTGCGTGGCCATCGTCGCGGTGGCGGCCGGGGTGCGGATGACCGGCGGGCAGCTCGCCGCGCTGATCGCGCCCTGCCTGGCGTGCTGCCTGCTCGGCGGCGCCTTCGGGCTGGCCACCGTGGCGTCGCTGCGCAGCCAGCGGTCGGCGATGGAGATCTTCCAGTTCCTGATCATCCCGCAGTACGTGCTGGGCGGCGTGCTGGTGCCGCTGCACGGGGCACCCGGCTACCTGACCGTGCTGGCCTATGCGATGCCGCTGCGCTACGCCGTCGACCTGACCCGGGCCGCCTTCTACCACGGGCTGCCCGGCTACCACGAGGCGGTGACGGCCGCCCCGTGGCTGGACGCGGCGGTGACCGCCGGCCTGGCCGCGGTCCTGCTGGCCGCTGGCGCGGCGCTGTTCAGCTACCGCGAGCGGACCCGCTGACTAGCCGGGCCGACCGTTCGCTGGCGCCGGCGCACGAGCCGGCACGTGCCCGTCGTACCCGCGGCGTAGGCTCCGCGCCATGGGTGCCGAGGTGACGGTGAAGACCGCCGGGCCGGCGCCGACGGCGGTCGTCAAGGCGGCGACCACATGGGCGCAGTTCCCGGCGGTGTGGCGGCCGATGCTGGACAAGGTGTGGGGTTTCCTCCGGGGCGGCGCCCCGGAAGGGCTCTACCAGCGCGGCCACAACATTATGCTGTACCTGGACGATGTCCCCCACGTCGAAATCGGCGTGCAGGTGAGCGGCCCATTCGATCCCGCCGGTGATGTCGTCCCGTCAGCGCTTCCGGGCGGGCTCGTCGCCACCGCGGTTCACACCAGGCCGGTCGCCGGGCTGGGCGGCACCCATCAGGCGGTGTGCGAGTGGAGCAAGGCGCACGGGTACCGGCTGGCCGGGCCCCGCTGGGAGATCTACGGCGATCCCGACCCGTCGACCGGCCACTTCGACGTGGAGGTCTGCTGGCTGCTGGTGGCGCCCTAGCCGGGACGCGCGCCGGGGCGGAGCAGCAGCACCGCGAACGTCACCAGCAGGGCCACCATGATCAGCGCGTGATAGGTGAGGTCGGCGGCGGCGTTGCCGGTGGACCTGCCGATGACGGCGGCCAGGCCGACCGCGACGCCCAGGATCGCGAATCCGGTCACACCGAGCGCGGCGCGCCGGGCCCGGCCCGGCGCGGCCAGCACCAGCAGCGCGCCCGCCGCGACCACCGCGCCGATGACCGCCTCGGGGGTGGCGGCGTCCGGGAAGTGCTCCCCCGTGATCGTGGTGAACCCGAGCGGGATGCGGCCCTGCAGGTGCAGGTAGGACGCCACCCCGAAGGTGACTGCCTCGGCGAGCATCAGGCCGCCGGCCCACCGGCTGGTCCCGGCCCGCCCGGCCGGTGCCGTGGCCGCCGCTGTTCCCGTGCCGGGAGTTCCCGTGCCGGGAGTTCCCGTGCCCTGAGATTCCGTGTCGTGCGTTCCGGTCATGGGCTCATCGTGGGCAGGCGGCGGCGGGTATGTCGTCAGCCAGGAGCCGGCCTTGTCCTGCACCCGCAGGTGACAGCGGGCGCCTGATGCCGCCGCGTCCAGGGCCAACCCGGGGTGGCCCTGGCAGCAGCGGCAGGCCGGGCCGCCCGCGCGGGTCACCGTGAGCGGTAGGGCGCTCTGGCCGGACGGCCGGCGACGCGGGGCGGGCCGGCGGCGACGCTGGGGGCCATGCCCGAATCATCTGCGCCCGCCCCGGCGGACGTGCTCCTCCTGATCGCCGACACCGGCGGCGGGCACCGCGCGGCAGCGCGGGCCGTGGCCGCGAGCCTGCGGCACGCCTATCCGGGCCGTTTCCGCCCGGTCCTGCTCGACCCGCTGGCCGGGCCGGGCTCCGCCTGGCTGCTGCGCTGGCTCACCCGGCTGTACGGGCCTGTGGTCCGGCGTGCCCCGTGGCTGTGGGGTGCCGCCTACCGGCTGACGGATTCCCGCCCGGCCATGCGGCTGCTGGAAGGCACCGTGCTGCGGCTGGCGGACCGGCCCGTCCGGGCCGCGGTGACGGCCCACAGGCCCGTCGCGGTGGTCTCGTTCCACCCGCTGACGGCTGGCGCCGCGGCGCGTGCGGCCCACTCTGGGGGACCACGGCCGCCGGCCGTGACCGTGGTCACTGACCTGGCGGGCGTGCACACTTCCTGGCTGCACGCGGGGGCCGACTGGCTGGTCCTGCCGCCGGGTGCGCCCCGCGGGCACCCCCCCGCTGGCCCACGCTGGCTGGAGCTCGGGGTGCCGGTGGCGGCCGACTTCGCCGGTGGCCCGGTGACCGCGGGCCAGCGGGCAGCGCTGCGCCGGCGGCTGGGTGTGGCCGGAGCGGGCTTCCTGGCCGTGCTGTCCGGCGGCGGCGAGGGCGCCGGCGGCCTGCTGCGGACCGCGCGGGCGCTGACCGGCAGCGGCATCAGCGTGGCCATCATCTGCGGCCGCAACGAACGGGCCCGGCGCCGCCTGTCCCGGCTGGCTGGGCGGGCCGACGGCCGGCTCACCGTGCTCGGCTTTGTCGGCAACATGCCGGACTGGCTGCGCTGCGCCGACGTGCTGGTGACCAAGGCCGGCCCGGGCACGATCGCGGAAGCCGCCTGCTGCGGCGCGCCGATGCTGATCACTTCGCACCTGCCGGGTCAGGAAGCCGGCAACGTGGACCTGGTGGTCAGCGCGGGGGCGGGCCGGCACGTCCCCCGCACCGGGCAGTTGCTGCGGGAAATAGCGCGGCTGCGCGGCGATCCGGCGGCGCTCGCCGTGATGCGGGCCGCGTCGGCACGGCTGGCCCGTCCGGGCGCCGCGGCCGGCGCCGCCGCGCTGATCGCCAGGCTGGCCCGGCACCCCGAACCGACCCAGACACCACTGGCCCAGACACCTGAACCGGTCCGGACACCGCCGCTGGCCAGGGCGGCCGCGCCAGCCAGCGCACCCGTGCCAGCCGTGACACCCACGCTCGCCGGGGCGGTCGCGCTAGCCAGCGCATCCGTGCCAGCCATGGCACCCGTGCCGACCGGGGCAGCCGCGCCTGCGGGAGCAGCTGACGCGGGCCGGGCGGCCTGGGCGGTGTCCATCGCCCAGGATCCGGCTCGGGCCGCGGAACCGGCCCGGACGGCCAGGCCTGCCGTGGGGGCGGCGTGAGCAGGACCGGCCGGGTACCCGGTGCCCGGCAGGTGATCGCAGCTGCCGGGGCGCTGGTGCCGGCCGTGTCCGAGGTCCGGGTCGCCCGCCCGCAGCGCCCGCTCACGGACCGCTGGCAGCAGCTCCCGGTGGCCGGGCGGGGAACGGCGCTGCTGGGGCTCAGTTTCCGGCCGCTGCAGGCGGAGGCGCTGGGGCTGGCGCCCAGGGCGGCCCTGCGGGCGCTGCTGGACCACCCGTTCCAGCTGATCCGGCTGGCCGCGTACTGGGACCGGATGGAACCGGCGCCGGGCGTCTTCGACCCGTCGGAGCTGGACTGGCAGCTGGATGCGGCCGAGCGGGCCGGCAAGCAGGTGATCATCTGCCTCGGCCCGGTCAAGGCGTTCGGCTACCCGGAGTTCTTCGTGCCCGTCCACCACCTGCCCCGGCCGCTGCCGGAAGGGTCTCTCGTCACCCCCGGCACCCACCCGGCGCTGCTGCGGGCCGGGACCGGGTTCATCACCCGGGTCGTGAGCCGCTACCGCGACCGCCCGTGCGTAGCCGCCTGGCAGGTCGAGCATGACGCTGTCGATCCGCTCGGCGTCGAGCACTCCTGGCGGCTGTCCGTCAGCTGGGCCGCTGCCGAGGTGGCGGCGGTGCGGGCAGCCGACCCGGGCCGGCCGGTCCTGATGAACGGGTTCCTGCCCACCTCGGCGCTGGTGCGCGTGAGCCAGTGGTGGCGCTCCCGCGACCAGGGCGATTCACTGGTGGCCGCGCGGCAGCTCGCCGACATCGTGGGCGCCGACTTCTACCCGCGGCACGCGCTGGTCCGCGCCGGGAGCCGGACCGTGTACCTGGACGGCAGCCGGCGCCCGTGGCAGCAGCGCGGATGGCGGCAGGTGCTGGCGTGGGCGGCGGCCCCCGGCCGCCGGGTGATGATCGCCGAAGGGCAGGCCGAGCCGTGGGAGGCGGTGACCGTCCCGCCCAGCCCGCCGGGCAGCGGCATGTACAGCTGCCTGCCGGAGCACGTCATCGGGAACTACAACCAGGCGATGCGCAGCTGCGATCCGGCGCCAGCCCCCTGGGCCTACCTGTTCTGGGGCGCCGAGTACTGGCTGCTCCGCCAGCGGCAGGGCGACCCGCGGTACCTCAGCGCCTTCGCCCGGGTGCTGGCGGAGGCCTGACCGGGGCGGGCCGTTACTGCACCCAGCCCGGCCGCACCAGGCCCGCCTCGTAGGCGGCGATGACCAGCTGCGCCCGGTCGCGCGCGCCCAGCTTCATCATCGCCCTGGTGGCGTGGGTCTTGGCGGTCGAGGGGCTCATGTAGAGCTTCCGCGCGATCTCCTCGTTCGACAACCCGGACGCCACCTCGATGACCACCTCCCGTTCCCGCGGGGTGAGCGTGTCCAGGCCGGGCAGCGGCCGGGGTTTGCGGGACCGCGCCGCGAACTCGGCGATGAGGCGCCGGGTGACCTTGGGTGACAGCAGCGAGTCGCCGGTCGCGGCGACCCGCACCGCCCTGATCAGCTCGGCAGCGTCGGTGTCCTTCACCAGGAAGCCCGCTGCCCCGGCCCGCAGCGACTCGAAGACGTACTCGTCGATGTCGAAGGTGGTGAGGATGACCACGTGCACCGAGCCCAGCCCCGGCTGGCGGCCGATCCGCCAGGTCGCCTCCACGCCGTCCACGCCCGGCATCCGGATGTCCATGAGCACCACGTCGGGCCGCAGCCGGGTGGCCAGCCGCACCGCCTCCTCCCCGTTGGCCGCCTCGGCCACCACCCGGATGTCCTCCTCCGCGTCCAGCAGCGCGGCGAACCCCGAGCGCACCAGCGCCTGGTCGTCCGCCAGCAGCACGTCGATCATGCTTTCCAGTCCTCGCTCGGGCAGGGCAGGCGGGCGGTTACCGCGAAGCCGCCGCCGGGGCGGGGGCCGGCGGACAGGGTGCCGTGCAGGGCGCTGACCCGTTCCCTCATGCCGGCCAGGCCGTTCCCGCCGGGGACGGGCGCCGGGCCGGCGGACGGCGGGTGGGATGCGCGGCTGCCCTCGTCTTCCACCTGGACCTGCAGATCGGTGCCGGAGCGGGCGATGCGGACCCGGACCGCGGCGCCGGGCGCGTGCTTCGCGCTGTTGGTGAGTGCCTCCTGCACGATCCGGTAGGCGGCGAGGTCCACGTTGGCGGGCAGCGGCGCCGGCTCCCCGGCCCGCTCCACGGTCACCGCCAGGCCCACGGCCTGCGCCCGCTCGATCAGGTCAGCCAGCCGGTCCAGGCCGGCCGCTGGCGAGCGCGGCTCGTCCTCGTCGGCCTGCCGCAGCACGCCCAGCACCGACCGCAGCTCCACCAGCGCCTGCTTGCTCACGTCGTGGATGGTGGCCAGCGCCTCCCAGGCGCGTTCCGGCTGCCGGTCCCTGAGATGCAGTGCCGAGTTGGCCTGCACGTTGATCACGGAGATGTTGTGCGCCACCACGTCATGCAGGTCCCGGGCGATCCGCAGCCGCTCCTCGCTGGCCTGCCGCCGCACCTCGTCTTCCCGGCTGCGGGCCAGTGCCTCCGCCCGCTGCTGGCGCAGCCGCATCAGCTCGGCGCCGCCCAGCAGCGCCAGCAGGAAGGCCGCCAGCCAGAGCGCGAAGAGAGGGCGGGGGCCGCCGGGCCGGCCGATAAGCCAGGGCGGCCACACCGCGATAAGGTAGCCGGCGACCAGGCTGATGACCGCTACCAGTCGCCGCCGGGCCAGCACGGTGCTGATGAACGCGGCGATCAGGATCAGCCACGCGGGCGCGTTGCTGGTGGCGTTGACCCAGAAGGTGGCCGCGAACGCGATCGCGAGCACCGCCACCGGGTAGCGGCGCCGGAAGGCGAGCGCGGCCCCGGCGGCCCCCAGCACCAGGTACACCCAGGCTGGCGGCGCGGCATGCGGGTGCCAGGTCGCGGACGCGCGGACGATGAGCAGCTGGGCGGCGGTGACCGCGGCCGCGAGCAGAACATCGGCCACCCGCGGCCGGTTCACCCAGGCCGCGGCCCTGCTGGGCCGCCCGTCGCCGGACACGAACCCACGGTACCGCCGGGCTGATCGCACCAGCCTGAGCAGCGGCGACGCCCGGTCAGCCGTCATGACCCCCGGCCGCTGGCCGGGGCAGCAGGACCAGGCTGGCGCCGTAGCACAGCAGCCCCAGGGCGGCCAGCAGCGCCATCGCCAGCGACGCGCCGTCCTTGCCGCTGCCGGTGAAGGCGCTGCCGGAGGCAGCCGCGCCGATCATGGCGAGCAGCCCCAGCACGGCGGCGGCGATCAGCGCCGGGTGCCGGGCCAGGATGGCCTGCACCAGGAATCCGAGCGCGGCCAGGATCAGCAGCAGCCCCAGCACGATGTGCAGGGTGAGCCCGGCCGGGCCGTTGGCGATCGCCTGCCCGAAGCCGTTCCCGTGGTCGGCGCTGGGCACAGTGACGTACAGGTTGACGTACATGCCGAGAGCGAACTGGACGACGAGCATCACGAAGGCGGCGAAGCTGGCGCGGCGCAGGCCGCTGACCCGGCGCGCCGTCAGCCGGCCAGCCGTCCCGGGGATCGCCGTGCCGGTGGGTGCGCTCATGACTCTTGACTCTCCTCGCGGTCGCGGTGGGCGGCCGTCCCGGCCGCCTCCTTGCGGGCCCATCATGGCCCGCCGCCAGCGCCATGTCGTCAGCCTGAGGGCGAGGCTCGCCTGCTGCGCAGGACGACACCTGCCCCGCCGCCCTGCCGATTCCGGGGTACGCCGGCGGGTGGTGTTCCAGCCCGCAGGCCGGCGACACGCCGCCGTGCCAGCGCCCATCCTGGCAGCTGGCACTCAGCCACAGGACAGGAGGTGGCACACATGCCCCAGGACGCCGCGGCATTGGGCACCAAGGTCATCGAGAACCCGCTCAGCGGGGAGCTCATCACCATCCACGGCCAGCCGGGCGATCCCGGCGGCGTGCTGGCGTGGGAGCTGCGGTTGGCTCCCGGCGGCCGGGTGCCGGCCAGCCACGCCCACCCGGGCCAGAAGGAACGGTTCACGGTGGTGGAGGGCCGGATGCGGTTCCGGGTGGGCTGGCGGCGGCTGGTGGCCGGCCCGGGCGAGACGGTGCGGGTGCCGCCGGGGACGGTCCACCACTTCGCCAACGCCGGGCCGGGCCCGGCCCGGGTGCAGGTCGCGACGGTGCCCGCGCTGTCCATGGCCGAACTGCTGGAGACGGCTGCCGCGCTGGCCAGAGATCAGCAGGCCGCGGGCCGGGCACTGCCCCGCCTCAGCGACCTGGTGCTGTTCATGCGTGACTTCGAGCAGGAGGTGCGGGCGCCGTACCTGCCGCGGCCGCTGGCCCGGCTGGCCGTGCGCTGGCTGTCCTCGCTCGCGGGCTGGCTCCGGCTGGACACCCGCTACCGGCGGCTGCGCGCCGCCGGCGGCGCGGATCCCGGCCGCGGGGGCGCAGCGGGCCTCGGCCCCGCCCGGCGGAACGCAGCGGAAGGGGGCGGCACGGCTAGCCGTGCCGCCCCTCCTGCCGTCAGCGGATGAACCCGGTCACCACCATCGGCAGTGCCGCGTCCATCCCGGCGATGTTCAGCACCCCGCCGTCCTGCGGCTCGGCGATCGTGTGCCCGGCCGCGGTCATCGAGGCCACAGCCACCCGGGCCGCCGGGTTGTGCTGGCGGCGGTAGGCGGCGAGCGCCTGCGACGGGTGCTGCTGCCCGGCCCAGGTCTCCCCGTCGGTGAGTACCGCGAACCCGTCCACCTCCAGCTTGTGGCTGGCCGCGTGCGCGAACGGCAGCGACAGGTCGGTGCCGCCACCCGACGGCCGCCACGACCCGATCTCCCGCAGCCGGGTGCGGGCCGTGATCCGCGACGGATGCACCGTGGTGTCCACGTCGATGACGTGCACGTTGCCGCCCTCGATCCGCTTGAGGATGGCCGCCATGGCGCAGCCGATCTCGTACGGGCTGCCCAGCGGGGAGCCGCCCAGCGTGAGCTGGTTCCAGCCCCAGGCGCTGGACATCGACCCGGACGAGTCCACCGCGACGACCATCCGCTTCCCGGACGGCTGGACGTGGCCGAACGAGAGCTCGTACGCCTCTTCCAGCGCGTCCGAGATCTCCGCGACCGGCGTCCAGGTGTGCTCCGCGGCCCGCGGGTTCGGCTGCGACCGGCCCGAGTTGTACACCCGCAGCGCGAGGAACACGTCTATCGGGTGGATCCGGGCGCCGCGCAGCGCGTCCGCGCTGTGCAGCCGCGCGGCCACGGCCGCGTTCGCCGGGGCGAACGGGCCGAGCACCCCGAGCCGGGTCAGCCGGGCCAGGTTGCGCAGCAGCGCGGTCATGCCCAGGTGCGGCACGAGCGCCTCCCACACCGCCGCGGACGCCAGGAACCCGCTGGGCAGGAACTCCCACGGCACCTTGCGCCCGGTGACGATGGCGATGGCCGCCGCCTCCGTGCTGACCGCCTGCGCCGACAGGAACGCGTCGACCGCGGGCACCAGCGAGCGGGCCTGGCCGTCGTCCACCTTCCCGGCCAGCCAGCCCAGCAGCGCCCGCCGCTCGGCCGTCTCCGCCTTCGGGTGGGCGATCCGGAGGGCGTCGCGCAGCGCGAACGCCTCCCCGGCCGGGGTTGCCCGCTGCCGCGCCTTGCACGCCTTCCACGCCACCGCGTCCACGTCCCCGGCCAGGAACCACGACGCGAGCGCGGACCGCAGCGCCCGACCGGTCACCAGCGACGTGCCCGGGCCCGCGGCCTTGCCGCGCAGCTGCTTGGCGTAGCCGAAGAACATGGACAGGTGGTCGGTGGTGCGCACCACCCGCGGGAACGCCGCCTTGGCGGCCTGCACCGCGGCCGGGTCGCCGCACGCGAACACCATGGCCAGCGCGAACACCGCGGTCCGGTTCTTCGGCGCGCGTGGCGGGCGGGCCGTGGACACCTCCGTGATCAGCCGCACGACGCGGGCGCCGTCCGCCTGGATGGCCTGCACCAGCCAGTCGGCGTTGTCAGTGGTGAGCCGGTCCTCGGTGATGTAGAACGTGCCGGCGGAGGTGGCCCAGCACGATGAAGTCCTCCACCTTGCTGAAGAGGTCCTTGCCGAACACGTAGCCGCCGGCGTTGTTGCGCACCTGGCCGGTGCGGCCGGGGATGCGCCGAGTCTGCGGGGTGGCGGTAAGGCCGACCGCCGCGAGTGGGTCGCGCGCCATGACGTCACCTCTTCGGGTTCCGGCCCGCAGCCGGGCGGGCGGATGGGGATGGAGGGCCGGGTCAGCCCGGGCGGATGTGAATGCGGCGGCCGGCGTGTCTTTCACGATCAGACGCTCTGCCGCTGAGCTATCCCGGCCGGCCCGGCCTACGGGAGCAAGACTCGAACCTGCGCACTCTGATTCCAGGTAACCGGTCCCCTTCGACCCGCCCGGCCCGTGCCTCCGGTGCCGGCACGGATGTGGCGGCGACTGCCGGGTTGGAAACTGTTTTGCAGACAGGTAACCGGCGGTCTTCGACCCGTGCCCGCACCGCAAGCGCGGTGACGGCGGCCGGGGATTGACGGGAAGGCGGGCGAATGTGGGGGCGCGCACCGGACATCAGTGCTCTGCCGATTGAGCTACCGCCAGGTCGCCCTGGCGGCCGGGACTCGAACCCGGAACCTCTCCGTTAAAAGCGGTAACCGGTGAGCATCGACTCGCCCATCTGCCAGCCATCCCCGGCCGTCCACAGCGTGAGCACTCAGGCCACCAGAGACACGGGCCGGAGTCGAACCGGCCAACGGCAGTTTTGCGGACTGCCTCCCGCACCGGCGAGATCCGTGCCACGCGCGCTTCCAGGAGGATTCGAACCTCCGATTCCACCTCCGGAGAGTGGCGTCCTATCCGCTGGACCATGGAAGCAGGGTGGGCGGGGAGAGATTCGAACTCCCACAGCCGAAGCCACGGCTTTACAGGCCGCTTGTCTCGCCAGTGAACAGCCCGCCCCTGGGGTGCCATACCGGATTCGAACCGGTCTTGCAGGTTCCACGGACCTGTGCCTTCCCGAGACGGCCAATGGCACCAGTCGATCAGGCAGGACTCGAACCTGCGACACCCGGTGTGTGGGACCGGTGCTCTGGCCGCTGAGCTACTGATCGCCTACGTCCCTCCGTGATGATAATCCTGGAAGACTTGAAGCAGCCCTGAGAGGAGTCGAACCTCCAGATAACGGCTTCGTAGGCCGCTGCTCTATCCGTTGAGCTACAGGGCCGTGCTCCACCACCCAAACTGGCGAGCTGTGCGCCGCGTATGGCAGTTGGCGCACCTAACATCGCACTTGGCGATCTCTGCTTGGATTCTCTTCAGACTAAAGCGTCGCTTCACCATGACGCTGACGCTCAGATCCTTCTTTCCGCGACAGTGATCGAACTGGAGGACTACCGGGTCGGTCTCACCACAGTCGACGCATGGATGATCGCGGAAATATTTGGCGATGAACCTGCGGATCTGAGGCTCGTAAGCATCCCGTGCTGCCTGCGCTCTTGCGAGATAATCACTCTTGTTAGCAATGTAGTGCGCTCGAGAATAACGACGGAAGCATTCTTTACACTGCGCGTAGACATAAGTAGAACCACGGCGCATCTGACTGTGGAACTCCGATAATGGCTTGAACTCACCGCACCTTGAACATGCTTTCATGTGGATTACAGTACATCTTCGCTAGTTTGTCTTGCTGCTGACACACCGCTTAGCATCCAATCAGGATACGGAGTCCTTCCGGCTACGGAGTGCAACTCTCCATTTGAGGCAGGCCTACCCGGCCAGGACGCTCCGGCGCAGGGACTCGAACCCCGATCACATGGTTAACAGCCATGGGCCCTGCCATTAGGCGACACCGGAATACTCTTGTGGACGGCGAACAGCGCCGTCGGCGGGAATCGAACCCGCGTCGTACCCGGAGTGAAAGTCCGGTCGCCCCTGGCCATCAGAGCAACGACGGCTTGCGTACCCCGTGCCGGAATCGAACCGGCATCTCCTCGCTGAGAACGAGGTGAGATCACCACTACTCCAACGGGGCATTCTGTTTGGTCTGGTGCTGGTAGCGGCGGGTGGATTCGAACCACCGGCCACCCGGGTATGGGCCGGGCGCTCTGGACCTGGCTGAGCTACGCCGCCGTGGTGCCCGGGCTGGTGAGCCACCCTGGAGTCGGACCAGGCAGCTAACCGCGTATCAGGCGGCCCCCTTCACCGGTTGGGTAGTGGCTCGCAGCGGATCGCGGAGGTCACGCTCCCCAGGCGGCCGCCCGCCCCTCCCGGGTTCGAGCCGGGGGCCGCTCCTCGGCGGCTTCACGATCCAGGTGCGGATGGTGCAGCGCGGATGGTGCAGGAGTCGAACCTGCGCAGGGCTCCTCACCCTGGCCACCGGTTTCCGGCCGGGCACCTTCCCGCTCGGTCAACCATCCAGCAGCGGAGAGCGGACGACTCGAACGCCATGGCCGGAGCCACGCACTCGGTAGCAACGAGGCCCAGGCCCCTGCCTGGTTCACTCTCCAACGGGGGCTTGATGTCGCAGTGCGCTCGGAGAGAGTCGAACTCTCAAGCCCTTGCGGGCATGCGGGCCTGGGCCGCACGCGTATACCTGTTCCGCCACGAGCGCGTAAGAGCGGTTGACCAGAATCGAACTGGCGACCTCCACCGTGGCGGGGTGGCGCTCTGACCTGCTGAGCTACAACCGCATGGAGCGGACGGCGGGGCTCGAACCCGCGGCCTTCATCGTGGGGGGATGACGCGCTGCCACTGCGCTACGTCCGCATGGAGCCACCACCGGGATTCGAACCCGGGACCTCGCCCGTACCAGGGGCGCGCTCTTCCCGCTGAGCTACGGCGGCGTGGTGTCCCCGGCGCGATTCGAACGCGCTACCCAGCTCCTCGGGCTGATGCCTCCTACCTGGTTGGGCTACGAGGACAATGCGAGCCTCTGACCGGATCCGACCCGGTGACCTTCTCCTTACGAGGGAGCTGCTCTGCCAGCTGAGCTACAGAGGCTTTGATCCGCACAGGCGGATGGCAAGCCCTACCCGCGGTCCCGCTGGGGCGAGGACCGTCCCCCTGCGCCGGCTGCCGCGGCGCGCGGCGCGGCGACTCCCTGACCTCGGGCTTGCCTGGGCTGGCGAATCAGGATTCGAACCTGAACTGAACGGTCCAGAGCCGTCCGTGCTGCCGGTTACACCATCCGCCATCGAACTGCACGTACGCCGCCAGAGGCTCGAACTCTGTTCCCGGGCTTAAGAGGCCCGTGCATCACCCGTCATGCTTGCGGCGCGGGGAGGGCGAATGTGCGGCCGCCGGCCGGTCCGCCCCTGGTCAGAGTGGGGCGGTTGTGGAGTTGAACCACGGAGACCAGATAACCGGCACAGCTTCGACTCGCCCCCGGGTGGGGCATCGTCGGGATGGCAGGATTCGAACCTGCGCTCTCCTGGTCCCAAACCAGGTGCCCTGGCCAGGCTGGGCTACATCCCGTCGGTGACGCGTGGAACTGGCGGGGTTCGAACCCGCGGCCTCTGCGGTGCGAGCGCAGCGCTCTCCCATCTGAGCTACAGCCCCGTCCTGGGGTGCCCCCGCCCCCCGCGGGCCCACCCCGAGCTGGCAGGCCTGCACGGGCGCACATGGTTCCGTCCCGTGCCTCGGCCTGCTGTGTGCATGGTGCTCACGCTGTGGAGTTGTCAATACGCAGGCACGTTCACCCGCAGGTGGTGCTCGCAGGGACGGACAGAGTCGAACTGTCATTCCGCCGGTTTTGGAGACCGGGTCCCTAGCCGCTGGGTCATCCCTGTGCGGGGCCGCATTTTTTTGCGCAGCCCAAATAAAACGTGTAGCGACATTAGTTGCTGACAAATTGAAACCGCCCGCTGGGGGCTCTCCCCGGCGGGCGGTTCCTGGCATCTGCCCTGGTAAGGCTTACCCAGAAACCACCCCGCGAGGCCCGCCGCTGAGCTGGTACGCACACGGCAGCATGAACGACGGCCGTGTGTGCCGTTCGTTCTGCCTGCCGCTGACGGACCAGAGTTTCACCGGACGGTTCCTTTCTTGCGGTTATTTTCAACTGTAAGTGCTAGCGCCGCAATGGGCAACATTATTTCCGCCCCGGCTCTTCCCGGGGCGGGACGGCGGAACCGGCGGCCCCGGAATGCGCCCCCTCCGCGGTCACCTCGCGCACCCAGGCGGCCAGCGACGTGACGGAACGGGTACGGGGTTCCTCGGCGCGCTCGGCCAGGCCGAAGTCAGGGCCGGCCGGGGGTTCGCCGGAGACCGGCAGCGGGCGCAGCCCCGGCAGCTGGGCCCGGCCCGCGTACGGCGGCCAGAAGACCGGCAGTACCCCCAGCCCGGCCTGCGCCGCCAGCACCCGGGCCTGGATGCCGCTGATCTCGAGCGCCACCCGGTAGCCGTGCACCCCCGCGGCCCGCAGCGCCTGCCCGTAGTACTCCCACTCGGCGCTGTCCAGCGGCGCGGTGATCAGCCCGGTGCTGGCCGCCCAGGTGGACGGCAGGTGGGGCCGCGCCGCGAGCGGATGGCCGTGGGCGGCGAAGAAGACCACGCGGCTGCCGTGCAGCGGCCGGTACCGCACGTCCGGCGGCAGGTGGGTGTGCATCACGTAGGCGAGATCGGCCTCGCGGGCGCGGACGGCCTCGGCCATCTGGCGGCTCGTCCCGAACCGCAGCGAGATCCCGATGTCCGGGTGGGCGCGGCCGAACGGCGCCACCACCGTGTCGAAGAAGAAAGCCTGCTCGAACGCGATGCTGGCGGCCAGCCGCACCCGGCCCGCCTGCCCGTTGCTCAGCCCGGTGATCTGAGCACTGAGCTCCTCCACGTCCCGCAGGGTGCGGCAGGCCACGGCGTACACCGCCTCGCCAGCGGCGGTCAGGTGCACCCGCCTGGCCCGGTACACCAGCAGACTGGCGCCGAACGCCCGCTCCAGCGCCTGCACGTGCCAGGACACGGTGGGCTGGCTGAGCTGGAGACTGCGCGCGGCAGCCGTGTAGCCGCCCTGCTCGACCACGGCGGCGAAGATGCGCAGGCGGGTCACGGAGAGCTCGGGCGGGATGGGCCGCGGGTCCACGGTGCGGGCCTCCCTGCCATAGCGGGATTCGATTGAACGATAGAACATGCCAGCTTGTCCCTATGGAAGGGCGGCCTTACGTTGGCGGAAACCGGCGATGACCCCGGCAACCGCAGAGGTGATGACGCATGACGTTCCGGATCCAGCCGCACGTGCGGCTGCAGGAATGGGTGGCGGAGGAGCACGGCTACTTCCGCGAGGCAGGCCTCGACTACGAGTTCGAGGACAGCCTGGCTGGCGGCAGTGTGACCACGTCATCAATCAAGACGACGGACGACGTGCCCCCGGAGTTCATCAGCGGCGCCTTCGAGGACATGCAGAAGGGCCGCAGCTGCGACATCTCCGCCGCCTGCCACTGGGCGGTCAACGCGTCCGCCACCGTCAGCGGCGGCCGGATGTGGGGGAAGGCGTACTCGGTCTGCCCGGCTGGCATCTTCGTGGCCCCGGAGTCCGGGCACCGGCGGCCGGAGGACCTGGCGGGAGTGCCGGTCGGAGTCGGCTACCACTCCGGCAGCCACTACTCCGCCATCCAGGGCCTGGAGCCTTACCTGGAGCGCCCGCAGATCGAGCTGAGCTTCATCGGCCTGCCGTACGACCGGGTGCGGCTGATGCTCGAGCGCAAGGTGGCGGCGGCGAACGTGTTCGGCCCGCAGTACTACGTGCTCGAACAGCAAGGCTTCCGCAAGCTCGTGGACACGACGTTCATGATGGGCTTTCTCGTGAGCGAAGAGTCCAGCACGGATGACGTGGCGAAGTACTTCGAGGCCCTGCGGCACGCGCAGCGCGACATCGACCTCGAACCCGAGCGGTACAAGCACTACTGGCTGCGGGAGATGCCCGAAGACATCCAGGCACTGGTGGACGTGCGGCGGTTCGGCCCGGGCGAGCGGATCGTGACCGAGCCGTACACGAGGGAGATGTTCGAGCAGACCCACCGCTGGATGCGGGCCTGGGACCTGCTCGATCCTGGCGCCCAGACGCGGCCCGGCTACGACCAGGCGGTCCTGGCCTAGCCGCTGAGCCACCCGGCCAGCGCGGCGGACACCAGGCCAGGCTGCTCGAGGGTGGACAGGTGCCCGCTGCCGGGGATGGTGACCAGCCGCGCGCCGGGGATCCCGGCGGCGATCTCCTCCGACAGCTCGGGCGGCGTCAGCGCATCGCTGTCGCCGACGAGCACCAGCGTGGGGCAGCTGATGGCGGCCAGGGACGGCCGGGAATCGGGCCGCGCGATGAGCGCGTGCTGCTGCCGGATGAACGCGTCCGGGCCGGCCTCCTCGGCCATCAGCCGTACGACCGCCCACAGCGCCTGGTTGCCCAGCGAGGCGGGGCTGACGTAGAGCGGCCACTGCTCGGCGACGACCTCGTCGAACTTCCCGGCCCGGGTCTTGGCGATCTGCGACCGGCGGCGCTCGGTCTGGGCGGGGGTGTCCGGCCGGGCGGACGTGTCGAGGAGCGCGAGCTTCGCGACCCGCTCCGGGGCCTGGCGCATGATCTCCAGGGCGAGGTAGCCGCCCATGGACAGGCCGGCCAGCGCGAACCGCGGCGGCGCGGCCGCGAGGATGCGGCTGGCCAGCTCGCCGACGGTGCCGGCGGAAGTGTTGTCGGCGACGGTGACCGGCCCGAACCGCCACAGCGCCGGGAGCTGTCCCGCGTACAGCCGGGGAGAGGTGAGCAGCCCGGGCAGGAGCACGGTCGGCAGGGCCGCCTCCGGCGGCACGTGCCCCGGGCCCGGTGCCTGGCCTTCCGCTTCAGCGCCCACGCCGTCCTCCGTCCGGTGATCCTGCAGCGCTCATCATGCCCCGGGTCCATGCGGCCATGCTGCCGCCGCGGCGGCTCAGCCCGGCGGGCCGCCGTCCCGGGGGTAGACCTCAAGCTCGGTGGCCTTGACGCTGAGCCACACCTGGCTGCCGGGGGCGAGGGACAGGTCGGCCACGGCCGCCGGGGTGACGTCGACCAGGGCGGGTGGCTCGCCGTCCAGGTCGAGCCGGACCCGGTCGGCCAGCAGGGTCAGCCCGGCGATCCGGGCCGGCCAGGTGTTGCGGGCGCTGCTGGGACCCGGCGGCTGACTGCTGACGACCACGGCGGACGGGCGCACCGCGACCAGCACGTCGCCGTGCTGGCCGTGGTCGGGGACGATGAACGCGCCGCCCGCGGTGAGCCGGACCGCGGCCCCGTCCACCTGCCCGGCGTACAGGTTGAGCCCGACCAGCCTGGCCACGTACTCGGTGGCGGGCTGCCGGGCCACCTGCGCGGGGGTGCCTTCCTGGACGATCCGCCCGTCCTCCAGCACCAGCAGCCGGTCGGCCAGCACCAGGGCCTCTACCGGGTCGTGGGTCACCACCAGGCACGGCCCGGCGAAGTCCGCGAGGTGACGCCGCAGCTCGCTCTGGACGTCCAGCCGGGTGCGCGCGTCCAGCGCGGACAGCGGCTCGTCCAGCAGCAGCAGCTGAGGCCGGCCGGCCAGGGCCCGGCCCAGCGCGACCCGCTGCGCCTGCCCGCCGGACAGGGCGCCGGGCTTGCGCCCGGCGAGGTCGCTGAGGCCCAGGCGGCCGAGCCAGTGGTGGGCTTCAGCCCGGGCGGCGGCCTTGCCCAGCCCGCGGGCGCGGGGTGAGAAAGCCACGTTGTCCAGCACGCTGAGATGCGGGAACAGCCGGTAGTCCTGGAACACGAAGCCGATGGGCCGCTGCGCGGCCTCGGCGAACGCGCCCGAGTCCGCGTCGTCCAGCAGCTGGCCGGCGAGGGTGATGCGGCCGGTGGCGACCGGGGTCAGCCCGGCCAGGGCGTGCAGCAGCGTGGTCTTGCCCGCCCCGTTCGGCCCGAGCACGCCGAGGACCTGGCCGGGAGCGGCGGTGAAGGCGGCGCTGAGCGTGAAATCCCCGCGCCGGACCTGGGCGTCGACCGCCAGCCCGGTGCTGCCGGGGCTGCCCTCGCCGGTCACTGGACCGAACCCCCGCGCAGCCACCGGTCCCGCAGCGAGACCAGTACCGCGACCGAGACCACCAGCAGCACCAGGCTGAGCGCGATGGCCGCGTCGGGGTCGTTCTCCAGCGCGTAGTACACGGCGATGGGCATGGTCTCGGTCCGGCCGGGGAAGCTGCCGGCGAACGTGATGGTCGCCCCGAACTCCCCCAGCGCCCGGGCCCAGCACAGCACCGCGCCCGCGCCGAGGGACGGGGCGATCATCGGCACGGTCACCCGGCGGAAGACGGTCATCCGGGTCGCGCCCAGGGTGGCGGCGGCTTCCTCATAACCCTGGCTGGCGGACCGCAGGGCACCTTCCACCGTGATGACCAGGAAGGGCATGGCGACGAAGGTTTCGGCCATGACCACGGCCAGCGGGCTGAACGGGATGGTCAGCCCGAACCAGGAGTCGAGGTACCGCCCGAGGAACCCGGTCCGCCCGAAGGCCAGCAGCAGGGCGACGCCGCCGACCACCGGCGGCAGCACCAGCGGCAGGGTGACCAGGGCCCGCAGCAGCCGCTGCCCGGGAAAGGTGGTCCGGGCCAGGATCCATGCCAGCGGCACCCCCACGACCAGCGAGACCCCGGTGGCCGTGGTGGCGGTCCACAACGACAGGGTGAGCGCCTGGGTGGCGTCCGCGCCGGTCAGGACCGCGCCGAAGCGGCCCCAGGGCGCCTTGATGATCAGCCCGATCAGCGGCAGCACGAGGAACACGACCGCCACCACAGCCGGGGCCACCAGCGGTCCGGGAGCCGACCGGCGGCCTCCGCCGCGGCTGGCCCGGCGCTCCCGCTCGCGGCTGCTCAGCCGCGAGCGGGTGGCCAGGTCCACGCGAACCTCCGGGCGGGCGATCAGGGCTTCTGGAACCCGGCAGCGGCGAGGACGCTCTGGCCAGCGGGCGAGAGGACGTAGGCCTCGAACGCCCTGGCGACGGCCAGGTTGCTGCTCTTGCTGACCGGGGCGATCGGGTAGGCGGTCGACGCGTTCTCGGCTGCCGGGATCACGACGCCCCTGACCTTAGTACCCGCGGCCTTGACGTCGGTCACGTAGACCATGCCCGCGTCCACGTTGCCCAGCTCAACCTGGGTCAGCACGGACTTCACATCCGGCTGCAGGGTGACCGGCCTGACGGTGATCTTGGCGTTGCTGAACACCTGCGCCGCCACGGCACCGCACGGCACCTGCGGCTGGCACAGCGCCACCTTCACCGGCTTCTTCGCCAGGTCGGCGACGGAGGAGACGTGCCCCGGGTTGCCCGGCGGCGTGGCCACCTCCATCACGTTGCTGGCGAACGTCGCCGGGCTTGCGGCGTCCCCGGCGCTGACGACCTGCTGCATGTTCTTCGGGCTCGCCGACGCGAACACGTCGGCGGGGGCGCCGCTGATGATCTGCTGGGCCAGCCCTGAGCTCGGCCCGAAGCTGAACGTCACCTTGGCCCCTGGGTGGGCGGCCTGGAACTGCTGGCCGATGGTGGTGAAGGCGCCCTGCAGCGAGGCGGCGGCGAACACGGTGATCGAGCCGGACAGCTTCGCGGACGCGGCCGGGCCTGACGAAGCCGGGCTGCCCGGGCCGCCGCTGGATCCGCAGCCGGCCACGGCGGCAACGGCGAAACCTGCGGCGGCGATGGTGACGGGGATACGGCGCACTGGCACTCCTGAACTGGTCTGGCGGGGATTCAGTGAGAGGTACGGGGGACCTCGACGGAGACGTTCGTTGACTTGACGGCCGCGACCGCGAGCATGCCGGGTTCCAGGCCGAGCTCGTCAGCGGCTTCGCGGCTCAGCAGCGAGACGAACCTGTGCGGGCCCGCCTGGATCTCCACCTGAGCCATGACCGTGTCACGGACCACCCGGGTGATCAGGCCGCTGAACCGGTTGCGCAGCGAATGGCGGGCCACCACCCCGTCGCCCGGATGGGCGGCCGACTCGGCCCGCTCCTGCGCGAACCGGGCGAGCGAGACCCCGTCGACGGCCAGCCGGCCGGAGGTATCGGTGGCCTGCTCGATCCGGCCGTCTTCGGCCCAGCGGCGCACCGTGTCCGGGCTGACCCCGAGCAGCTCCGCGGCTTCCTTGATCCGGAATGCTGGCACCGTGTGACTTTAACGCAGATACGCCTGTTTTCCTATCTCAGAGACGTATCCACCGCGATCTGACGGCTATCAAGCCGTATTTGCCGCCCGGAAATTCGTGCTCAGTCACTGGTGGCGAGGGCGCGATCGCCTCACCGGCGGTGACGCCGGTGACGCGGGCCGGGATCTGGTTACGCGCGCTCAGCTTCACGACTCACTCCCCGTTCAGTTCGTCACGGCCTGCTGGACTCCACGTGGGCGTGCTCGCTCTCCACGCTAGGGAAATGGCGGGGAACGGGGGAGGCCAGGGCTGTTACATCAAATCAGTTTGATGTATGTTCGGAAGATGGAGACGGCAACCGGAACCGCGCCGCCGCCGTTCGCGCGGATGGCGGCCCATCCGCTGCGCTGGCAGCTGCTGTGCGAGCTCGCCCGCAGCGACCGCAGGGTGCGGGAGCTCGTGGCACTGGTGCAGCAGCCGCAGAACCTGGTCTCCTACCATCTCGGCGAGCTGCGGGCCAGCGGCCTGGTCGGGACCAGGCGCAGCTCCTTCAGCGCGCGCGACATCTACTACCGGCTGGACCTGGCGCGGTGCTCGCAGGCGCTGGCCGCCGCGGGGACGGCGCTGCATCCCGGGCTGCGGCTCGAGCCCGCGCCGCCCGTCCTCCCGGCCGGTGGCGACGGCCAGCCCGCGGTGCTGTTCCTGTGCACCGGCAACAGCGCCCGGTCGCAGATGGCCGAGGCGCTCACCCGGACACGCTCGGGCGGCCGGGTGCTGGCGGCCAGCGCGGGCAGCCGTCCCAAGCCGCTGCACCCGAACGCGCTGCGGGTGATGGCGGCCCGCGGCATCGACCTGACCGGCTGGCAGTCCAAGCACTTCAGCGTGTTCGCCGCGCACCGGTTCAGCCAGGTGATCACGCTGTGCGACCGGGTGCGGGAAGTCTGCCCCGAGTTCCCGGGCCATCCCGGCTACGCCCACTGGAGCATCCCGGACCCGGCCGCCGCCGGCGGCAGCGACGGGGACACCTACCCGGCCTTCGAGCAGACCGCGGCCGAGCTGGAGACCCGCATCGGTTTCCTGCTCGCCGCCATCGGCGCGGGGAACACCGCGCCCGCGCCCGCAACCCCGCAGGAGGTGTGATGACGGCTCCAGAAGAGCTGGTCAGCGTCCGCTACCTGGTCGACGACGTGCAGGCGGCCGTCGACTTCTACACCGGTCACTTCGGCTTCACGCTGCGCTTCAGCGCGGCGCCCGCGTTCGCCGACGTTACCCGCGGCCGCCTGCGGCTGCTGCTGGCCGGGCCGGCCAGCTCGGCCGGGCGGCCGATGCCGGACGGCCGCAAGCCCGGGCCGGGCGGATGGAACCGGATCCACCTGATCGTGCCGGACATCGCGGCCGAGGTGGCCCGGCTCCGGGCCGAGGGCGTCCCCTTCCGCAACGACATCCTCACCGGCCCCGGCGGCAAGCAGATCCTGGCCGAGGACCCAGCCGGCAACGTGGTCGAGCTCTTCGAGCCCGCGCCCGCCCGGTGACCCAGCCCGCGCGAGCCGGGGGCGGCAAAGACCCTCCCTCATCCCTGGGTGTGGTGGTGCAGGAGTGGGGGCGGATCGGGTGCATCGGGTTCGGCGGGCCGCCCACCCACATCAAGCTGCTGCGTGACCTGTGCGTGGAGCGCCGCGGCTGGCTGGACGCGCGCGAGTTCGAGGACGCCATCGCCACCTGCAACCTGCTGCCGGGCCCGGCCTCGACCCAGCTGGCGATCTTCTGCGCGTGGCGGGTCCGGGGCCGGCTGGGCGCGCTGGCGGGCGGGGCGGCGTTCATCGTGCCCGGCCTGATCGTGATCCTCGCGCTGGCCGCCCTGTTCCTGGCGGGCCGGCCGCCGCTGTGGGTGCTGGGCGCCGGCGCCGGTGCCGGCGCCGCGGTGCCGGCGGTCGCGGTCCAGGCGGGCAGTTCCCTGCTCCCCGCCAGCTGGCGGCGGCGTCAGCACACCGTGCGCTGGGCCGCCTACCTGGCCGCCGGGGCAGCGGCCGCCGCGACCATCGGGGTGTGGCTGGTGCTGGTCCTGCTCGGCTGCGGGGCGGCCGAGCTCGCCGCCCAGCGGGCGCTGCGCCGCGGCACGGACGCGAAGGCGCACGCGGTGGCCGCGCTCCCGCTGCTGGCCAGGACCGCCGTCACCGGAGCGGTCACCGGCGGGGTGCTGCTGTCGGTGGCGTGGGTGGCCATCAAGGTGGGCGGGCTGTCCTACGGCGGCGGGTTCGTGATCATCCCGCTGATGCAGTCGGACGCGGTGGCGCACTACCACTGGATGACCGGTGCCCAGTTTCTGAACGCGGTGGCGCTCGGCCAGATCACCCCTGGCCCGGTCGTGCAGACGGTGGCGGTGGTCGGCTACGCGGCGGCCGGGCTGGCCGGCGGGCTGCTCGCGGCGGTGGTCGCGTTCGCGCCCTCGTTCGCGTTCGTGCTGCTGGGCGCCCGCCACTTCGGCCGCATCCGGGGCGACCGGCGCGCCCGCGCGTTCCTCGACGGCGCCGGCCCGGCGGCGATCGGCGCCATCCTCGGGTCCGCCGTCTCGCTGGCGCGGGAACTGACCCAGCCGTGGCAGTTCGCCGTGCTGGCCGCGGCGCTTGCCGCGCTGCTGGCGCTGCGGCGCGGCGTGATCCTCACCCTGCTGCTCGCGGGCGCCGCCGGCACGCTGGTCGTGCTGCTCGGCGGCCCGCTCCCGCACTGAGCGGGGGCGGTCAGCCGGAAGGGCTGTCCGAGTCCGGGCTGGGCAGGTGCTCAAACAGGTAGTAGACGGCCAGCAGGCCGAAGATGATCAGCCCGGCCAGCGGGAAGCCGAAAGCGGCCACCACGGTGCCGGCCGCGTAGACGGCCCCGCCGAGGGTGAACCCGGGGATCGACTGGCGGAGCGTCTGCGGCGGCAGCACGGCCCCGAGCCGGCTGGCGTGGGTGACGATGTAGATCCACAGCCCCGCGAACCCGGCCGAGATGGCAATCATGACCAGGCCGTAGGTCACCGCGGCGGCGATGGGCCCGCGACCGGCGCCGTGCAGGTTCTCCGCCACCAGCGTGGTGGGGAACGGGATGGCGACCACGCCCATGAGCAGCAGCAGGTTGATCACCAGCAGCGGCCGGTCCACCCGGGTCACGTGACCCATGATCGTGTGGTGGTTCATCCACATGACCCCGATGGTGAGGAAGCTGACCACGTACGCGAAGTAGTGCGGCCACGCGTTCAGCAGCTCGCCCGGCGTCAGGTTGGCGGCGTGGGGCACCCGCAGGTCCAGGACCAGCAGCGTGATCGCGATGGCGAACACGCCGTCGCTGAACGCCTCCGCCCGGGTGGTCTCCACCGCCGGGTCTTAGTCCCCGGCGGCGGGAGCGGGCTGGCCATCGGCGGCCGGGCCCGCCGGGGCCGGCGGGGTGGCCGAGCGGACCAGGAGCTGGGCCACGTCCACCACTTCCAGGGTGTCGGCCGCGCCGCCGCTGGCCTTCTTGGCGCTGACCGCGTCGCCGAGCATCACCAGGCAGTACGGGCAGGCGGTGGAGATGGTGTCCGGGTTGGTGCCCAGCGCCTCGTCGATGCGCTCCTCGTTGATCCGCTTGCCGATCCGCTCTTCCATCCACATCCGGGCGCCGCCAGCGCCGCAGCAGAAGCCCCGGTTCTTGCAGCGGTGCATCTCCTGCGACTGCACGCCGGGGACCTGCTCCATGATCTCCCGCGGCGGGGAGAACACCTTGTTGTGGCGGCCCAGGAAGCACGGGTCGTGGTAGGTGATCTTCTCCTCGACCGGGGTGACGGGCTTGATCTTGCCGTCGGCCACCAGCCGGGACAGCAGCTGGGTGTGGTGGACCACCTCGTAGTTCCCGCCGAGCTGCGGGTACTCGTTGGCGATCGTGTTGAAGCAGTGCGGGCAGGACGCCACGATCGTCTTCGGCTTGACCTCGTTCAGCGTCCCGATGTTCTGCTGGGCGAGCATCGAGTACACGAACTCGTTGCCGATCCGCCGGGCCGGGTCGCCGGTGCAGGTCTCGCCCGGGCCGAGCACCGCGAAGTTCACGCCCGCCTGGTGCAGCAGGGTGGCGATGGCGCGGGTGGTCTTGCGGGCCCGGTCCTCCAGCGCGCCCGCGCAGCCGACCCAGAACAGGTACTCCACGTCGTCGCCGAGCGGGCCGTCGGCGACCGGCACCTCGAAGTCCAGGCCCTCGGTCCACTCCAGGCGGCGCGACTCGCCCATGCCCCACGGGTCGCCCTTGTTCTCCAGGTTCTTCAGCATCCCGGCGGCCTCGGTCGGGAAGGCCGACTCGATCATCACCTGGTGGCGGCGCATGCCGTCGATGTGGTCGATGTGCTCGATGTCGACCGGGCACTCCTCGACGCACGCCCCGCAGTTGGTGCAGGACCAGATCACGTCCGGGTGCATGACGCCATTGACCGACTCGTCCCCGATCAGCGGCCGCTCCGCCTCCGCCTTCACCTCGGGCGCGAGCTTCTCCCGTTCCTCGTCGCTGCCCGCCAGCAGCCACGGGGCCTTGGCCATGGCGTGGTCCCGCAGGTCCAGGATCACCATCTTGGGCGACAGCGGCTTGCCGGTCGCGTACGCCGGGCACTGCGACTGGCAGCGCCCGCACTCGGTGCAGGTGGCCATGTCGAGGAGGCCCTTCCAGGTGAAGTCCTCGATCTTGCCCCGGCCGAAGATGTCGGTGTCGGGGTCGGCCTCCTCGAAGTCCACGACCTTGCCATTGCTGCGCATCGGCTCCAGAGCGCCAAGCGCGTTCGGGCGGCGGGCGAACAGCACGTTGATCGGCGCCGTGATGATGTGCAGGTGCTTGGAGTAGGTGACGAACACCAGGAAGCCCAGGATCACCGCGAGCTGGGCGAGCACGAACGTGGTCTCCAGCACGCTGTTGACCCCGGTGCCCAGCGGCGCCAGCCAGCTGCCCACCAGCTCGGAGGCGAACGCGCCGCTCTTGTACGGGAAGACCCCGGTGTTGATCTGGGCGCCCCGGTAGATCAGCAGGGTCGCGACGACCAGGAAGATCCCCAGCAGGACGAGCCAGGCCGCGCTGGTGTGCGACCCGGCGAACCGCGAGTCGCGGCCCACCCGGTCCGGGTTGCTGCGCAGCCGGATGATCGCGAACGTCACGATGCCCGCCAGCACACCGACCGCGAACAGGTCCTCGATGAAGCCGACCCACGGCCAGGTGCCGAAGCCCCAGATCGCGAACCGCCGGTCGAACAGGTCGCCGTAGGACTCCAGGATGGTGAGCATCAGCACCAGGAAGCCCCAGAACGTAAGCGCGTGCGCGATGCCCGGCACCGTCCACTTGAGCAGCCGCTTCTGCCCGATGACCTCGGTGGCCTCTTTCCCCACGTCCTGCGCGGGCTGCTGGCGGACGGTGGCGAACCGCTCGGGGGCGGGCTGGCCGCTCCTGCCGACCCGGTACAGCCACCACAGCCGGCGCCCGGCAAAGGTGAAGGCGCCTGCCGTCAGGGCCAGTCCGATGATGATGCGCAGGGCCACGGGGACCTCCTCGTCGACGCCGTGGGGTAGCGGCGTGTGTCAGGCCCGGCCTGGCGCGGCGCTGGCGCCTGCTCCGGCAGGGCCTGTCCCAGTGCGGTGCCAGCGTACGCCGTGCACCGCGCCCCACATGATCACATGGGGCAGACGGCGCACAGCCACCCGGCCCCCGCATCTTACCCATGAGTAACTTAGCCATGCATCTCTCCCGGGAAAGCTGCCCCCGGCCGGGCCGCGGCCGGCCGGGGACAGCCGCAAATCCGGCATATCAGGCCACTAGCTGCGGGAATGTCTGGCACTGCAAGAAAGTTGAGCTACATAGACTCAACTCATTTGCCAGTGGGCGGAGCTGCTGGCAAACTTGCGTCGACAAGGCTCAACTTAAGACCAACGATCAACGTAGGGACTACTCATGGCACGTGCGGTAGGCATCGACCTTGGGACGACCAACTCTGTCGTCGCCGTCCTGGAAGGCGGCGAGCCCACGGTCATCGCGAACGCGGAAGGCTCGCGGACCACACCGTCCGTGGTCGCCTTCGCCAAGAACGGGGAAGTGCTCGTCGGTGAGGTCGCCAAGCGGCAGGCGGTGACCAACGTCGACCGCACCATCCGGTCGGTCAAGCGCCAGATGGGCACCGACTGGACCGTCAAGATCGACGACAAGAAGTTCACCGCGCAGCAGATCAGCGCGTTCATCCTGCAGAAGCTCAAGCGGGACGCCGAGTCCTACCTGGGCGAGACCATCACCGACGCGGTCATCACCGTGCCGGCCTACTTCAGCGACGCGCAGCGGCAGGCCACCAAGGAGGCCGGCCAGATCTCCGGCCTGAACGTGCTGCGGATCATCAACGAGCCGACCTCGGCCGCGCTCGCGTACCACCTGGAGAAGGAGAACGAGGCCACCATCCTCGTGTTCGACCTCGGCGGCGGCACCTTCGACGTGTCCCTCCTGGAGGTCGGCGAGGGCGTGGTCGAGGTGAAGGCCACCAGCGGTGACAACCATCTCGGCGGTGACGACTGGGACCAGCGGATCGTCGACTGGCTGGTGCAGGACTTCAAGAACGGCTACGGCGTCGACCTGTCCAAGGACAAGATGGCGCTGCAGCGGCTGCGCGAGTCCGCGGAGAAGGCCAAGATCGAGCTCTCGGGCTCCGCCGAGACCCAGATCAACCTGCCCTACATCACCCACTCCGAGCAGGGCCCGCTGCACCTGGACACCAAGCTCACCCGGTCGGAGTTCCAGCGCATGACGCAGGATCTGCTCGACCGGTGCAAGCACCCGTTCCAGCAGGTGATCAAGGACGCTAACGTCAAGCTCGGCGACATCCAGCACGTGGTCCTGGTCGGCGGCTCGACCCGGATGCCCGCGGTGGTGGAGCTGGTCAAGCAGCTGACCGGCGGCAAGGAGCCCAACAAGGGCGTCAACCCGGACGAGGTCGTCGCCGTGGGCGCCTGCCTGCAGGCCGGCGTGCTCAAGGGCGAGGTCAAGGACGTCCTGCTGCTGGACGTCACCCCGCTGTCGCTGGGCATCGAGACCAAGGGCGGGATCTTCACCAAGCTCATCGAGCGCAACACCACCATCCCGACCAAGCGGTCGGAGATCTTCACCACGGCCGACGACAACCAGCCGTCCGTGCAGATCCAGGTGTTCCAGGGTGAGCGGGAGATCGCGGCCTACAACAAGAAGCTGGGCATGTTCGAGCTGGCCGGCATCGCGCCCGCGCCGCGCGGCGTGCCGCAGATCGAGGTCGCGTTCGACATCGACGCCAACGGCATCGTCAACGTGTCCGCCAAGGACCTGGGCACCGGCAAGGAGCAGCGGGTCACCATCTCCGGCGGGTCCGCCCTGCCCAAGGACGAGATCAACCGGATGATGGAGGACGCGGAGAAGTACGCCGCCGAGGACGCCGCCCGCCGCGAGGAGGCGGAGGTCCGCAACCGCGCGGACACCCTGGCGTACCAGACCGAGAAGTTCCTCGCCGAGAACTCCGACAAGGTGCCCGACGACATCAAGTCCGAGGTGCAGGAGGCGATCTCCGAGCTCAAGAAGGCGCTCGAGGGCACCGACGTCGAGGCGATCAAGGAAGCCAGCGAGAAGGCCGCCCAGGTCAGCCAGAAGATGGGCACAGCGATCTACGCCCAGTCCCAGGCCAGCAGCGCCGAGGGCGCGGCGGCCGGCGAGGCCGGCGAGCATGCCGCGCAGGACGACGAGGTCGTCGAGGCGGAGATCGTGGACGAGGACAAGCCGCGTGAAGAAGGTGGCGCCGCCTGATGAACTCGCCCGAGGAGACCAACACAGGACCGGTGATCCGCGACCTCAGGCGCATCGACCCGGCGACTGGGCAGGTCAAGGATCCTGGGCAGGGACAGCGGGGCAAGCGGCCCGGCAAGCACGCAGCGTCCAAGCCGGGCGGCTCGCCCGGTAACAGCTCCGGCGGCGGGGCCCACCGGGCCCCCCAGCCGGGCGCGCCGGAGGCGCCGCCCGCGGGTGCGCGGGCGGCCGCCCCTGGCGGGGCAGCCCCGGGCGGCACCGGCAACGGCGCTCCCGGCGGCGAGCCCGCCGGGCCGCCCGTGGACCGGGAGCTGATGGATGCGCTCGCCGAGCGCACCGCCGACCTGCAGCGGATCACGGCCGAATACGCCAACTACCGCAAGCGTGTCGAGCGGGACCGGGTGGCCGTCCGGGAGCAGGCACTGGCCAACGTGCTGCAGTCGCTGCTGCCCGTCCTGGACGACATCGGCCGCGCGCGGCAGCACGAGGAGCTGACCGGGGGCTTCAAGTCGGTCGCCGAGTCGCTGGAGGCCATCACCGCCAAGCTCGGGCTGGACAGCTTCGGGGACGCCGGGGAGCCGTTCGACCCGAACATCCACGAAGCGCTGCTGCACTCCTACTCGCCGGACGTCACGGAGCCGACCTGCGTGGAGATCCTGCAGCCCGGCTACCGGGTGGGCGAGCGGATCCTGCGGCCGGCCAGGGTGGCGGTCGCCGAGCCCGACGACACCGGCAGCGCATCCTCCGGCACGCCGGAGGCCCCCGCTGAGCACGACTGATTCCAGGAGAGGCGAGTGAGCACAAAGGACTTCCTGGAGAAGGACTACTACAAGGTCCTGGGGGTGTCCAAGAGCGCGTCGGCAGACGAGATCAAGAAGTCGTACCGCAAGCTCGCCCGCAAGTACCACCCGGACGCCAACAAGGGCGACGCCAAGGCCGAAGAGCGGTTCAAGGAGATCTCCGAGGCCTACAACGTCCTGTCGGACGCCAAGCGGCGCAAGGAGTACGACGACGCCCGCTCGCTGTTCGGCACCGGTTACCGGCCGGGCGGCGCCGGCGGGGTCGGCGGCTTCGGCGGGTTCGACCTGGGCGACCTGTTCGGCCAGGGCGGCGCCGGCACTCCGGGCGGCACGGCCGGCGGCGGGCTCGGTGACTTCCTCGGCGGCGTGTTCGGCCGCCGGGGCGGGACCGCCACGGCCAGGCCGCGGCGGGGCGCGGACGTCGAGACCGAGGCGTCGCTGAGCTTCGGCGACGCCATCGACGGCGCGACCGTCTCGCTGCGGCTGGCCGGGGAGTCCCCGTGCCAGGCCTGCCGCGGCACCGGTGCCAAGAGCGGCACCGTGCCGCGGGTCTGCCCGAGCTGCGAGGGCACCGGCCAGGCCAGCCGGAACCTGGGGAGCTTCGCGTTCTCCGAGCCCTGCCGGGAGTGCCGCGGCCGCGGCATGGTCGTGGACGACCCGTGCCCGGTGTGCTCGGGCAGCGGCCGGGCCATGAGCACCCGCACCATCCAGGCGCGGATCCCGGCCGGCGTCGCCGACGGGCAGCGGATCAGGCTCAAGGGCAAGGGGGCGCCGGGCGAGCGCGGCGGCCCGGCCGGCGACCTCTACGTGCGGGTGCACGTGTCCCAGCACCCGGTGTTCGGGCGCAGCGGCCACAACCTGACCGTCACGGTGCCAGTGACCTTCCCCGAGGCGGCGCTCGGCGCTGAGGTTAAGGTGCCGACCCACCGCGGGGTTCCGGTCAGCGTCCGGATCCCGCCCGGCACCCCGGGCGGCCGCACCTTCCGGGTGCGGGGCAAGGGCGTGCGGCGGCCGGACGGCACCAACGGCGACCTGCTGGTCACCGTCCAGGTGACGGTGCCGGAGCACCTCACCGGGCAGGCCAGGGAGGCGCTGGAAACCTTCCGCGAGGCCACCGCCGGCGAGGACCTGCGGGACGAGCTGCTGCAGCGGGCCCGGCAGGCATGACCAGTCCAGGCGGGTGACGAGATGGCGGGAGAGGGGTGATGACCACATGAGCGGCCCGTTCGACATGTCCGACGACACCCCGGTGTACGTGATCTCAGTGGCCGCGCAGCTCTCCGGCCTGCACCCGCAGACCCTGCGGACCTACGACCGGCTGGGCCTGGTGTCGCCCGGCCGGGCCGCGGGCAAGGGCCGCCGCTACTCGCTCCGGGACATCCTGGCCCTGCGCGAGATCCAGCGGCTGTCCCAGGAACTCGGGATCAGCCTGAACGGGATCAAGCGGATCCTCGAGCTGGAACGGGAGCTGGACCGGACCCGGGAGGTGCTCGCCGAGCTGCACGCGGAGGCCGAGCAGCTGCGCGCCGAGCTGGAATCCACCCGGGCGGTCGCCGCCCGGCTCGCCGGGCTGCTGCGCAGCCGCAGCGCGGGCGCCGAGCTCGTGCCGGTCCGCGAAGCCCGGGTCACCCCCACGCCGCCGCGGGCCGCGGGCGGCGCCGCGGCGGACCGGCCCCGGCCCGCCCTGCCCGCCGCCGGGGAGACCCTGCCGGGCGAGCCGGGCTGACCCCGGCGCCAGCCCGTTCACCACCACAGAAAAACGCCAGAACCAGAAAGCAGTCATGGACGACAAGCTCACGCGTAAGAGCCAGGAGGCCGTGTCGGAGGCCGTGCGGCGGGCAACCGCCGACGGCAACCCGCACGTCGATCCCCTGCACCTGCTCGCCGCGCTGCTGGAGCAGTCCGGGGGCACGGCACGGCCGCTGCTGCAGGCAGTCGGGGCCGACCCGGACGCCCTGGCCAGGGACGTCAGCGCCGCGCTGGCCCGGATGCCCAAGGCCGCCGGCACCACCGTCAGCGCCCCGGACCTGTCCCGGCCGATGCTGGCCACCCTCGCCACCGCTGCCAAGCGGGCCCGCGAGCTCACCGACGAATACGTGTCCACCGAGCACCTGCTGGTGGGCCTCGCCGCCGACGGCGGGCAGGCGGCCACCCTGCTGCGCCAGGCCGGCGCCAGCCCCGAGGCGCTGCTCAAGGCGTTCGAGCAGGTGCGCGGGCACGCCAGGGTGACCTCCGAGGACCCCGAGAGCACCTTCAAGGCGCTGGAGAAGTACGGCATCGACCTGACCCAGCAGGCCCGCGACGGCGCGCTGGACCCGGTCATCGGCCGGGACGCCGAGATCCGCCGGGTCATCCAGGTCCTGTCCCGCCGCACCAAGAACAACCCGGTGCTGATCGGCGAGCCCGGCGTCGGCAAGACCGCCGTGGTCGAAGGGCTCGCCCAGCGGGTGGTGGCCGGCGACGTGCCCGAGTCCCTGCGCGGCAAGCGGCTGGTCGCGCTCGACCTGGGCGCCATGGTCGCCGGGGCCAAGTACCGCGGCGAGTTCGAGGAGCGCCTCAAGGCGGTCCTGAACGAGATCAAGCAGAGCGAAGGCCAGGTCATCACGTTCATCGACGAGCTGCACACCGTGGTCGGCGCGGGCGCGGCCGAGGGGGCGATGGACGCGGGCAACATGCTCAAGCCCATGCTCGCCCGCGGTGAGCTCCGCATGGTGGGGGCCACCACGCTGGATGAGTACCGGGAGCGGATCGAGAAGGACCCGGCGCTGGAGCGCCGGTTCCAGCAGGTCTTCGTCGGCGAACCGCCGGTCGAGGACACCATCGCGATCCTGCGCGGCCTCAAGGGACGCTACGAGGCGCACCATCAGGTGCAGATCTCCGACGCCGCGCTGGTCGCCGCGGCGACCCTGTCGGACCGGTACATCACCGGCCGGTTCCTGCCCGACAAGGCCATCGACCTGGTCGACGAGGCCGCGTCCCGGCTGAGGATGGAGATCGACTCCCGCCCGGTCGAGATCGACGAGCTGCAGCGGGCCGTGGACCGGATGAAGATGCAGGAACTCGCGCTCGCCAAGGAGAGCGACCCGGCCAGCCGGGAGCGGCTGGAGCGGCTGCGGGCCGAGCTCGCCGACCGGCAGGAGGAGCTCAACGCGCTGGTCGGCCGCTGGGAGCGGGAGAAGGGCAGCCTCAACAAGGTCGGCGAGCTGAAGAAGCGGCTGGACGACCTGCGCGGGCAGGCCGAGCGTGCTCAGCGCGACGCCGACTTCGAGACCGCGTCGCGGGTCATGTACGGCGAGATCCCCGCGCTGGAGCGGGAGCTGGCCGCCGCGGCGGCCGCGGCCGGCCAGTCGCCCGCCGGGGTGATGCCGGACGCCGGCGGCGCGCCCGCCGAGGCGCCCATGGTCAAGGAGGAGGTCGGCCCGGACGACGTGGCCGACGTGGTCGCCTCCTGGACCGGCATCCCGGCCGGCCGGCTGCTGGAAGGCGAGACCGGCAAGCTGCTGCGGATGGAGGCCGAGCTCGGCAAGCGGCTGGTGGGCCAGGCCCGGGCCGTGCAGGCGGTGTCGGACGCGGTCCGCCGGGCGCGGGCCGGGGTCGCCGACCCCGACCGGCCGACCGGCTCGTTCCTGTTCCTCGGCCCGACCGGGGTCGGCAAGACCGAGCTGGCCAAGGCGCTCGCGGAGTTCCTGTTCGACGACGAGCGGGCCATCGTCCGGATCGACATGAGCGAGTACGGCGAGAAGCACACCGTCGCCCGGCTGGTCGGCGCCCCGCCCGGCTACATCGGGTACGAGGAGGGCGGCCAGCTCACCGAGGCCGTGCGGCGGCGGCCCTACTGCGTGGTGCTGCTGGACGAGGTGGAAAAGGCCCACCCCGAGGTCTTCGACATCCTGCTGCAGGTGCTCGACGACGGGCGGCTCACCGACGGCCAGGGCCGGACGGTGGACTTCCGGAACGTGATCCTGATCCTCACGTCAAACCTGGGGTCGCAGTTCATCGCCGACCCCGCCCTGGCCGAGAAGGCCAAGCGGGACGCCGTGCTGGACGTGGTGCGGGCGACGTTCAAGCCGGAGTTCCTCAACCGGCTCGACGACGTGATCGTGTTCGACGCGCTGTCCACCGAGGAGCTCACCGAGATCGTTGACCTGCAGATCGCCCGGCTGGGCAGGCGGCTGGCCGACCGGCGGCTGGACCTCACGGTCACCCCGGCCGCCCGGGAGTGGCTCGCCCTGACCGGGTTCGACCCGGTGTACGGGGCGCGGCCGCTGCGCAGGCTGGTGCAGTCGGCCATCGGCGACCAGCTCGCCAGGGCGCTGCTGGCCGGGGACATCAGCGACGGTGACCGGGTGGTGGTCGACCTGGACGGGGACCGGGACTCGCTCACGGTCCGGCCGGATCAGTCAGCGGCCGAGCCGCCGGTCTCGGAGAGCAGCTCGTCCAGCAGCTCGTCGTAGGCGTCCTCGGGCAGCCCGAGGTCGTTGCGGATGCGGTAGCGCAGGGTCAGCAGCAGCCGCAGCTCGGTGCGGTCGCCGCTGGGCAGGGCCGGCCGCCCGCCGCCGGGGCCGGTGGCCCGGGTGAGCGGCTGGCCGCCGGGCGCCGTGTCCTCCCGGATGATGGCCTGGCCGGTGCCGGGCTCCAGCGGGAGCGTGTCCCGGCTGACCGGTTCCGGCTGGCCGCCCAGGCACAGGTCGACCCCGGCAGTCGCCCAGGCCAGGGCGCGCGGCAGGTCCGAGCGCTCCACCAGCAGCTCGGCCATCAGGTCACACAGGCGGGCGTCCCGGGGCGCGGCCAGGCCGAGGTCCCTGACCAGCGCTTCCGCCTCGTCGTTCCGGCCCAGCATGAACAGGGCGCGGGCCAGCGGGGCACGCGGGTCGATGGAAGCCGTGCCGCCGTCGGCGATCGCGCGCATGAAGCCGTTCGCCGCGGCGGCCGCGTCATCCGCCAGCAGCCACTGCTCACCGGCGCGCAGATACGCCTCGGACCGCGGCATGGCGGGCGACTGGGTTCCGGTGTCGGCGAGCCTCGTCATCTGCTCCGCCGCCGCGCGGTGGTCACCGGTGTAGGCGGCGTCGAACTCGATCGCGTCAAAGGCCTCGCGGCTCAGCACAACCACCCAGACAAAGTACCCATCAGGGGCGGGTCACACGCTGCGCCCGCGGTATCCGGACCATTCCTTCTTCACGGGCGGCCGCTGGCGGGCCAGCGGCGGGCGGCCGGCCCGGGCACGCGCTAGCGGCGGGCCCGCTCCAGGGCGTCCCAGAACCCGCGCCGCAGCGCGTGCCGCACCTCGTCGTGCAGCAGCGAGTCGATCGGCAGCGCGGAGTCCTGCAGCAGCCTGGCTTCCAGGTCCGACGGCATCCGGGGCTTGCGGGCGAGCACCGCCTCCAGCCACAGCGCCGGCGCTTCCCGGGCGACCGACTGGCCGAACTCGAACCCCTCCGCGTGCGCCGCCTGCACGGCATCGGCCAGGGACATCGCCATGGCCTGCGGCACCGGCGGGTGGTGCGCCGCCTGGTGCGGGCCGCTGTAGGGCCCCTGCTGGGGGACGAACGGCGGCGGCCCGGGAGGCCCGGTGTCCTGGCGGCCGGGCGGGCCGCCCTGGTACGGCTGGCCCTGCCCCTGGTCGGGCGGCCCGGCGTACCGCCCGGGCGGCACCGGGTACGGGCGCTGCTGCTGGCCGCCCCGGTCACCGGGGTGACCCGGCCCGGGCTGGCCCTGGCCCGGCAGGCTGGTGAGGGTCGCGCCCGGCTGGTGGCCCGGGGCCGTCATCAGCCCGCGCTGCGGGACACCGGGGCCCGGCTGGCCCGGCCCGTGCTGGCCGGGACCGGGCTGACCCGGCCCGTGCTGGCCGGGACCGTGCTGGCCGGGGCCGCCGAACCCGGCCGGCGGCGCCGCGTACAGGGGCTGGCCCTGCTGGGCACCCGGCTGCTCGTCCGGGCGCTGCTGGCCGGGGCCGCGGCCGGGTTCACCCTGGCCGGGCTGGCCCTGGCCGCCCTGGTGCTGCGGGCCCGGGCCCGGCTGCGAACCGCCGCCGCCCGGCATGCCCGGATAGGGGCCAGGCTGCGGCAGGCCCGGCAGGGAGGCACCCATCCCGCCCTGGCCCGGCATGCCCGGCTGGCCCTGGCCCATCGGCCCCTGGCCTGGCATGCCCTGGCCCGGCTGGCTGTGTCCCGGCTGGCCGTGTCCTGGCTGGCCCTGCCCGGGCACACCCTGACCCGGGTGCGCCTGCTGGCCCTGGCCCGGCATGCCAGGCTGGCCCTGGCCGCCAGGCTGGCCCTGGCCCGGCATGCCCTGGCCCGGCGGGCCCTGCTGCCCGTGCCCCTGGCCGCCCGGCTGGCCCTGCTGCCCCGGCATGCCCTGGCCTGGCATGCCAGCTGGCATGCCCTGCTGGGCCGGGCCGGGGTGACCTGGCCCGCCCTGGCCGGGCAGCTGCTGGCCTGGCATGCCCGGACCGGGCATGCTGGCCGGGCCGTGCGCCCCGGGGGCACCGGCGGGCTGCTGGTGCAGCGCGGTGACCGAACCCTGGCCAGGCGGGCCCGGCTGCGGGCCCTGCTGCTGGGGAGGGGCGGCCTGCTGCACCCCGTGGCCGAGCGCGGCGCCGTTCTGCAGTCCCTGGGCCATGCCCGGCGCGCCGGCCTGCGCCCCCGCCGGGGCGGCCTGACCCTGCTGTCCCTGGCCGGCCAGCTCCGGCTGCTGCCCCTGCCGGGCGGCGGGCTGGCCTTGCGGCTGCTGGTCGCCGCCTGCCGGCTGCTGCTGGGCGGTGCCGATCAGGCCCCCCGCGGTGGGCTGGGTCACGCCGGCGGGCTGCCCGTTCATCATCGGCTGCGACGCCCGCTGGTACTCGGCGACCACCGGGGCCGTGTAGATGGCCGGCGGGGCCGGCGAGGTCCCCGCGGGCAGCGCCTGCTGGTGGCTGAGCGCACTGACCGTGCCATGCCCGTTGGTCGGCGGGCGCCCGGCGTAGGCGCCGACCGGCTGCGGCTCTTCCTGGGCCGGCTCGGCGCCGGCGATCAGCTCCACGTACGGGCGCAGGTGCGCGTCGCCCACCTCGATGATGTCGTCGCATTCCTGGCGCAGCGACCGGGAGATCGTCCAGTTCCCGTCCACCGTGATGTGCACGATCGTGACCCGGACCCCCAGGTCCTGCACGTCCGCGACCACCTGCGCGAGGTCTTCCTCGGCGCTGACCACCAGGGCGTCGCTGACCGCGCCGTTGCGGGCGAGCGTGGCCAGGTCGCGGTGGATCTCGCTCTCCACGCCTTCCCGCCGCCCCGGCCGCATCCGGCCCAGCCGCAGCTTGACCCCGGGCAGGTCCGCGAGGGCGTCGTGCTCCGCGGTCCGGCGGCCCTCGACGGTCGCCTCGTACCAGTAGCACCGGAGCAGGGGCAGGCCGGTGCGGTCCCGCGCGACGCTGCTGAGGAACTGCAGCAGGCCTGCATAGTCCCAGGAGACGGACTCGCGGTGGCGGGTTCCGTGGACGGCCATCGCGCCATCAGCCAGCACGTAGCCCGCGTCCACGAACAGCGCGCAGCGATCCACGCGACACCGTCCTTCCTTCGACGCGTGACGTTACCAGCGCCCAGCCGCCGCCGTGATGGATCACTGCCAGATAACACGCGCGCCCCGCACGCAAGAACCGATTCCCCGGCCGGAGTGTCGCCACCGGATCGCCTGCGTGGGGACAATAATCGGCCGTGCGGCTTCTGAGTGCTTGGGAGCCTGCTATCCGGACGTGCCATCGCGTGTTCATGCGGCCCGGCTCCGCCAGGAAGCCGTGGCCAGCACGTGGGGGTGAGCAGCCGACCCCGGCCGGCTGCCGAGGCACTGCCGCCGACGCTACCAAAGTGGCTGCCGGCCGGCCCGGCCTTCAGGCCGGCAGTGGCCACAGCCTGCTTTCGGCATGCCCGGAACAGGCGGATTCGTCCGCCGCGCCGCCAGGATCGCGTCCGCCGCGCCGCCGGGACCGCGTCCGCCCGCGCCGCCCGGACCACCGCCGGTGCGGCCGGCGCGGTGACCGGCCGGCGGGGCCGATGCCCTAGGCTCGCGGCTGTGAGCGACCGCGACGAACTGCTCCGCGGGATCCAGGAGAAGGCCGTGGTGCACGGCGACTTCATCCTCTCGTCCGGCCAGCGTGCGACCTGGTACATCGACCTGCGGCGGGTGCTGCTCGACGGGCGGCTGGCGCCGGTCGCCGGGCGGGTGATGCTGGCGGCCACCGCGGACCTGGACTACGACGCGGTGGGCGGGCTGACCCTGGGCGCCGACCCGGTCGCGACCGCGATGCTGCACGCCGCCGCCGCGCAGGGCCGGGCGCTGGACGCCTTCGTGGTCCGCAAGGAGGGCAAGGCCCACGGCCTGCAGCGCCGCATCGAGGGGCCGGACGTGGCCGGGCGGCGGGTGCTGGCCGTGGAGGACACCTCCACCACCGGCGGCTCGGTGCTGACCGCCGTGGCGGCGCTGCGGGAAGCCGGGGCCGTGGTGGCCGGCGTGGCCGTGGTGGTGGAACGCGGCGCCCGCGGCCGGATCGACGCCGAAGGGCTGCCATTCCGGGCCGCCTTCGAACTGGCCGACCTGGGGGTGGGCTAGCGCGGCCGCGCCAGGCCCGGCGGCGCTAGCGCAGCGGCTGGCGCGGGCTGGGCTGGTCGTCCCGGGCCGGCACCGGCTGAGCGGCCGTCTGGTGCCGGAGCTCGCGGACCCGGTGCAGGATAAAGGCCGCGATGGCGACCACCGCGAGCGCGGCGATCGCGTACCCGGCCAGCGAGATCCCGTGCGCCACCTTCGTCCAGGCGCTGCCGACCCCGTAGCCGACGAGCGCGATGGCGGTGACCCAGATGGCCGTGCCGATGAGGCTGAGCACGCCGAACAGGGCGGCCGGCATCTCGATGAAGCCCGCCACGATGGACGCGAAGGTGCGGACCACCGGCAGCGCCCGGCCCAGCAGCACCGCCCAGGCGCCCCGCCCGGCGAAGAACCGCTCCGCCCGGTCGATGTCGTTCTGCGTGATCAGCAGGTAGCGGCCGAACCGGTGCACCAGCGGCCGCCCGCCCACCCGGCCGATCGAGTAGGAGACCATGGAGCCGATCAGCTCGGCCAGCGTCCCCACCACGATGATGGCCACGATGTTCAGGTGGTGGGTCTCGGCGGCGAGCACGCCGGCGAAGCCGAAGGTGACCTCGGAGGGGATCGGGACGCAGCACGCCTCGAGAAACCCGAACAGGAAAACCGCGGCGAGGCCGTAGTGCACCAGGAAACTCTCCATAGGTCATTGTTGTACAGCATCGGCGGCACTGCTCAGGCCAGGGTGACCGGAGATTAGGAGGCTCTTAACTCCTGCTGCGCGCCCGGGCAGGTTTTCCCGGCCGCCGGGCACGGTAGGTAGGCGCACAAGAGTGCCTGCGGTCTTCACCGAGCGCGGCTCGCCGGGCGCTCCCCTGGCCGGGCGCGCGGCGGTCCCCGATACTGGGGGACGCAACCACGAGACAGGGAGCCGACTGTCATGCCTATCGCGACGCCAGAGGTCTACGCCCAGATGCTCGACCGTGCCAAGGAGCAGGGCTTCGCCTATCCGGCGATCAACGTGACGTCGAGCCAGACGCTGAACGCGGCGCTCAAGGGTTTCGCTGACGCGGAAAGCGACGGCATCATCCAGGTGTCCACGGGGGGCGCTGAGTATCTGTCCGGGTCCGCGGTCAAGGACATGGTCACCGGCTCGGTCGCTTTTGCCCATTTCGCCCGTGCGGTCGCCGTGAAATACCCGGTGAACATCGCGCTGCACACCGACCACTGCCCGCAGGGCAAGCTGGACGGCTTCATGCGGCCGCTGGTGCAGGTGTCCCAGGAGCGGGTCGCCCGGGGTGAGGAGCCGCTGTTCCAGTCGCACATGTGGGACGGGTCCGCGGTGCCGCTGGCGGAGAACCTGTCCATCGCCTCCGAGCTGCTGGACGAGTGCGCCAGGGCGCGGTGCGTCATGGAGCTGGAGATCGGCGTGGTCGGCGGCGAGGAGGACGGCGTCACCGGCGAGATGAACGAGAAGCTCTACAGCACCACCGGCGACGCGATCGCCACCGTGGAGGCGCTCGGCCTGGGCGAGCGGGGCCGTTACATCCTGGCCGCCACGTTCGGCAACGTGCACGGCGTCTACAAGCCGGGGCACGTGCAGCTGCGGCCGTCCATCCTCAAGGAGATCCAGGACGCGGTGGGCTCCAGCGCGGGCCGGGAGAAGCCGTTCGACCTGGTGTTCCACGGCGGCAGCGGGTCGGCGCTGAGCGAGATCCGCGAAGCGATCTCCTACGGCGTGGTCAAGATGAATGTGGACACCGACACCCAGTACGCGTTCACCCGGCCGGTCGCCGCGCACATGTTCACCCACTACGACGGCGTGCTCAAGGTGGACGGCGAGGTCGGCAGCAAGAAGGACTACGACCCCCGCGCCTGGGGCAAGGCCGGCGAGGCGGGCATGACGGCGCGGGTGGTGCAGGCCTGCGAGGACCTCATGTCCGCCGGCAAGCGCCTCACCTGAGGCCGCCTGGCCTGACGCCGCCGTGCCGCCGGTGAACTCTGCCGTCGGCTAAACCGGCTGTGCCGCCCGGTGGCCGGGCGGCACGCTGAGCTCATGACCGATCCTGCCGGCGCACCCGGCCCCCTGCGTAGCGTGGCCGTCCTCGCCGACATCCACGGCGTCCTGCCCGCCCTGGAGGCGGTGCTGGCCGAGCCGGACGTGGCGTCCGCGGACCGGGTCGTCCTGGCCGGCGACCTGGCCGCTGGCCCGCAGCCGGTGGCGACCCTGGATCTGCTGGCCCGGCTGGGCGACCGCGCGCTGTGGATCCGCGGCAACGCGGACCGGGAACTGGTGGAGTACGCCCGGGGCGAGCGGACGGACATGCCGGACGAGGTGTCGGCGTGGGCGGCCGGGCAGCTGCGGCCCGATCAGCTGGACCTGCTGGCCGGGCTGCCGCTGTCGGCCACCCTGCCGGTGGCGGGCCTGGGTGAGGTGCTGTTCTGCCACGCCACCCCCCGCGACGACGAGGAGGTGGCCCTGGTGGACTCCCGGCTGGCCCGCTGGGCCGAGGTGCTCTCCGGCCTGCCCGCGGAGGTGACCACTGTGGTGTGCGGGCACACCCACATGCCGTTCACCCGGCTCGCGCACGGCCGGCTGGTGGTCAACCCGGGCAGCGTGGGCATGCCCTACGGCCGGCCGGGCGCGCACTGGGCCCTGCTCGGGCCGGGCGCCGCGCTGCGGTGCACCCCGTTCGACCTGGATGACGCCTGTGCCCAGGTGGCGGCCGGCTCCGCCTTCCCCGGCGCCGCGGAGTGGGCGGACTACTTCATCCGGGCCCGGGCCACCGACGCGGACGCCCTGACCGCCTTCGGCCCCCGCGACGGCCGCTGACCGGCCCGCGCACCGCCTCGGGTCAGGCGAGGCTGGACAGGGCCTCGTACTGGGGGCCGGTGAGGTCGACCGCGGCGGCGGCCACGTTTTCCTCGAGGTGGCGGACGGAGCCGGTGCCGGGGATGGGCAGCATGACCGGGGAGCGCCGCAGCAGCCAGGCGAGCGCCAGCTGGGCCGGGGTGGCCCCGGTCTCGTGCGCCAGGCCGTCCAGCCGCCCGCCGGGCTTGGCCAGCTCGCCGGTGGCGATCGGGAACCAGGGGATGAAGCCGAGCCCCTCCCGCTCGCAGTAGCCGAGCACCTCCTCGGACTGCCGGCTGGTCAGGTTGTAGAGGTTCTGCACACTCGCGATGGGCGCGATCATCCGCGCCTCGGTGATCTCGTCCACGCCCACCTCGGACAGCCCGAGGTGGCGGATCTTGCCCTCCTCCCGCAGCGCGGCCAGCTCGCCGAGCTGCTCGGTGAGCGGCACCTGCGGGTCGATCCGGTGCAGCTGGTACAGGTCGATGGTTTCCACCCCGAGCCTGCGCAGGCTCATCTCCACGCACTGGCGCAGGTACTCCGGCCGCCCGACCGGGTGCCACTCGCCCGGCCCGGTGCGGACCAGCCCGCCCTTGGTGGCGACGGTCACCCCGTCGTAGGGGTGCAGCGCTTCCCGGATCAGCTCCTCGCTGACGAACGGGCCGTAGGAGTCGGCGGTGTCGATGAAGTCCACGCCCAGCTCCACGGCCCGGCGCAGCACCCGGACCGCCTCCGCCCGGTCCGGCGGGTCACCCCAGATGCCCGGCCCGGTGATCCGCATGGCCCCGTAGCCCAGCCGGGTGACGGGCGTGTCCCCGCCCAGTGTGAAGGTGCCGCTCGGCGCGGCAGCCAGCGTCGTTGTCCCCATGACCACGAACCTACCGGCCTGCCGGGCCCGCAAACCGGGTGGCCCCTGGCCCGCTGCCGGGCTGCTTCATCAGCGGGAACGAAGAGCCGGGTGGCCAGCCCCGCCGCCTGGCGGCAGGCGGCACGCGCAATGATGTCCCCCATGGAGCACAAGGACCTGCTGGGCGGGCCGCCAGCCACCTACCTGCCTGAGGACCCGGCCGCCGCGGAGCTCGCCGCCGGCGCCGATCCGGTGGCCGTCGCGGCCGCGCACCCGGCCTGCCTGGCCGCCTGGGCCGCACTCGCGGACCGGGCCCGGGAGCGGGGCGAGCTGGTCGCCTCGTACGCGTACGCCCGGACCGGCTACCACCGGGGGCTGGACCTGCTGCGCCGCTCCGGCTGGCGCGGACATGGCCCGGTGCCCTGGGAGCACGAGCCCAACCGCGGCTTCCTGCGGTCCCTGAACGCGCTGGCCAGAGCGGCGGCGGCACTCGGGGAGAGCGACGAGGCGGAGCGCTGCACCGGCTTCCTGCGCGACAGCAGCCCCACCGCGGCCGCCGAACTGGCCGGCGGCTGACCCCGCGGGCCGGCCCGGGCGGTCCGGGGACTGGTGCCCCACGCCACTGACCGGGCAGAATGCCTTCGCCGCGCCCGCTCCGGTGCTGTCCACAGCGGTCCGGTAGTGTCGGGATTCCGCAGGCGGGGGTTGCCTGGAAGGGGCTGGTAGATGCCTGCCATCGTGCTGGTGGGCGCGCAGTGGGGCGACGAGGGCAAGGGCAAGGCGAGCGACCTGCTCGGCGACCGCGTCGGCTATGTGGTCCGGTACCAGGGCGGCAACAACGCCGGTCACACCGTGGTCATCGGCGACGAGCACTACGCTCTCCACCTGCTCCCCTCGGGCGTACTGTCACCGCAGGTCACCCCGGTGATCGGGAACGGTGTGGTGATTGACCCCGGCGTGCTGCTGGAGGAGATCGACGGGCTGGCCGAGCGTGGCGTGTCCTGCGACCGGCTGCTCATCTCCGCGAACGCCCACCTGGTCATGCCGCACCACCGCGCGCTCGACAAGGTCACCGAGCGGTACCTGGGCAACGCCCGGATCGGCACCACCGGCCGCGGCATCGGGCCCACCTACGCCGACAAGGTGGCGCGGGTGGGGATCCGGGTGCAGGACCTGCTGGACCCGGGCATCCTGCGGCAGAAGCTGGAGCTGGCGCTGCGGGAGAAGAACCAGGTCCTCACCAAGGTCTACAACCGGCGCGGCATGGACGCGGACGCGGTGGCCGAGGAGTACCTGCGCTACGGCGAGCGGCTGCAGCAGTACGTGGCCGACACCGCGCTGGTGCTCAACCAGGCCCTGGAGGCGGGCGAGACGGTGCTGCTGGAGGGTGCCCAGGCCACGTTCCTGGACGTGGATCACGGCACCTACCCGTTCGTGACCTCGTCCTCGCCCACGGCGGGCGGCGCGTGCGCGGGCTCGGGCATCGGCCCGACCCGGATCACCAAGGTGATCGGCATCCTCAAGGCGTACACGACCCGGGTGGGCGCGGGCCCGTTCCCCACCGAGCTGCTGGACGCGCAGGGCGAGTGGCTGCGCAAGGCGGGCGGCGAGTTCGGGGTGACCACCGGGCGGCCGCGCAGATGCGGCTGGTTCGACGCCGTGCTGGCCCGGTACGCGACCCGGGTGAACGGGATCACCGACTACTTCGTCACCAAGCTCGACGTGCTGTCCGGGCTGGAGAAGGTGCCGATCTGCGTGGCCTACGACGTGGGCGGCACCCGGCACGACGAGGTCCCGATGACGCAGACCGAGTTCCACCACGCCAAGCCGGTCTTCGAGTACCTCGACGGCTGGTGGGAGGACCTCGGCGAGGCCCGGGAGTTCACCGACCTGCCGCCCAACGCCCAGGCCTACGTGCGGGCGCTGGAGGACATGATCGGCGCGCCGGTCGCCGCCGTCGGCACCGGCCCCCGCCGCGACCAGACCCTCCAGCTGCGCCCGCTGGCCTGACCCCCGGCGCTCCCAGGCGGGCACGCAGCACGGATTTGGCGACCGCAACCCGGGACAGAACCGGCGGCATCCGGGACGCGGTCCGTGCTACGCGTGTGACTGGCCGGCGCGGCTATCCGGCGTGGCCGCCGTCGGAGGTGATCACGGTGCCAGTGATGACCCGGGCCGCGGCCGCCGACGCGAGGAACACGTAGGCGCCCGCGTGATCCTCGGGCACCGGCAGCACCTGCAGCAAGGTTCCGGCGCGGATGCGCTCGTCGCGGCCGGTGACCGTGGCAGCGGTCTGCTGGTGACCGAGCGAGGCGAGCCCGGACAGGGCGGTGGCGCCGGTACCGCCCGGCGCGACCCCGTTGACCCGCACCTCCGGTGCCAGCTCGGCGGCCAGGTGCCGGACCACGCCGCGCAGCGCCGACTTGGACGCGGCGTACAGCACGCCGCCCCCGCCGCCGTGATAAGCGGCGGTGGACAGCGTGATGGTGACGCAGCCGTGCGCGCGCCGCAGGGCGGGTGCCGCCTCGCGCACCGCCAGCAGCGTGCCCAGCACGTTGATCCCGAAGATCTCCCCGAAGGAAGCAGTGAGCTCGGGCGCGCTCAGCCCGGTGACGGGGGCGTAGAAGTCGAACACGCCCGCGCACGTGGTCAGGATGTCCAGCCGCCCGTCCGGTGAGCTGGCACGCGCCACCGCCCGGGCCACGTCGGCAGGATCGGTGGTGTCCCCCGTCTCCACCGCGATCCGGGGGCCGGGCCCGGCGCCGCCCAGCCCCGGGCTGCCCAGTCCCGCGCCGCCCGGCTCCCCCCCGCCCGGCTCCGCGTGACCCGCAAGCGCCTGACCTGCCGTCAGGTGATCCGGCGCCGTGCGGAGCGCCTCGGCGCGGGCGGTGGAGCGTTCCAGCACGGTCACCTGCGCTCCCTGCGCTAGGTACGCCTGCGCCACCGCCAGCCCGATGCCGGACCCGCCGCCGGTGACCAGGGCGTGCCGCCTGGCCAGGCAGCCGCCCGCGGCGTCAGCCACCATCGGGGTCCGGGCGCGGCACGCCGTCGCTCTCCGACCGCAACAAGTCGGAGAACACCTCCGGCGGCTGCCAGCTCAGGGCGTCGAGGACCATCGCGTCCAGCCGGACGCTGGTGCCCCGGCGCGGGGAGTAGATCTCCAGCCGGACCCCGTTGCGGGTGTGCACCCGGCGGACCTCCACGTCCACGAACTCGTTCCCGATGACGATGGGCGCGCCATCCACGCGGTCCTCGTTCACAGGAAAATCGCCGTCCATCACAGGAAGAAGGACAGGTTCCGGGAGTTGACCGTGCTCTGGTCCACCGCCGCCCAGCGGTGCACGAACAGCCAGCCCGCGCCGTCGCGCCGGACGAGATCCCGGCGCTGCAGCGACACCAGGTCGTGGTCCGGGGAGTCGCCCCGGCTCCGGTAGATCAGGCAGTTGGACCGGACCAGGTAGGTGCCGTCCTGCGGGCCGGGCTCGACCAGGATGTTGGACAGGTGGTGGCGGGTGCGCGACGGCGGCTGCTCGGCCCAGGCGAAGTCGGTCTCCAGCCGGCGGACCCGGATCTCCAGGGTCCGCTTGTCGTCGTCGAAGATCCGCGAACGGGGCGACAGGTCCCACTCGGCGCCCTTCTCGCGGGTCACCCGCACCGGGACCTCGTACCGGCCGTCCTCGGCGAACATGGCCAGCCAGTCGCGGAACCGGCCCTCGTCCAGGGCGAGGCACTCCAGTGCCAGGAACCGCTGCAGCGACAGCACGACCTCGACGCTGACCTCCTCGACAGCGGGAGCGGTCATGACGGCGTCCTTTCCAGGTAGCTGAGCCAGGTCGCCCACTGGTTGCGGAAGTTGTTGTCGGTGACGTACCGGCCGACCGCCACGCCCGGGCCCGGCCAGTCGGTGAGCGGCTCCAGGTCGAGCCCCATCAGGTAGGGGAACTCCAGGTCGCGGGCCAGCGTGGAACCCGCCTGCCTGGTGAGGTTGGTCCAGTTCTCGAAGTCGTCCTGCTCGAACGTGCCCGCCTGCCCGAACGCCAGCGTGTAGGCCTGGTAGGCGCGTTCCTTGTACTCCGGGTCGGCGTCCCGCGGGACCAGGCACCAGGAGTACATCTCGATGCTGTCCGGGCCGGTCGGGTGCCACAGCCGCATGGTGCAGAAGCGCAGCCCCGGCTCGCCGGGGATCGGGCTGAACGGCTGGATCAGGAACGACAGGTTGGGGAACACCGTGCCGACGGCGGTGCGGGTCTTGGCGAACATGTCCAGCTGCGCCTCGGACAGGGTCGCCTGCATCTGCTTGACCAGCGACTCCGGGTAGCCGGCGAACGGCGGCAGGCCGGGCGTGTGGCCCATGCCGATGGCGTGCCCCTTGCCGGGGATGTGGATGGCCCAGCCCAGGTTGTGGCTGCTGCCCGAGGACGGGAAGTAGCCGAGCGCGAACCCGAACTGGTGCGCCACCGGGGTGTGGTAGCCGTCGCCGGAGAAGTTCTCCGCGCAGATCTTCCAGTTGGTCCGTGCCACCCACCGGTCCGGCGGCCCGTACACCTCCACCCCGGACGGCCCGGGCTTGAGGTAGATGTCCAGGTAGAACTGGAACCCGCCGAGGTAGTCGGCCAGGCTGGGCGCGGCCGGGTCCAGGGTGCCGAAGACCAGCCCCTCGTAGCTCTCGGTGCGGATCTTGACCAGGCCGAACTCCTTGCGGTCCAGCTTGCTGTCGTAGCCCTCCTTGAGGAACGGCACGCCGACCAGCTCGCCGGAGTTCTTGTACACCCAGCCGTGGTAGGAGCAGCGGAAGTGCGAGCTGTTGCCCATCTCGGCCTTGCAGATCTGGTTGCCGCGGTGCCGGCACAGGTTGAGATGGGCGCAGATGCCGCCGTGCTCGTCCCGGGCCAGGATGATGCTGTTGTCCGCGATGTAGCGGGTCACGTAGTCGCCCGGCTGCGGGATCTCCGACTCGTGCCCCAGGAACGACCAGCAGCGGCCGAACAGCCGGGTGCGCTCCAGCTCCCAGACCGCCGGGTCGTTGAAGATCCGGGCGGGCACCCGGCCCGCGCGGATCCGCTCGCCCATGCCGCGCAGCAGGCCGTCCGCGCCGCCGCCGTCGGTGACCGGGCTCATGACGCCCCTCCGCCCCGGTTGCCGAACCGCTCGGCGACCTCTTTGAGCACCTGCTTGTAGCGGTCGATGTGGGCGATGGCGCCGTCGGCGTGCTGCTGCGGCACCAAGTCCTCGCTGTAGGGCGGGCGGGACTTGCCGACCCGGATGTACCCGGCCGCGTTCACCCGGATCTTCTCCAGCGGCACGTTGTACTTGGCGAACTCGCCGAAGTCCTGGCCGACCAGGAACGGCTCGTGCGCCCAGCGGAGCCGTTCGCTGACCCACCGCGCGTCCTCGTCGCGCCCCTCGCGCAGCGCGTCCCGCAGCGCCAGCACCGGCGCGGGCCCGCAGGCGGTGGTGGAGCTCCAGCACATCGGCGCGTACTCCTCGCCGTACATGGTCCAGGCGGGGTACCAGTCGGTCTCGATCAGCATCAGCGGGAACGCGGTGCCCACTACGGCCAGGTCGTTGTGGAACCGGAAGCCGACCGAAGCGCCGCCCGCGTACTTCACCGCCACGATCTGCGGCAGTTCGGCCAGCGCCCGGTACACCGGCCGGGGGATGATGCCGCGGAACGCCGCGGTGTTGTCGTACACGCAGATGGCCAGCTGCGGCACGGCCGCGGCCACGTCCCGGTAGAAGCGGATCATCACGTCGCTGACCATCTCGCCCCACATGGGGCGGCCGAGCAGGGTGCCGGGGATGCCGATGTCCGCGAGGAAGCGCATCCGCTCGATGGTGTCGCGGGTGTTGAGCGTGGTGGCCCCGATGAAGACCGGAAAGCCGGGCCGCACCGCCCGCACCGTGTCAGCCACGCAGGCGGCGAAGTCCTTCCATTCGCCCAGCATGAGGCTGGCGCACTCGCCCAGCGTGCCGTTGAGCGCGATCGCGTCGACCCCGTCCTCGATCAGGACCCGGATCATGCGCTCGGTCTCCGCCAGGTCGACCGTGTTGCGCGCGTCGGCGCGTTCCGAGCCGGGCAGCGCCGGGGTGGGCGGGTAGGCCATCACGCCCCGCAGATCGCGCGCGGTGATGGTGGGGGTGGTCGTCATCCTCGCTCCTTGCTCGGGGTCTGCACTACAGGCGGGCGGCGGCCACGGCGGTCCCGGTCAGCCACTGCGGGACCGGCTCGTAGGCCAGGGTGTCGAAGCCCACGCCGGCCGCGCCCGCGGCGACCAGCCAGGTCCGGATCTCGTGTGCCCCGTTGCCGGCGGCGTCGAGCTCCTCGTCGGTGTAGTCCACCAGTGCCGCCCGGTCGCCCTTGCCCAGCCGGCGCAGGAACTCCCGGTCGAACCCGGTGTTGATGGTGCCGGACTGCGGCATCCCGACCCAGTGGGACAGCCCGCCGGTGGCCAGCACCACCACCCGCAGGTCCTGGCTGAACGCCTCGACGGCGCCGCGCAGCATCCGCCCGAACGCGTAGCAGCGCGCGGGGGTCGGGTAGGGCGGGTTCACCCCGTTCACGACGACCGGCAGCACGGGGGTGGCCGGGTCGGCGGCGATGAGCCGCAGCGGCACGCAGAAGTTCTCGTCGAAGTCGAAGCCGCCCTCGGCCAGGGACGGGTCGAAGTCGTGGCCGAGGGCGTACCGGTAGAGGTGGCCCGCCAGCGCGGGCGCGCCCGGGTAGTGCCGCTGCGGTATCTGCAGGAACTCTCCCATCTCGGCGGTGACCGGGCCGAGATGACGGTCGGAGGTGACCACGCAGAACGCGGGCAGGTTGGACAGGAAGAAGTTGGTGAAGTGCTCCACCGACACGGCGACGATCACGTCCGGCCTGATCGCGGCGACCCGGGCGGCCACCTCGGCGAACGCGGTCATGACCGGCTCCCGCCTGGCCGGGTCGGCGCGCCCGGGGAACCCGGTCATCCCGGGCGAGTGTGAGGTCGCGTAGACCCCGCTTAGGTGGGCCACCTGGTGTCACCCTCCCTGCGGTGCCGGCTCGCCGCGGAGCTGCGCGTAGTAGGCGTCCCGGCTCACCCCGATCTGCAGCGCGCAGAAATACAGCAGATACGGGTTGACCCCCTGGCCGAACAGGAACCGGAAATCCCGGTTGATCATGGCGTCCCGTTCCGGCCCGGTGAGGTCGTACCGGCTGGTGACAGCGGCCGGGTCGGCGCGGAACCGCGCGGCGAGGTCCGGGTCGCGGCGCAGCTCCCACAGGAGTTTGTGCAGGCCGTACATGAGCGGTGCCTCCCACGGCCGCGGTGGCCCTTCTGCCGCAGCCTAGCCACTGGCCGCCGCGGGGCGGATTACTCAATCGGGTACTTTTTCGGGCCGCTCAGCCGTCTGCCAGCCGGAGCGCCCCGGACGGGCAGGACCGGACGGCCTCCGCCACCTTCGCCCGCAGCTCCTCGCCCGGCTCGCCGGTGAGCAGCACGACCTTGCCGCTGTCGTCGTCCACGTCGAAGACCTCCGGGGCGGCCATGACGCAGCACACGTATCCCTGGCAGGCGCCCAGGTCCGCCTCGACCCGCACGCTAGTGCCCCCCTGACAGGTGGGCCAGCGACGCCGGGGCCGCCACCTGGCGCGCCGCCTGCGGGGTGTTCCGGCTGGCCAGCAGGCGGACCACGCCGTCGGTCAGCACGGCGCTGATGCCCGGGATGTCCCCCCGGGCCAGCGCGCCGGCGGCGTCGCCGGCCGCCGAGCCCCACGGCGCGTCCATGACGACCAGGTCGGCGGGCCGGCCCGGCCGGACGAGGCCGGCGTCCAGGCCCCACACCCGGGCGCAGTTGCCGGTGGCCAGCGCCCACGCCTCGGCGGGCGGGAGGCCGCCGAGCGACGACAGCTCGGCCACGGTCTTGATCATGCCGAGCGGCATCACGCCGGTCCCGGTGGGCGTGTCCGAGCCGATCACCACCCGGTGCAGGTTGCCGGTTTCGCGGGCCAGCGCCAGGATGCGCAGGGACGACCGCAGGTTGCCGGCCTGCACGAGCTGCAGCGCCATGTCCGTCTCGCGGACCAGCACATCCACCCCGTCCTCCGGCAGCGAGGTCGGCCCGCCGTTGATGTGGCCGCACACGTCCGGGCGCAGCAGCAGCAGGTGGTCCGGGGTGATGGGCTTGGACCCGGGGATGCTCGCCCCGCCGGAGTGGCACATGACGGTGATGCCGTGCTGCTGTGCCCAGCGGACCTGGTCCACCCCGTCCGCGGGGTCGGCGTACAGCCCGAAGCCGAACTTCGCCAGCCGGACCCCGGCCGCCTGCACGTCCGCGAAGTCCTGGCCGGTCAGCACCGGTTCGAGCACGATCGCGCCGGCGTGGACCCGCATGCCGCCGGGCCGGAAGTTCTCGAAGCAGGCGCGCGCCGCGATGGCGAGCGCCTTCACCCCGGCGGCGTCGTGCGGCCGCCCGGGCGCGTGGATCTCGCCCGGTGAGATGCACCGGGTGATGCCGCCGTGCACGTAGCTGGCCAGGAAGCCGACGGTCTGCTGGCGCGGCGTGTAGTCGCCCAGCACGACGTGGCAGTGGGAGTCGATGAGCCCTGGCGCGATGGTCGCCCCGCGCACGTCCACCGTCACCTCGGCGGCGCCGAGGAGGTCAGCCAGGTCCGCCCGGGCGCCGGCCGCGGCGATGGTCCCGCCGTCGCAGACGACCGTGTCCACGCCCGCGGCCACCGGCTCGGCCAGGTCCCCCGTGAACACCGCCCCCGCGTTGACCAGGGCGAGGGTCGGGCTCATCCCGCCTGCTCCCCGGTGGCCTGGGCCAGGGTCATGCCGCCGAGCCTGGCGTTGATCCGGCCGCGGCTGGCCACGGCGGCGATCACCACGATCTCGTCCGGCAGCGGCGCGTCCGGGACCCGGACCTCCAGCGCGTCGTAGTGGCTGCGCACCCAGATCTCGTCCTTGAAGGCGAGCGGCACGTCGATCACCGAGCCGGGGGCCGCCCGCTTGGTGGCCGAGCTGATCCACGCCCTGCCGCCGCCGATCGCCGCCCGGAAGGCGTCGCCGAACGCGGACGTCAGCACGGCGTTGCCGTGCTCCTGCTCACCGGCGGTGCCGACGATGGCGGCCTTGCCGTAGCTCTGCACCGGGCCGCACAGCGCCCGGGCCGCCTCGCCCAGCCTGGTCCCGAGCGCGGCGGAGCCGTCCACCAGCGGCGACAGGTCGGCGACGAACCCGTGCCCAGCCAACGGGTTCCGGATCACCGCGCAGGCCGCCACCTTGCGCAGCGGCCCGCCCTCATCGGCCGCGCCCGCCGCGGAGCGGACCTCCTCCACCTGCGACCACAACGTGCGGATCTCCAGCTCGCTCATTACCTCCGGCCCTCCCTCGCCTCCGGGGCGCTCATTTCTGGCCCTCGCTCGCCTCCGGGCCGCTCGAGCCCGCCGTCTTCCCTCCCCGCTCCGGCTCCTCCGTCGCCTCGCTCGTCAGTCCAGACGGCGGCGCGGCCCTTTGGCTCGCTCCGGCCTGGGCGCTACCGCGCCCCTTGGGGTTCCGCTCGTAGACCAGATGGCGGCGCGGCGCGGCCCTTCAGCCGGAACGGGCGCACCGCGCCCTTGTGGCTCGCCCGCGCGCCTCGGCGGCACCTTACGGCGCGGGGGCCGGTGCGCGTGTCACCCCGCTGGGTACATTCCGGGCCCGGCTCCGCGCCAGGTTTGACCCGTCCGGGTGACAGCGGGACGGGGCCCGCGGCGCTAGCGTCCGGATCAGCCAGGAACACGCGATCGGAAGGTGAGCGGTGAAGCCGGAACTGCGCCTGATTGAGCTTTTCCCGCAGAACGAGGACTGGTCGCTGCAGACCTTCCGCCTGCTCGCCGAAGTCGCGGTGGGCGGGGCCGACCTGTTCGAGTGCGCGCGGACCGCGGCACGCATCGGTGACTCCACCGACGTGGAGGTGTGGCACCGGGAGTGGAGCCGCACCGCCCGGGAAGTCGCCGGGTACGGGCGCGCCCAGGCCGCCGCCGGGCACACCTACACCGGCGCCAGGGCCCTGTTCCGGGCGCTGAGCTACTGGCGGCACAGCGAGTTCTTCTTCCCCTCCCACGACCCGCGCCGGGCGGAGGCCTACACCGAGGGCGTGGGCTGCTTCCGGGAGGCGGCCCGGCTGGCCGGACCCCAGATCGAGCAGATCGGCGTGCCCTTCGAAGGCGCCGTCCTCGACGGGTACATCGTCCGGCCGGACGCCGGGACGCAGCGGCGGCCCACCGTCCTGTTCCTCGGCGGGGCCGACTCGTGGGCGGAGGAGCTGTACTTCCTCGGCGGCAACCAGTTCCCGGCCCGCGGCATGAACCTGGTCGTCGTGGACACGCCCGGGCGGGGCGGCTCGCTGCGGTTCAAGAAGATCTACAGCCGGCCGGACTACGAGGTGCCGGTGGCGGCGATCCTCGACTACCTCGCCACCCGGGACGACGTCGACGCCGAGGCCATCGGCCTGGCCGGGGTGAGCCTCGGCGGCTACTACGCGCCCCGCGCCGCCGCGGTGGAGAAGCGGGTCAAGGCGGTCGCGGCCTGGTGCGGCACCTGGGACGTGCTCACCGACTTCTACGAGTTCTACCCGCCGCTGCAGCAGCAGCTGCAGTGGCTGCTGGGCGCGAGCGGGGACGCGGACGCCCGGGAGAAGCTCACGAAGTTCACCCTGGACGGCTACGCGCAGCAGATCAGCGTGCCGGTGTACGTGCTGCACGGCACCGACGACGTCATCATGGACCTGGCCGGCGCCCGGCGCTTCGTCGACGCCCTGACCACCGACGACGTGACGTTCGAGGTCTACGACGGGCCGGGCTCCCTGCACTGCAGCTACGACTACGCCGCGACCGCGGTGGCCGCGCTCACCGACTGGTTCGCGGACAGGCTCGGGGTCAGCCACAGCTCCTACCCCGTCGTCTGAGCTCGCCGGGGCCTGGCGGGACTCTGGCCGCTGCCGGTCATTTGGTGAGAAACTTCACCTCATCACCGGCAGTCCTCCAGAGCCGGATAGCAGGTGACCCACGCTCATGTCCGTCCGCGCCGCCGGCCAGCACCGGCTCGCGGCATGCCTGCAGAGCGCGCTCACCGAGGCCGAGGTGCTGCGGGCCTACCTGACCGCGGTCCCTGACGTGATCGGCGCCCGCGGCCGGGGGTTCTACCGGCTGGACCGGGACTCCGGCTCCCCGGACATGGTGGCGGCCGACGTGTCCGCGGACTTCCTCGCCGACTACGAGGAGCACGGCCGCGCGGGCGACCCGGTCCTGGATTTCGTGCAGCGGCACCTGCGCCCCATCGACAGCACCCGGGTCCGCTGCGCCGGGGGCTGGGAGCGCGCGCCAGCCCATGACGTGCTGCGCCGGGCCGGGTTCTTCCACTCCCTGGAGGCCCCGGTCGTCGTGGCCGGTGAGTTCATCGGGACCATCAACTTCGCCCGCGGCCGCTCCGACCGCCCCTTCGCCGCCGCCGACCTGGCCGCCGCGAGCCAGGCGGCGGAGCAGGTCGGGCTGGCGGTGGAGCGGGCCCTGCGGTACGAGCAGACCGGGCAGCGGGTCAGCCTGCTGGAGGCGTCCCTGGACCGGCTGCCGCAGGCGATGGTGGTCACCGACCTGGACGGGAACGTGATCTACACCAACCGGGCCGCCAGCCAGCCCGCGGCCGGGGACAGCCCCTCCCTGCTGGAGCTGGCCCGGCCGCAGATCGCGGAGGCGATGGCGGGCTTCCGGCAGCGGGGCCAGCGGATCGCGGTCGGGAACGCGGCCGGGCCCGGGCGGCCGGTGCAGCTCATCGTGAAGTCGGTGCGGCTGCCAGGGCAGTTCGCCGCGTCGCTGACCCTCATCTACCCGTGCACCGGCGAGCCCGCGGCCCGGCTCCCGCTGTGGGACATCCTGTCCGCCCGCGAGCAGCAGATCGCCGAGTGGGTGAGCACCGGCCTGACCACCAGGCAGATCGCCCAGCGCGCGGTGGTGAGCGAGAACACGGTCAAGCAGCACCTCAAGCGCATCTTCGCGAAGGCCGGCGTGAGCAACCGGGCGGAACTGGTGCAGCGGATCTGGGCCGCCCGGGCCAGCCAGGACTAACGGCCGGGCGGGCGGGGCGATCCAGGTAGGCTCACGCGCGTGCGAGTCCTCCTCCTGGGTTCCGGCGGCCGCGAGCACGCCCTGGCGCGCGCCCTGGCCGCCGACAGCGCCGTCACGGACCTGCACGCGGCACCGGGCAACCCCGGCATCGCCCGGCTGGCGGCCGCCGTCCACCCGGCCGATCTGGCCGACCCCGGGGCGGTCACCGCGCTCGCCCGCCGCCTCGCCCCGGACCTGGTCGTGGTCGGGCCGGAGGCGCCGCTGGTGGCCGGGCTGGGCGACGCGCTGCGGGCGGCGGGCATCGCCTGCTTCGGCCCGGACCGCGATGCCGCCCTGATCGAGGGGTCCAAGTCGTTCGCCAAGGAGATCATGACGGCGGCCGGCATCCCCACCGCGGCCGCCCGCACCTGCGACAGCGAGCAGGCCGCCGAGGAGGCCCTGACCGATTTCGGGCCGCCGTTCGTGGTGAAGGCCGACGGGCTGGCGGCGGGCAAGGGCGTGGTGGTCACCGAGGACAGGGCGGTGGCACTGGCCCACGCCAAGGCCTGCGGCCGGGTGGTGATCGAGGAGTACCTGGACGGGCCCGAGGTCTCGCTGTTCGCGCTGTCAGACGGCGGCACGGCCGTGCCGCTGCTGGCCGCGCAGGACTTCAAGCGGGCCGGGGACGGCGACACCGGGCC
>JBLMWU010000279.1:0-7443 GCA_050257395.1 Gemmatimonadota bacterium | reverse complement strand
CCCTGGAACCGCCCGAGACCAGCAGCAGGGTCCGGTTCGCGGACCGCACCACCGCGTCGATCGCCTGCTGGCTCGAGAACTCCTCCAGGTACGCCTCCTTGACGCCGGACTGCTTCTCCGGGTGCGGGAAGTTGACCTTCACCACGTCGGCGCCCAGCTCACTGGCGGTGCGGGCCGCGTAGTCCACCGCGTAGAACGAGTCCCGCCCGCCCTTGGCCTCGACCGCCGACCCGCGCGGGTAGGCCCAGACCACCAGCGGCATGCCGTACCGCTGCGCGTCCTCGCGGATCTGCCGGAACTGATGGAAGTCCGCTTCGGCCGCGGGGGTGCCCACGTACATGGTGTAGCCGACCGCGTCGGCGCCCAGCCGGACCGCGTCCGCCACGCTGGCGTGCACCAGCGACAGGGCCTCGTCGTCCGGCGGGATCTCGGTCTTCCCGTTCAGCTTGAGGACCAGCGGCACCTCGCCCGCGTAGTCCCAGTAGAACTTCTCCGCCAGGCCGATCTGGATGGCGATGCCGTTGAAGCCGCCTTCCAGCGCCAGCTTGATGATGTACTTCGGGTCGCCAGCGGCGGGGTTGGCGAAGAAGTCACGCGGGCCGTGCTCCAGCCCCTGGTCGTAGGGGAGGAACAGGGCCGTGCCGTTGCGCAGGCCGTGCTGGAACAGGATCCGGTGCAGGCGGGCCTTCTTGCCAGCGCCGAGACCGGCTTCACTCAGGCCGGGCCGCGTCTTCATGATGATCTCCCGTATCGAGGGTCATACCGGTGGCACACGGCCACCCATCCCATGCTCGCCGGGTCAGTGCCTGCCCATTAGAGGCGTAATGCCCGGCTAGCTGGGACCTTCTACGGCCCTGCCGGGCAGCTGAGTGCCTGCCCGGACGAGGTCCTGATCACGAAGTGCGTGCCCTCCCCGGCGGGCAGCGAGAAACCCTCCGGGAAGCCGGGCTCGATGTCCAGCACCAGCCCGGGCCGGCCCCACGCCCCGTACAGACTTGCCGCCCAGCTCCAGGGTGACCGGGATGATGTTCTGCGCGGCGTACTGCATGATCAGCCGCCCGGTCACGGTCTCACCGGTGAAGGCGACCTTGGCGATGCGCTTGCTGGTGGCCCGCTCCCTCGCGGTTCCCCGTATGGTGTGAGGCGGGCGGGCCGGGTCCCGGCATCCGGGACAAACCCCCCACAAACCACCGTTGGCCGGGCGGGCGGCGCGGAGGCAGAGACGAAGGTCCCGGCCGGGGGGCAGGTTGCCTCTGCCGCGCAGGTGCCCGCGGGTGCGCGGCGTGCCGGCCGCCCCGGAGCGGCGGCCATAGGGGGGTCCAGGGCGTGATACCGTGAATACCGGCCGGTGTCGCCGGCCCGGTCGGCTGCACCCTCAAGCGGCCGCCCGTTAAAGGGGGCCCGGCACCCATTTCCGTGGTGCGCCTCCTGCCCGCACTGATCTCGGGATCCGCACGGGCACCCTGGAAGAGCTACGACGATAGGGAACGTTACGTGCCGCTGGACACAACCGCTAAGAAAGAGATCATCTCCGGGCACGCGACCAGTGAGGGTGACACCGGCTCGCCGGAAGTCCAGGTCGCACTGCTGACGCGGCGGATCAACGATCTCACCGAGCACCTCAAGGTGCACAAGCACGACCACCACAGCCGCCGGGGCCTGCTGCTCCTCGTGGGCCGCCGCCGCCGGCTGCTGAAGTACCTGGCGAGCAAGGACATCGCGCGTTACCGCGCGCTCATCCAGAAGCTGGGCCTGCGCAGGTAGGGTCAGTACCAGGTACCCGCATCACAAGTAGATAGAGAACAACATCCCGCGGCCCGGCTCCGGAGCGCAGAAGGGCGCCTGGGCCGGTCCTCGGTAGTGGTTCTCGGGCTGGGCCAGCCGCCGTCCGCGGCACCGACCCGGGCCGAGGGCTTCAATCGAAGACCGGCCGGCAGTCAGCCCGGCCAGATGGGCCATCCGGCCTCCTGGCCGGCAGCGCAACCCGGGGAATGGCGGGCGCGGGACCCAGTCAAGGAGGTCCCACCCGTGGAGGGTGTGTATACCGCCGAAGCAGTCATTGATAATGGCCAGTTCGGCACTGTCACGATCAGATTTGAAACCGGCCGCCTCGCCCGCCTCGCCGCTGGCTCGGCCGTCGTCTTCCTGGACGACGAGACCATGGTGCTGTCCGCCACCACGGCCGGCCGGCAGCCCAAGGAAGGGCTCGACTTCTTCCCGCTGACGGTGGACGTGGAGGAGCGGATGTACGCGGCGGGCCGGATCCCCGGCTCGTTCTTCCGCCGGGAGGGGCGCCCGTCCGAGGACGCCATCCTCACCTGCCGCCTCATCGACCGGCCGCTGCGCCCGTCCTTTGTCAAGGGCCTGCGCAACGAGGTCCAGATCGTCGAGACCATCATGGCGCTCCACCCGGAGCACCTGTACGACGTGGTGGCCATCAACGCCGCCTCGCTGTCCACCCAGCTCGCCGGGCTGCCCTTCTCCGGGCCGATCGGCGGGGTCCGGGTCGCGCTGATCAAGGGCCAGTGGGTCGCCTTCCCCACCCACCCGCAGCTGGAGGACGCCACCTTCGACATGGTGGTGGCCGGCCGGGTGCTGGAGGACGGCGACGTGGCGATCATGATGGTGGAGGCCGAGTCCACCGCCCGCACGCTGCCCATGCTGGCCGACGCCGGCAGCGGCGCGGTCGCCCCGACCGAGGAGCGGATCGCCGAGGGGCTGGAGGCCGCCAAGCCGGCCATCAAGCAGCTCTGCGAGGCCCAGCAGCAGGTCGCCCGCCAGGCCGCCAAGGAGACCGCCGAGTTCCCCACCTACGCGGACTACCAGCCGGACGTCTACGACGCCGTCGCCCGGGCCGTGTCCGGTGAACTGGCCAAGGTGCTGACGATCACGGGCAAGCAGGAGCGCGAGAGCGAGACCGACCGGGTCAAGGCGCTGGCCGCCGAGCAGCTCGCCGCCCAGTTCGAGGGCCGCGAGAAGGAGATCAGCGGCGCGTTCCGGGCGCTGACCAAGAAGCTGATCCGGGAGCGGATCATCGCCGAGGGCGTGCGCATGGACGGCCGCGGCCTCACCGACATCCGCCGCCTGTCCGCCGAGGCGCACGTGCTGCCGCGGGTGCACGGGTCCGCGCTGTTCGAGCGGGGCGAGACCCAGGTGCTCGGCGTCACCACCCTGAACATGCTCCGGATGGAGCAGATGATCGACACGCTCAACCCCGAGCGGACCAAGCGGTACATGCACAACTACAACATGCCGCCGTACTCCACCGGGGAGACCGGCCGGGTCGGCTCGCCCAAGCGGCGGGAGATCGGCCACGGCGCGCTCGCCGAGCGCGCGCTGATCCCGGTGCTGCCGGCCCGCGAGGAGTTCCCCTACGCGATCCGGCAGGTCTCCGAGGCGATCGGCTCCAACGGCTCCACCTCGATGGGGTCGGTGTGCGCGTCCACCATGGCGCTGATGGACGCCGGCGTGCCGCTGCGCGACATGGTCGCGGGCATCGCGATGGGCCTGATCCACGAGGGCGGCCAGTACGTCACCCTGACCGACATCCTGGGCGCCGAGGACGCGTTCGGCGACATGGACTTCAAGGTCGCCGGCACCCGGGACGTGGTCACCGCCCTCCAGCTCGACACCAAGCTGGACGGCATCCCGGCATCGGTGCTGGCGGCGGCGCTCACCCAGGCCCGCGCCGCGCGGCTGACCATCCTGGACGTCATGCGCGAGGCCATCGACGCCCCGGCCGAGATGAGCCCGAACGCGCCGCGGATCATCACGATCAAGGTCCCGGTCGACAAGATCGGCGAGGTGATCGGCCCCAAGGGCAAGATGATCAACTCCATCCAGGAGGACACCGGCGCCGAGATCACCATCGAGGACGACGGCACGATCTACATCGGCGCCACCGACGGCCCGTCGGCCGAGGCCGCCCGCGCCTCGATCAACGCCATCGCCAACCCGCACATCCCCGAGGTCGGGGAGCGCTTCCTGGGCACGGTGGTGAAGACGACGACCTTCGGCGCGTTCATTTCGCTGCTGCCCGGCAAGGACGGCCTGCTCCACATCACCCAGATCCGAAAGCTGCACGGCGGCGCCCGGATCGAGAACGTGGACGACGTCATCAAGGTCGGCGAGAAGATCCAGGTCGAGATCCGCGAGGTGGACGACCGCGGCAAGCTCTCGCTGGTCCCGGTCGAGGTCGTGGAGCGGGAAGCCGCGGCCGCCGCGGACGGCGGCGGTGACGACGGGCCGCCGCGGGGCGAGCAGAACGGCAGCCGGGGCGAGGGCGGCCGGGGTGACGGCGAAGGCCACCGGACCCGGCACCGCGAGCGCAGGCACCGTAACTCGTGAGCGACTCCCGCGGCGACGGCAGCATCGTCACGCGCACTGTCCTGCCCGGCGGGCTGCGGGTCGTCACGGAGGCGCTGCCGTCCGTGCGGTCCGCCGCCTTCGGGATCTGGGCGGGGGTGGGGTCCCGCGACGAGGACCTCACCCACGCCGGCGCCACGCACTACCTGGAGCACCTGCTGTTCAAGGGCACCAGCAAGCGCACGGCGCTGGAGATCTCGGCGGCGCTGGACGCGGTCGGCGGCGAGCTGAACGCGTTCACCGGCAAGGAGTACACCTGCTACTACGCGCGGGTGCTCGACGCCGACCTGCCGCTGGCCATCGACGTGCTGTCGGACATGGTGACCGGCTCGCTGATCGAGCCGCGCGAGGTGGACGCTGAGCGCGGCGTGATCCTCGACGAGATCGCCATGAACGAGGACGATCCGTCCGACTCTGTCCACGAGGCGTTCGCCGCGCAGCTGTTCGGCGACAGCCCGCTCGGACGGCCCATCCTCGGCACGGTGGAGTCGATCAACGCCATCACCCGGGACCAGATCACCGAGCACTACGCCGCCCGCTACCGCCCGGAGAACCTGGTGGTGGCGGTGGCCGGGAACGTCAGCCACGCTGCCGTGGTCGAGCAGGTCAGCCGTGCCTTCGGCGGCCTGCTCAGCGGCGACGTGGCGCCCGCCCCGCCGCGGCTGAACGGCTCCGGGCCGGCCAACCCGGCGGACGGCACCGGGGTGCGGCTGGTGTCGCGCGGCATCGAGCAGGCCAACCTGGTGCTCGGCTGCAGCGCGGTGGCCCGCACCGACGACCGCCGGTTCGCGCTCGGGGTGCTCAACGCTGCGCTGGGCGGCGGCATGTCGTCCCGGCTGTTCCAGGAGGTCCGGGAGAAGCGCGGGCTGGCCTACTCGGTGTACAGCTTCACCTCGCAGCACGCCGACGCCGGCATGTGGGGCGTGTACGTCGGGTGCATGCCGTCCAAGGCGGACGAGGTGCTGGCGATCTGCCGGGCCGAGGTGGAGAAGGTCATCTCCGCCGGGCTCACCGACGCCGAGCTGGACCGGGGCAAGGGCCAGCTGCGCGGCTCGATCGTGCTCGGGCTGGAGGACCCGTCCTCGCGCATGAGCCGTCTGGGCAAGTCCGAGCTCGTCTACCCCCGGCTGGAGCCGGTGGACGAGATCCTCGCCTCAATCGAGGCGGTCACCCACGACGACGTGCGGGAGATCGCGGCGGCCATCCTGGCCCAGCCCAAGGCGCTCGCCGTGGTCGGCCCGTTCGACGACGCGGACGCTTTCACCGCCGCACTCGGGTAGGGGCGTGACGATGATCAAGGTCGGGGTGCTCGGCGCCAAGGGCCGCATGGGCGCGACGGTGTGTGAGGCGGTCGCGGCCGCCGACGGCATGGAGGTCGCCGCCGGGGTGGACCAGGGCGACAGCCTGGACGCCCTGGCCGGCTGCGACGTGGTGGTGGACTTCACCCATCCCGGCGTGGTCATGGGCAACCTGCAGTGGTGCGTGCAGCATGGCCTCGACACCGTGGTCGGCACGTCCGGCTTCGGCGAGGAGCGGCAGGCCCAGGTCCGGGACTGGCTCGCCGCCGCCCCCGGCATCCGGTCGCTCATCGTGCCGAACTTCTCCATCGGGGCCGTGCTCATGATGCGGTTCGCGGCGCAGGCGGCCCGGTTCTTCGAGTCCGCTGAGATCATCGAGCTGCACCACGCCCGTAAGGTCGACGCCCCCTCCGGCACCGCCACCCGGACCGCCGCGCTGATCGGCGAGGCCCGGTCCGCGGCCGGCCTCGGCCCGCCCCCCGATGCCACAGTGACCGCGGCCGAAGGGGCGCGCGGGGCGGTCCAGGACGGCGTGCACGTCCACGCGATCCGCCTGGCCGGCCTGCTGGCCCACCAGGAGGTCCTGTTCGGCGGGCACGGGGAGACGCTGACCATCCGGCACGACTCGCTGGACCGGGAATCGTTCATGCCCGGCGTGCTGCTGGGCATCCGCGGCGTCCAGTCGCTGCCCGAAGGCCTGACCGTCGGCCTGGACCAGCTCCTTTTCTAGGCCCTCGCTCACTCTCTTTCTGGCCCTCGCTCGCCTCCGGGTCGCTGGAGCCCGCCGTCTTCCCTCTCTCTTCCGGGCCCGGGCTCGCCTCCGGGCCGCTGGAGCCCGCCGTCTTCCCTCCTCGCTCCTCGCTCCTTCGTCGCTCGTCGCTCGTCAGTCCAGACGGCGGCGCGGCCCTTTGGCTCGCTCGGGCCTGGGCGCTCCGCGCCCCCTGTGGCCCGCTCAGGCTGCCTGTGACGCCATAGTCCCGGGCCTGGCCCCTGCCTGCGGTCTGCCGCGTGGCGGGGTGGGTACAGTCGAATTGAGGGGTAATGGCCGCAGACGGGGGGGCCTGATGAGAACTATCCTCAATGTGATCTGGCTTGTGCTGTGCGGGTTCTGGATGGCGATCGCCTACGCGCTGGCAGGCCTGGTCTGCTTCGCGCTGTTCTTCCTGGTCGTCACCATCCCGCTGGGCATCGCGTCGTTCCGGATCGCCAACTACGTGCTCTGGCCGTTCGGCCGGACGATCGAGCACCGGCCCGGGGCCGGCGTGGGCTCGCTGATCGGCGGCGTCATCTGGATCGTGCTGTTCGGCTGGTGGCTGGCGCTCGGCCACCTGGTGACCGGCATCACGCTGTGCCTGACGATCATCGGCATCCCGCTCGGGCTGGGCAGCTTCAAGATCATCCCGATCTCGCTGATGCCGCTCGGGGTGCAGATCATCCCGGTGGACGAGGCCTACGGCCTGATCCAGGCCCGCCCCGTCGGCAGCCACTAGTTTTCCCGGCCCGCGCGCTGTCTTTCTGGCCGGCGCTCGCCTCCGGGCCGCCTTTCTGGCCCGCGCTCGCCTCCGGGCCCCCTTTCTGGCCCGCGCTCGCCTCCGGGCCGCTGGAGCCCGCCGTCTTCCCGCTGTCTTTTCTGGCCCTCGGCTCGCCTCCGGGCCGCTGGAGCCCGCCGTCTTCCCTCCGCCTTTCTGGCCCTCGGCTCGCCTCCGGGCCGCTGGAGCCCGCCGTCTTCCCTCCTCGCTCCTCGCTCCTTCGTCGCTCGTCGCTCGTCAGTCCAGACGGC
>JBLMWU010000278.1:0-8934 GCA_050257395.1 Gemmatimonadota bacterium | reverse complement strand
CCGGGCCGGCTGGCCGTCCCCCCGGGGCCGGGCCGGCGGGCCGTCGCCGCGGGGCCGGGCCGGCTGAGCGTCGCCGCGGGGCCGGGCCGGCGGCGCGTCGCTCCGCGGCCGGGCCGGCTGGGCGTCGCCGCGGGGCCGGGCCGGCGGGGCGTCGCTCCGCGGCCAGGCCGGCGGCGCGTCGCTCCGCGACCGGACGGGGGCGTCGCTCCGCGGCCGGGCGGGGCCGGAACCGGCCTGCGTGCGCGACCGCGGCGGCTGCGCCGGGGGCTCCGGCTGCGGCACCGGGCGGGGCGGCGGCGCTCCCGGCGCCAGCGGCAGCACCTTCGCCTGCCGGACCCCCAGCTCGATCACGTTGGTCGCCAGCACGAAGGGCTTGCGCTGCTCCTCGAACGCCTGGACGTAGGCCTGCTCGGCATGGTGCTCGTAGGCGGCCTGGTCGCGGTAGACCTCGTAGAGGATGCGCTGCATCGGCGCGGACGGGACGCCGTGCATCACGAACACGAGCGTTTCCGGCTCCCGGGCCTTGACCTTGGCCACCACGTCCTGTGCCAGCCGGTCGAACTCCTCGGCCCGGCCCTCCAGCAGGGTGTAGATGGCGATCTGCCCGTACAGCCGGGCGGTGCCCTCTTCCTCCTCCTCGCCCGTCATCCCCGCGGCGCCCACCCCCGCGGCGCCCAGCCCGGGCAGCCCGAAGCCGGTGTCCACGGCGCCGAGGCCATCCCCGGTGCCGTCGGTGAACACCATGCCGCCGGTGTTGTCGTCGCGGTACAGCCCGTACCCGGTGTCGCTGACCGCCCGCAGGCCACCGGTGTCGTCACGGTAGAAGCCGTATCCGGTGTCGCTGATGTCGCGGCTGCCGGTCTGGTAGCCGTACCCGGTGTCGGCGCCCACCTGCCCGTAGCCGGTGTCCGGCGCCATCGGGCCGTACCCGGTGTCCGGGCCGAACTGCTCCCAGCCGCCGTCCCGGCGGCTCGGGTAGCCGCTGTCGTCCGGCCGGTACAGGCCGCCGTAGTCGTCGTCCGGGTAGCGCCGGCCGCGCGCTGCCGCTGGCGCGCCGCGGATGCCCAGCCGCCGCACGTCGCTGCGGGTGCCGGCGTACCAGGTCAGCACGGCCGCCAGCAGGCACACCGCCGCGTACGCGGCGTTCAGCGGCAGGGTCAGCCGCAGCAGCTGGAGCGCCACTGCCGCGCCGCCGCCGGCCGCCGTCACACCGAAGGCGCCCTGCCAGCCCGGTTCGCTGCGGCTGCGGACCCCGGTGACGATCACCGCGACCACCGCCGCCAGCACGGTGACGACCGCGAGCAGGGTGAGCACCCCGTTCGCGATGAACCCGTAGTGCACGGAGGCGGCCGGCCACGCCTTGCTGAACGCGGCGGATTCGAGCGGGTCCACCGCCAGGATCACGCCCGCCACGATGGTGAGGGCCCCGAGCGCCAGCCGGGACGCGAACCGGGCGGTCACGCCCCGCCCGGCGACCTCTGCCATTCCCCAGGTCAGCCCCAGCGGCGCCAGCAGCAGCGCGGCCAGCTGGATGGCGCGGAACGTGCTGGCCCCGAAGCCGTGGTAGTAGCCCAGCGCCTGCGCGGCCAGGGCGATCGTCAGCGCGGCCGCCGCCACCAGCCAGCCGATGAGCTCGATCCGGGGCAGCCGGGCGCAGTCGCGCGCCAGCAGGCCGGTGCCCACGGCAGCGGCGAGTGCGGCGACGGCAGCAACCAGGAAGGATGACATCCCTGTCTATGGTGCACGACGTCAGCCGATGATGCGCACCAGATGAAAGACCAGGTGCGGGGCCCCGGGTGCACGCAGGAGTAGACTGGCGGCGCTATGAGGCTGCTGCGGGGACGGCCTGCGCCGCCGGGTGGAGAGGACACCGGCGCCGGGCCTTCGTACCCGGCCGCCGAGCGGCGGCTGGGGACCCGGATGCGGCCGCTGCGGCGGGACCGCGCGGCCCAGGCGGGTGAGGCGTCGGCCGCGGTCGCCGAGGTTCAGCGCCCGCCGCCGGTCCCCGATCCCACCGCCGGCGCGTTCTTTGACGTGGACAACACGCTCATGCGCGGCGCATCCATCTACTACTTCGCCCGGGGCCTGGCCGCCCGCAAGCTCTTCGGGCCGGCCGACCTCGCCCGCATGATCTGGGGCCAGGTGTGGTTCCGGGTGGTCGGCGCGGAGAACCAGGACCACATCGACGCCGCCCGGCAGGCGGCGCTGACGTTCGTGGCCGGCCACAAGGTGGACGACATCGTCCGGCTGGGCGAGGAGATCTACGACGAGACCATGGCGGCCCGTATCTGGGAGGGCACCCGGGCCCTGGCCCAGCGGCACCTGGAGGCGGGCCAGCGGGTGTGGCTGGTCACCGCCACCCCGGTGGAACTGGCCGCCATCATGGCCCGGCGGCTGGGCTTCACCGGGGCGCTGGGCACCGTCGCCGAGGCCAGGGACGGCGTCTACACCGGCCGGCTGGTCGGCGACCTGCTGCACGGCCCGGCCAAGGCGGCCGCGGTCGCCGCGCTCGCCGAGCGGGAGGGGCTGAACCTGGCGCGCTGCTCCGCCTACAGCGACTCCACCAACGACCTGCCGATGCTGCGCCTGGTGGGGCACCCGGCGGCGGTCAACCCGGACACGGACCTGCGGGCGGAGGCGAAGGCGCAGAACTGGCCGGTGCACGATTTCCGGTCCGGGCGCCGCGCCACCCTGGTCGCGCTGCCCACCGCCGCCGGTGCCGGCGCCGTGGTCGGCGGGGTCGCGGCCGGGCTGGCGCTGCGCCGCCGCCGCACCCACCGGTAGGCCGTGCCCGTTCGCGGCGGCAACGCCGCGGGACGCCCGCCGGACGGCGCCCGCCCGGCGCCGGCGGAAGCGGGGCGTCAGCCGAAGGCCGGGCCCCGCTCGTCCAGCAGGTCGTCCAGCTTCCGCTGGACCGTGCCGCGCACCCGGCCGCTCAGGTCCGCCACCGCCGCCGGGTCGTCCTCGTCGCCGGGGGCGTAGCCGCCGGTGGGGACGGGCGGGCAGAACTCGATGATCCAGCGGGACGGCAGCGGTACCGCGCCGAGCGGCCCTAGCCACGGGAACGTGGGCGTGACCGGGAAGTACGGCAACCCGAACAGCTGCGCCAGCGGCTTGAGGTTCCCGATCAGGGGATAGATCTCCTCCGCCCCCACGATCGCGCACGGGACGATCGGCACCCGCGCCCGCATCGCCGTCACGGCGAACCCGCCGCGGCCGAAGCGCCGCAGCTGGTACCGCTCGCCGAAAGGCTTGCCGATGCCCTTGAACCCCTCCGGGAACACCCCCACGAGCTCACCCATGCGCAGCAGCCGGTCCGCGTCGGCCGGGCAGGCGCGGGTGTGGCCGCCCTTGCGGGCGACGCTGGCCAGCAGCGGGATGTCATACACCAGGTCGGCGCCGAGCAGCCGCAGGTTCCGGTGTGCCGGGTGCTCGTCATGCACGCCCGTCTGCAGCATGATGGCGTCCAGCGGCAGCGTGCCGGAATGGTTGGCCACCACCAGCGCCGCACCCTCGGCGGGCACGTGCTCCAGGCCGCGCATCTGCACCCGGAACCAGTGCTGGTAGAACAGCCTGCCCAGCGGGATGAGCACCCGGGAGTTGAACTCGGGGTCGAACCCGAACTGGTCGACCTCGCCGCCGCCCGCAAGCTCGCGGCGCATCAGGTCCAGCGCGCTCTGCAGGCGCTCACGCCAGCTGCCGGGCAGCAGCGGCTCGCCCAGGCGGCCGGCCCCGTCCGGGGGTGCGGCCGGCTCGGGCGGCATCACCACGTCCTCCGGCACGGGATACCCCTCCGGTGGCGCCGGAATGGTCGCCGCCGCGCCGCCGTTGGCAGCGGCGGGCGCGCCATTGCCGGCCGTCCGATCCTTCCCGCCGGCGCGCCACGGGGAGACCAGGTCCCCGCCGCGCACGTCGTCGTTCGGCATCCCCCCCAGCACATCGAGAAGCCTGCCGCCAGCAGCAGCTGGAGGCTGCGTCACCGTCCCCCCTTCCCGGCGGCGCCCCGGGCCCCGCGCGCCGAAGGGCGGCGTGGCCGTCACGGCGAATCCCTGGCTGCCGCACGGCGGCCGGGGGCGCCAGCGCGTGCGCTACTTCTTGTTCCGCCGCTGCACGCGGGTCTTCCGCAGCAGCTTGCGGTGCTTCTTCTTGGCCATTCTCTTACGGCGCTTCTTGATGACGGAACCCACGACACCATCCTCGCTAACGGAACGGGCACGCCTCCTGCGCACGCCCGCTGCCTGGCGGCTGGGCACACGCCAACCGGTTCAGGGTACCGCGCCTGGCCGTGCCCGCAGTCCGGCGGGACCCGCTGCCGGGCCGCCCGCGGCCCGCCGGGCGGCAGGCGCCGCGCTCAGCTGGCCCCGCGGCTCCGCCACTCAGCTGGCAGCGACGAACGACTCCCGCAGGTACTGGTTCACCGCCTGCTCGGGCACCCGGAACGAGCGGCCGACCCGGATCGCCTCCAGCTCTCCGGAATGGACAAGCCGGTACACCGTCATCTTCGACACTCGCATGATGGAGGCCACTTCAGCCACCGTCAGGAACCTGACGTCACTCAGGGGAGTCTCAGCAGCAGACATAGGGTGCCCTCTTCCGCGTGGTGCTCGCGTACGCCTAGCCGGATTCGGCGCAGCAGTCACCTCTGTTAACCAGCGTAAGTCCTGTGCTGAAAAGGGCAAGCCTCCGGTGCGCCCCAAAATCACACTTCGCTACCACGATTCACCGTACGCAGCAGCACTACCAGCAAGAACGGCTTACGGGGCGGGCACCAATCCGTGCAGGGGAAAAACCGCAGTGCGCGTCGCCATGATCGCGCGATCGACCACGTCGGCGGGGTCGTAACCGGACGAGAACGGCCGGAACGACGCTGGCTCACCATCGGTCATCCGTTCCGGCGGCGCGGTGTCGGTCCGTTTCCGCGCGTACTCCCGCCACTGGTCAGGGGTGGGGGCTGCCGGGTCCAGCGGCCGGCCGGCGGCCTCGGCCAGCAGGTGGGTCCAGGTCCGGGGCACCACCTGCACCAGCTCGTAACCGCCGCCGCCGGTGAGCAGCCAGTGCCCGCCCGCGGTCTCGTGCGCCAGCCGGTGGATCGCCGCCTGCGCCGTCCGCTGGGCGTCCACGCTCAGCTCCAGGTGGGCCAGCGGGTCGAGCCGGTGGCTGTCGCACCCGTGCTGGCTCACCAGCAGCTGCGGCCGGAACGAGCGCAGCAGCGGCGGCACCACCGCGTCGAACGCCCGCAGCCAGCCCGCATCGCCGGTGCCCGCGGGCAGCGCCACGTTGACCGCCGACCCTTCCGCGCCGGGGCCACCGGTGTCCGACGGCAGCCCGGTGCCGGGGAACAGGGTCATCGGGTGCTCGTGGATGCTGATGGTCAGCACCCGCGGGTCGCGGAAGAACGCGGCCTGCACCCCGTCACCGTGGTGGACGTCCACGTCCACGTACGCGATCCGCTCGGCGCCCTGGCCGAGCAGCCACGCGATCGCGATCGCCGGGTCGTTGTACACGCAGAAGCCGCTGGCCAGCGCCCGCATCGCGTGATGCAGCCCGCCCGCCACGCTGACCGCGTGCTGGGCCCGGCCGGTCCAGACCGCCTCCGCGGCCGCGGTGGTCGCCCCCGCGACCAGCGCGGACGCGTCGTGCATGCCGGGAAACACCGGGTTGTCCGGGGTGCCGAGCCCGTAGCCGGCGTCGGCGGCGCCGACCCGCACCGCCGCGATGTAGTGCGGGACGTGGATCAGCTCCAGCAGATCGTCGTCAGCGGGCGCTGGCGCCTCGACCGTCACCCCGGGCGCCGACAGCACCCCGAACTCGCGGGCCAGCGCCATGGTGAGCTCGACCCGGACCGGCGCCAGCGGGTGGCCGGGGCCGAAGTCGTACTGGGTCAGCTTGTCGTCCCACGCGACGTGGAGGGTGCAGGCCATGTCCGTCAGCCGCCGCCGAGCTCGGCGCCGCGGTCCCGGGCGGCCTCGATGGCCGCGAGGATGGCCGCCCGGACCCCGTGCCGCTCCAGCTCCCGGATGGCGGCGATGGTGGTGCCCGCGGGCGAGGTGACCGCCTCCCGCAGGATGACCGGGTGCTCGCCGGTCTCCCGCAGCATCGTGGCCGCCCCGTAGACCGCCTGGATGACCATTTCCAGCGCCGTCCCGCGCGGCATGCCCAGCAGGATGCCCGCGTCGACCATCGCCTCGACCAGGAAGTACACGTACGCGGGCCCGCTGCCGGACAGCGCGGTCGCGGCGTCCTGCTGGGATTCGGGGATCCGCAGCACCTTGCCGACCGGGCGGAGCAGCTCCTCGGCCCTGGCCAGGTGCTCCTCGCCGGCGTGCGCACCCGCCGAGATGACGCTCATGGCCTGGTCGACCAGCACCGGCGTGTTGGACATGACCCGGATCACCGGGACCTCCGCGCCGAGCCGGTCCTCGATCGCGCGGGTGGTGACACCCGCCGCCACCGAGACGACCAGCCGGCCCGGGGGCAGGTGCGGCGCGATCTCGTCCAGCAGCACCATCATGTCCTGCGGCTTGACCGTCAGGATGAGCGTGTCCGCGCTCTTGGCAGCCTCGGCCGCGCCGACCACGCTCACCCCGTACGCCTGCTGGAGGTAGCTGGCGCGTTCGGGCCGCCGCGCGACCGCGAGCAGTCCCGATGGGGAGCGCCCCGCCCGCAGCAGGCCCGAGAGCAGGGCTTCGCCCATCTTGCCCGCGCCCAGGATCCCGATCACGCTCAGCAGCCTAATGCCATCCGGCGAGCGCGCCGTGACCCAGCCGCGTCACCGCCGCGACGCGAGCGACCGGAGGAAGAAGGTGAGGTTCGCGGGCCGCTCGGCCAGCCGCCGGACGAGATACCCGTACCAGTCGCTGCCGTAGGGAACGTAGACCCGGACCCGCGCGCCGCCGGCGGCCAGCCGCCGCTGCTCGTCCGGCCGGACCCCGTACAGCAGCTGGTACTCGAAGCTGTCCGGACCGCGCCCGGCCAGCTGCGCCTGGGCGGCGGCGATGGCGAGCAGCCGCGGATCGTGGGTGGCGACCATCGGGTAGCCGCGGCCGGTCATCAGGACCCGCAGGCAGCGCGCGTAGGAGCGGTCCACGTCGTGCCGGGCCGGGAAGGCGGCGTCCTCCGGCGCGGAGTAGGCGCCCTTGCACAGCCGGACCCGGGAGCCGGGCCGGGCCAGCGCCCCGCAGTCGGCCTCCGCCCGCCGCAGCTGCGACTGGATCACGCAGCCCAGATCGGGGAAGTCCGCCCGCAGCTCCCGCACCAGCCGCAGGGTGGCGTCGACGTGGGTGTGGTCCTCCATGTCCAGGGTGACCACCGTGCCCGCGTTCCGGGCCGCGGAGCAGATCCGGCCGATGTGCTCCAGCGCTGTCTTCTCACCGTGCTCGGGCAGGCCCAGCCCGACCGCGCTGGGCTTGACCGAGACCTCGGCGGCGCCCCCCGCGGCCAGGCCCTCGGCCGCCAGCCTGCCCAGCAGCGTCACGTACTCCGCGGCCACCGCCGCCGCGGCGGCCTTGTCGGCGGTGTCCTCCCCCAGGTAGTCCAGGGTCACCAGCAGGCCAGCGGCCTGCAGCCGCCGGGTCACCGCGACCGCGTCGGCGGCTGTCTCACCCGCCACGTACCGGCTGACCACGCCCCGCGCGTACGGGGCCGAGGTCAGCAGCTGGCGGACCCGGTCACTGCCCGAGGCGGCCAGCAGCAAGCGCCGCAGCACAGCTCACCACCTCCCAGCTCGCCATCGAACCGGCCGGCTCGCCCGGCCGCCGGGCCACGCTACTCGGAGCGGGCCGAAGAGCGGAAGCGGGTGAGGGTCGCTTTGGCCAGCGCCCCCGCGTCCGGGGGGACCACGACCTCCTGGGCGGCGGGCAGCCCGCCGGCCCGCAGCGCGGCATCCACCGGCACGGTGCGCTTGACGAGCGCGAGCGCGATCGGCCCCAGCTCGAAGTGGCGGGCCACCGACCCGGTGAACCCGACCGTGGCGTCCCCCATCGTGACCGGGTCGCCGGGGCTGGGCAGCCGGTCCTCGCTGCCGTCCAGGTGCAGGAACACCAGCCGCCGCGGCGGGTGGCCGAGGTTGTGCACCCGGGCCACGGTCTCCTGGCCCCGGTAGCAGCCCTTGGTCAGGTGCACGGCGGTCTCGATCCAGCCGGCCTCGTGCGGGATGGTCCGGTGGTCGGTGTCCAGGCCGAGCCGGGGCCGGTGCGCGGCGATCCGCAGCGCCTCGTAGGCCGCCAGGCCGGCCAGCACCGTGCCGCGGGCCGCCAGCTCGTCCGCGACCTCCGCCAGCCGGTCCCGGGCCACCAGCAGGTCGGTGGCGAACGGGTCTCGCAGCACCGCCGCCACCCCGCCGGGCAGGTCCGCCACGGTGCCCGGGCCCATCAGCGTGAGCACCGCGAACTCCGCCGTCACGTCGGCGGGCTCGACGCGCAGCAGGAACCGCATGGACTGCAGGAACTCCAGCAGCGCCGGGGCCGCGCCGGGCTCGGTGTGCGCCCACACAGCCGTGCCGTCGTCGGTGAGGGTCAGGTGGTGCTCGACGTGGCCGTTCGGGGAGAGCACGAGCGCCTGTACGGTCTCGCCGGGGGCCAGCCGCTCCAGGTCCTGGGTGGTCAGGCTGTGCAGCCACGACAGCCGGTCCGCACCGGTGACCCGCACCACGCCGCGGTTCGAGCGGTCCACCATCCCGGCGGCCCGGGCGAGTGCGCGCTGCTCGGCGGCCGGATCCCCGTAATGCGCCGCGACGCCGGCGTCCAGTCCAGTGGCCGCGACCGCACCCGGCCGGGCCAGCAGGGGGCTATCCATCCTTCTGCCCTCGCTCGCCGCCGGGCCGCTCGAGCCCGCCGTCTTCCCTCCTCGCTCCGGCTCCTTCGCCGCCTCGCTCGTCAGTCCAGACGGCGGCGCGGCCCTTCGGCTCGCTCGGGGTGGGGGTGTTCCTGGCGGGTG
>JBLMWU010000277.1:0-19456 GCA_050257395.1 Gemmatimonadota bacterium | reverse complement strand
GGGAAGACGGCGGGCTCCAGCGGCCCGGAGGCGAGCCGAGGGCCAGAAAGACAGAGGGAAGACGGCGGGCTCCAGCGGCCCGGAGGCGAGCGAGGGCCAGAAAGACAGAGGGAAGACGGCGGGCTCCAGCGGCCCGGAGGCGAGCCGAGGGCCAGAAAGACAGAGGGAAGACGGCGGGCTCCAGCGGCCCGGCGGCGAGCGAGGGCTAGTTGAACAGCCGGTCGCAGATGCGGGCGCCTGCCTTGCCGTCGTCGAGGGGGCAGTACTTGGCGGCGAACGCCTGGTAGGCGGCGGCGTACCGGGACTCGACCGGGCCGGTGTCGGCCACGGCGGCCAGCACCTCCTCCGAGGTGGCCAGCAGCGGCCCGGGGGCCTCCGCCTCGAAGTCGAAGTAGAACCCGCGGAGCTGGTCGCGGTACTGCGCCAGGTCGTAGGTGAAGAAGACCATCGGCCTGCCGGTCGCCGCGAAGTCGAACATGACCGAGGAGTAGTCGGTGATCAGCACGTCGCTGACCAGGAACAGCTCGGCGATGTCGGGGTAGGCGGTCACGTTCCGCGCGAAGCCCGGCCGGGTCCCGGCCGACACGTCGTTGGCCAGGTGGTGGTGGCCGCGGACCAGGATCACGTGGTCCGGGCCGAGCACCTCCCAGGCCCGCTCCAGGTCCAGCCGCAGGTCGAACCGGTACCGGCCGGAGGCGTAGAACTGGTTGTCGCGCCAGGTCGGCGCGTACAGCACCACCCGCTTGCCGGCCGGGATGCCCAGCCGCTGCCGGATCTCCCCGGCCCGTGACTCGCCGCGGGCCAGCACGTCGTTGCGGGGATAGCCGTACTCGCAGATCTCGCCCTCGAACCGGAACGCGCGGCGCAGGATCGGCGTGCTGAACGGGTTCTGCGACAGCAGCAGGTCCCACTTGGCGACGTCGTCGCGCAGGTGGTCGAAGTAGGCGGTGCCGCTGGCGAACTGCGGCTTGTCGACATCGAAGCCGATCCGCTTGAGCGGGGTGCCGTGCCAGGTCTGCAGGTAGATCTGGCCTTCCCGCTTGCGGAAGAAGGACTGCATGTCGTCGTTGGAGATGACGTACTTGCAGCGGGCCAGCGCCTCGAAGTACTCCTCGGTGCCCGACAGCACCGCCCGGCCGCCGGCCGGGACCGGCGCCGCGTAGTCGTTCGCCACCCAGATGTGCTCGCGGTCGTCGCCACGCCGGCGCAGCTCCTCGGCGATGCCGCGGGGGTTGTCCGTGCACTGCTTGCCGTTCCAGCTCACGAACAGGACCGCGTCCCGCAGCGGCAGCTTGGACTGGATCGGGTAGACCGCCTTGCGCAGCACCCGGCGGTTGAAGGCGCCCTGCTCGGACAGGCGCAGCCGCGGCTCAACCGTGATCACCGGCGAGTCGTAGCCGCTGGTCGTGAAGCTGTACAGCTTCGGGCCAGCGGTGATCTTCTTGTGCGAGATCTCGCCCAGCCGGGCGTGGTCGTAGCTGACGCCGGTCAGCTGCACGCTGCCGGCGGCACTGGCCCGGGCCAGGACGTCCCAGTTGCCGTCGTGCAGCGGCACCGCCTGCCCGAAGGTGGGCATGGCCGCCACGTCGATCACGGCCGTGAACGCGTCACCGTCGCGCTGACAGCCGACCGCGTACTCGTCGGCGGCATCCTGGCGGCGCAGCACCAGTTCCAGCCCGGTGCCGGCCGGGCCCAGCCAGCTGCCCTGCAGCTGCAGCTGGCCGCCTTCGGTCCAGGCATGCCCGGTGACCACCGGCTGCGGCGCCCGCTCGGTCAGGGTGACGTTGCCGTAGCGGCTGCGCTCCACGGCCACCTCGCGGCCGTCGCTGGCGCAGCGGGCCTCGCCGACGGAGGCCGGGAAGGTCACCCGGATCCGGCCCTGCCCGGCCGGCTTGAGATACAGGTCCCAGCTGGTGGCCGGGCTGCCGCTGCGGCCCCCGGCGACCGGGACCACCCCGGGCTGCTCCGGCCCGGCGGCCAGGGCGGCGGCCGGGACCGTGCCGCGCACCTGCACCGCCTGCCCGCTGACGGTGATCCCGGCGGGGAACGACTGGACGGTCTTGCCACCCGGGCGGACCAGCACGAACTCCGCGCCCGCCGGGGCCGGCACGGCCGGGTCGGTCAGGTCCAGGGTGACGTCCAGCACCAGGCCGCCGCCCTCGCGGGTGACCCCAGCCAGCCGGGCGGGCGTGCGCAGCACGCCGACATGCAGGTGGCGGCCCACCCAGGTCGGCCGGACCTGCAGCCCCGGTACCGGCTCCAGGGCGGCCGGGTGGCCCGCGCCGCCCAGGGCGGGGCTGTGCAGCCGGGCCGGCCGCCACACCCCGCGGCCGCGGACCAGGATGAAGCAGTCCCACTCCCCGGTCAGCCACCGCCCGGCGAGCCGGAACCAGCGGGAGGAGATCTCGCAGCGGAACCCGGCCCAGGAGTAGTCGTAGCGCTCCTGCCCGGACAGCTGGGTGGCCCGCGGGTGCCGCCACGAGGTGGCCATCGAGATCACCGGCGGCCGCAGCCGTGCCCGCGGCCGCAGGATCACGATCTTGTTCGTGTGGCGGCGCTTGGTGATGTCGATGGACGGCACGTACGCCAGACCGGCGATGACCAGGTTGCCGCGCTGCCAGGTGACGCTCTCGACCTGGACGAACGGGTCGAGCTCCCGCCAGTACGGCCGGTACACCCGGGTAGGGATCTTCAGCGTCTTGTCGCCGCGGAACGGCAGGTCGGCCTGCAGCCGCCCGTGCCTGCGGACCACCGGGATGGTGGTGACCCGCTGGCCGAGCCGCCAGGTGAGGAAGTCCAGCAGCGGCTGCCGCAGCCGCCGCCTGGTCAGGTGGTAGGCCAGCTTCTGGCGCGCGGGCAGGGTCCGGTACACCCGCCGGTCCACCTGGTCCAGATAGGAGTTGGTGAGGTCGAAGTACTCGGTGAGGTAGTCCTCGCTCACCCGGTACAGGTCCCGCACATACAGCCACAGGTCGTTGACCAGCGCCTTGTGCTGATGCTTGCGCAGGGTCCGGCTGGGAGCCTCGGCGCGCAGGAACTTGTCGATGGCCAGCAGCGCGGTGATGCGGTCGCGCAGGTTCTGGATGTCGGTGCGGTTCTGGGTGATCGACAGCTCGCCCACCTGCCGCTCGCGCCAGTAGTAGATGAAGTCCGGGATCACGTCCACGGCCTTGGCCAGGACGTGCGCCCGGGTCATGAGCTGGATGTCCTCCCAGACCATCTGCTCCGGGTAGTACAGCCCGTGGGCGTCCCAGAACGAGCGGCGGAACAGCTTGTTCCACACCGAGATGTCGTAGAGCAGCTCCGGCGACCTGGTGACGTGGGTGCCGATCTTGCGGCGCTTGATCGCGCGCATGTGCAGTGCCGAGGGGCGGACACCTTCGGCGGTGCTGATCCGGTTCACCGCCCCGGACACGAAGTCCGAGCCGGAGCTCTCCAGGGCGTGCAGCATGACCTCGTACGTGTGCGGCGGCAGCATGTCGTCGCCGTCCACGAACGCGAGGAACTCACCCCGCGCCTGCTCCACGCCCCGGTTACGGGCGCCGCCAGGGCCTCCGTTCTCGCTGAAGAAGAGCTTGAACCTGGGGTCGGCCGCCGCCCACTTGCGCGCCACCTCGGGCCCCTGGTCCTCCGACCCGTCGTCCACCATGATCACTTCGAGGTCGGTGAACGTCTGCCCCGCGATGGACCGCAGGCACTCGTCGAGGACATCCCCGTTGTTGAAGAACGGGACGACCACACTGATGCGCGGGGAGGTCACCGGGCCGCTCCGGCGGCCCGCTCCCAGCCGAGCGCGATCGGGTCATAGGCCCGCTCCACGTAGATCTGGTGCCAGATCGAGAACACCAGCAGCACCCACAGGTGGCGCCAGGTCACCTCGGGGTCACCGGCCTGCAGCCGCTGCAGCAGCCCGAGCGCGGCCTCGCGGTTGATCCACTCGCCGGTCTGCGCCTCCCGCAGCACCCGGTCGGCGAAGCCGTACGCGTCGCCCTTGAGCCAGTGCCCGATCGGCACCGGGAACCCGAGCTTGGCCCGGGCCACCGCGGCGGGCGGCAGCAGCTCCCGCATGGCGGCCCGCAGCGCCGCCTTGGTGGTGCCCGCGCCGACCTTCTCCTCCCGGGACAGCCGGGCCGCGATCGCCATGACCTCCCGGTCCAGGAACGGCACCCGCAGCTCCAGGCTGTGCGCCATGGTCATCCGGTCGGCCTTCACCAGGATGTCGCCGGGCAGCCAGGTGTTGATGTCGACCAGCTGCATGGTGGCGACGTCGTCCAGATTGGCTTCGCCCGCCTGGTCGTAGACCGGGTCGGTGATATCGAACGGACCGCCCGGGCCCAGCCCGGCGATCAGGTCCACCAGGCTGTCCGCGTACACATGGGCGTTGCCGATGTAGCGGTGGCGCAGCGGGGTGGAGGTGCGCTCCAGCAGGCCCCGGCCCTTCACCCCGGGCGGGATCATCGACGCGGCCCGCTTGATCGGGGTGCGGCCCCACTCCGGCAGCCGCTCCCCGGCCCGGACCACCCCGGGCTGGTGGTAGATGGCGTACCCGCCGAACAGCTCGTCGGCGCCCTCGCCGGACAGCACGACCTTGACGTGCCTGGCGGCCTCGCGGGCGACGAACCACAGCGGGATGGCGGCCGCGTCGGCCATCGGGTCGTCGAGGTGCCAGATGATCTCCGGCAGCCGGGCGAAGAACTCCTGCTGGGTGATCAGGTAGCCGTGTGAGCGGACGCCGAGGGCGGCCGCGGTCTCCTGCGCCAGGTCGATCTCGCTGTAGCCCTCCCGCTCGAACCCGACGGTGAAGGTCTGCAGGTCCGGGCGGTGCTCGGCGGCCAGCGCGCAGATCGCCGACGAGTCGATGCCGCCGGACAGGAACGCCCCCAGCGGCGCGTCGCTGCGCAGGTGCACGGCGACCGAGTCGCGCATCACGTCCAGGATGGCGCGGGTGGTGGTCTCCCGGGGGGACCGGGCCGGCCGCAGGTCGGCCCGCCAGTACCGGTAGACGTCGATGCTGCCGCCCGGCCGGGCGATCAGCGCGTGCCCCGGCGGCAGCGACCGGATCGGCGGGGTCATGGTGTCCGGCGCGGGCACGTACTGGAACGCCAGGTAGCGGCGCACCACGTCCCGGTCCAGCCGCTGCAGCTCCCCCGGCTCGGCCAGGCACTTGCGCTCGGAGGCGAACCGCAGCAGGCCGTCCTCGCCGCCCTCGGCGGCGCCGCCCTGGCCGGGCTGGCCTGCCTGGCCGGGCTGGGCGGCGGGCCAGCCGCCGCCTGCCTGGGTGTCCTGGCCGGCCGGCCAGGCGGGGGCCGCCGCCGGGGCGCCCTGCCCGGGCCAGGCCGGGGCGCCGCCGCCCCAGCCGCCGTTGCCCTCCTGGGCGGGCCAGCCGCCGCCCGCGGGCGGGTCGGCGGGCTTGCTGAACGCGTCCCACGAGCCGCCCGCGGGCGGCGGCGCGGGCGCGGGCGGCGGCGGCGGCGCTTCCCACGAGTGCCGGCGCCGGGGGTCCACGGTGTAGAAGAACGGCTTGATGCCGAAGGGGTCGCGGGCGCAGAACAGCTCGCGGGTCCAGGTGTCCCAGATGGCGAAGGCGTACATGCCGCGCAGGCGATGGACGACGTCCTTGCCCACCCGGGCGTAGGTCTCCAGCAGCACCTCGGAGTCGGAGGTGGACCGCAGCACCACGCCCTGCTCGCGCAGTTCCTGGCCGAGCTCCACGTAGTTGTAGATCTCGCCGTTGTAGACCATCCAGTACCGGCCGTCCGCCGACTTCATCGGCTGGTGGCCGCCCGGGGACAGGTCGATGATCGCCAGCCGCTTGTAACCCAGCGCGACGTCAGGATCGGCGTAGTAGCCCTCGTCGTCTGGCCCGCGGTGGCTGATCCGCTCGGTAGCGGTCCGCACCCACTCCTGATCCGGGTCGGCTTCCAGGCTGAGCGCCAGGCAGCCGGTGATTCCGCACATCCACGTCCCCACAGTTCCTGGTGTCGTATGGGCACCGATCCTACGGGGAGGCCGCCACCCGCGTGGCCAGGCGTACGAGCTCACAGCAGGTCGCGGGCTCCAGAGCACCCGGCGACAGGGCTGCCGGGGCTCGTGTGCCCAGCATCCCGGTGCCCCGTCACCTGGCACTCCAGCCGGGCCGCCGGCCCTGCTCAGCCGGCTCCCGGCGGGTACGTCAGCGCCCCTCAGCCGCCGCGGCTGCGGCCCGCCCGGCGGCTATTCGCCGCGCCAGACGGGGGGCCGCTTCTCCGCGAAGGCGGCGGCGCCCTCGATGGCATCGGCCGAGGTGAACACCGGCCCGGAGATCTCGTTCTGCCGGTCGAACGCCTCGCTGGCCGGCCAGTCGGCCGACTCCACGATGATCTTCTTGGTGGCCGCGAGCGCCAGCGGCGCGTTGGCAGCGACCCGCTCGGCCAGTTTCCGGGCCTCCGCCAGCGCCTCGCCGGCGGGCACGAGCCGGCTGACCAGGCCCGCCTCGTGGAGCCGGGCAGCCGGGAACCGGTCGCCGGTCAGCGCGATCTCCATGGCCAGGTGGTAGGGGATCCGCGCGGGCAGCCGCAGCAGGCCGCCGGCCGCGGCGACCAGGCCCCGGCTGACCTCCGGCAGCCCGAACGAAGCCGCCTCGCTGGCCACGATCAGATCGCACGACAGCGCGATCTCGAAGCCCCCGGCCAGGGCGTAGCCCTCGACCGCGGCGATGACCGGCGTGGCCGGCGGGCGCATCGCGATGCCACCGAAACCCCGGCCGCCTTCCTGCGGGTTCTCCCCGGCCAGGAACCCCTTGAGGTCCATGCCCGCGCAGAACGTGCCGCCCGCGCCGGTGATGATCCCGGCCCGCAGGGCGGGGTTGGCGTCAAGCTCGTCGAGAGCCGCGGCGACGCCCCGGGCGACGGCTGCGTTCACCGCGTTGCGGGCCTCCGGCCGGTTGATGGTGATGACCATCACCGGGCCGTCGGTCTCCACGGAGACCGCGTCCGGCCGGGCATCCCGCAGATCGCCGGCAAGAGAATCTGGCACTGCACTGACCTCCGATTGAGTCATCTGCCGTCGCGGTTACTTCGGCTGGAACCTGATGCCGCCGTCGAAGCGGACGACTTCGCCGTTCATGTAGTCGTTGTCGATCAGCGAGTGGACCAGCTTGGCGAACTCGGCGGCGGTGCCCATCCGCTTGGGGAAGACCACCGGGGCGATCAGCTTGGCCTTGAACTCGTCGCTGCCCGGCAGGGTCCCGTAGATGGGGGTGTCGATGATGCCCGGGCAGATGGTGTTGACCCGGACGCCGATGGCGGCCAGGTCGCGGGCGGCCGGCAGGGTCATGCCGATGATGCCGCCCTTGGACGCGGAGTAGGCCACCTGCCCGGTCTGGCCCTCGATGCCAGCCACCGACGAGGTGCTGATGACCACGCCGCGCTGGCCGTCGGCGTCCACCGGCTCGGTCTTGGCGATGGCCGCGGCGCCGATCCGCATGAGGTTGAAGGAGCCGATCAGGTTGATGTCGATGACCTTGCGGTAGGCCGCCAGGCCGTGCGGGGTCCCGTCCCGGTTGAGGGTCCGCTCGGCCCAGCCGATGCCCGCGCAGTTGACGATCACCCGCAAGGGGCTGCCCTGGGCGGCGGCTGCCTCCACGGCCGCCGTGACCGACGCCTCGTCGGACACGTCGGTCTTGACGAACTGGCCGCCGATCTCGCCGGCGACCGCCTTGCCGCGCTCTTCGTTCAGGTCCGCGATGACCACCGTGGCGCCGGCCGCCGCGAGGTCACGGGCGGTCGCCTCGCCCAGGCCGCTCGCCCCGCCGGAGATGATTGCCGTGCTTGCGCTCAGTTCCATGGCCGGGAGCATAGTGAAGGCCTCCCGGCCGGGCCAGCGCAGGGCTACCGGCCGGTACGATCACGGCCGCCCGCGGGACTGTCAGCGCCGGGTCCTACCATCGGAGGAAGATCCGGGCACCGGCCCGGAAACGCGCAATTCGGCCGCCGCCGCCCGCTGCCAGGCACCCGATTGTTACGATATATCGTGATATGCCGGCCTGGGCTGACGGACAGGGGCGCGGGCGATCAAGGCTCGTGGCGGCGAGGAGACATACGTGACGAAATTCCGGGGCAATCCCTGGGCGGTCCTGCTGACGGTGTCGCTCGGGTTCTTCATGGTCCTGCTGGACCTGACGATCGTGAACATCGCCATCCCCAACATGATCGCCAGGCTGCACGCCTCGCTGGACGACATCCTCTGGGTGATCAACGCGTACGCGCTGGTGCTGGCCGTGCTGCTGATCACCGCCGGGCGGCTGGGGGATCTGATCGGCCAGCGGCGGATGTTCGTCGCCGGGATCACCGTGTTCACGCTCGCGTCCGCGGCCTGCGGGCTGGCGCCCAGCCCGGCCTGGCTGATCGGCTTCCGCGCCGCCCAGGGCGTCGGCGCGGCCATGCTGATGCCGCAGACCCTGGCGATCCTGACCACGGTCTTCCCGCCCGAGCGGCGCGGCGCGGCGTTCGGGGTGTGGGGCGCGGTGGCCGGCGTCGCCACCATCGCCGGGCCCACCCTGGGCGGCCTGCTGGTGACCGCGTTCGACTGGCGCTACATCTTCTACATCAACGTGCCGGTCGGCGCGGTGGTGCTGATCCTGGCCGGGGTCCTGATCCCGCCGCTGCGGAGCGGCCGCCAGCACCGGCTCGACGTGCCCGGCGTGATCCTCGCCAGCCTGGCCCTGCTCGCCATCTGCTACGGCCTGGTGGAGGGGCAGCGCTACAACTGGGGCACCATCACCGGGTTCCTCTCCATCCCGCTGGTCATCGGCGTGGGCGTGCTGCTGCTCGCGATCTTCCTGCTGGTGCAGGCCAGGACGCAGAACGCCGAGCCGCTGGTCCCGTTCGCGCTGTTCCGCAACCGCAACTTCTCCCTGATGAACTGGGTGTCGGCCACGGTCGCCATCGGGATGATGGGCATCTTCCTGCCGTTCACCATCTACCTGCAGTCGGTGCTGGGCTTCTCCGCCCTCAAGGCCGGCCTGACCATGGCGCCGGCGTCGCTGATCTCGATGTTCGTCGCCCCGGTGGCCGGCCGGCTCACCGACCGGATCGGCGGCAAGTACATCCTGATGACCGGGCTTACCGCGTTCGGCGGCGGGATGGGCTGGATGGCGCTGATCGCGCGGACCAACTCCGCCTGGTACGACTTCCTGGTGCCGCTGCTGGTGGCCGGGTTCGGCATGGGCTGCACGTTCGCCCCGATGACCACCGTGGCCATGCGGGACATCAAGCCCGCCATCGCCGGGGCGGCGTCCGGGATGCTCAACACCACCCGCCAGGTCGGGGCGGTGATCGGCACCGCCGCGGTGGGCGCGCTGCTGCAGAACCGGCTGGCTTCCTCGCTGACCAGCCAGGCCGCCACCCGGTCGGCGTCGCTGCCGCCGCGGGTGCGGTCCGGCCTGGTCAGCGGCTTCCAGCAGTCGGCGCACAGCGGTGCCGTGGGGTCCGGCCAGGGCGGCAGCGTGAAGCTGCCGCCGGGCCTGCCCGCGGAGCTGGCCGCGAAGATCGGGCAGATCGCGCACGCGATCTTCACCAACGGCTACGTGCAGGCCATGCGGCCCACCATGGCGATGCCCATCGCGGTGCTGGCGCTGGGCGTGCTGAGCTGCCTGCTCATCAAGCGCAACCCGCCCGCGCCCGCGCCCGAGGCCCCCGAGGTGGTGGCCGAGGTCCGCTTGCCCGGCTGAGCGGCACCAGGCGGGCGGCGCCCGGCGGCTGGCCGGGGCCCGCGGCGGCCGCGGTGACGCCCGGCCGGGTGGGCCGGGCGTCACCTGCCGCCGGTGGTCAGGCGGGCTGCAGGGCGGGTGACTCCCACAGGCCGGGCAGGTCCCCGGGGTCGGGATCGAACGGGAACCGGGGGGCGAAGGCGGGCTGCAGGTCGGTGATCCACACCGCGGCCGGATCGAACTGCGCGAAGAACGGCCGCCCGACCAGGGACGGGTCCCGGGCCTGGATCATGTGCAGCGCGAAGACCTGCTGGCCCGCAACCTCCACCACGCCGTCCACGCACACCTTGCCCGGCGTGGCGGACATCGACGGCCCGCGCACGGTCCGGCAGAGCCCGGAGACGCTCCGGTAGGCGTCGCGGTAGACGTCGCAGGCACGCGCGAGCGGGACGGCGAAGTAGTCCTGCGGGCCGGTGTCCCGCTCGACGAACATGTAGTAGGGCACCATCCCCAGCCGGACCTGCGTCCGCCACATGTCCGACCAGCACGCCGGGTCGTCGTTGATCGAGCGGATCAGCGGCGCCTGGGTCCGCACCACCGCCCCCGCCGACCGGAGCCGGCGCACCGCCTCGGCGAGCAGCGGCGGCTCGAGCTCGCGCGGGTGGGAGAAGTGCGCCATGAAGGCCAGCGCCCGGCCGGAGTCGGTCACCTGCTCGAACAGGCGCAGCGTGTCGTCGGCGTCCGGGTCGGTGACCAGCCGCTGCGGCCAGTACGCCAGGGACTTGCTGCCGATCCGGATCGACTCGATGTGCTCGAGGCCGGGCCCGAGCAGCGGCTCGATGTAGCGGCGGAGGACGCCCGCGCCCATGATCATGGGATCCCCGCCGGTGATCAGCACGCTGGTGACCTCACGGTGCTGGCGGAGGTAGTCCAGGACCCGGTCGATGTCGGCGGTCGCCATCTTGAGGTCCGGCTCGTCCACGAACTGGGCCCAGCGGAAGCAGTAGGTGCAGTAGGCGTGACAGGTCTGCCCCTGCTTGGGGAAGAGCAGCACGGTCTCGGGGTACTTGTGCTGGACGCCGGGCAGCGGCTCGTGCCCCAGCGCGGGCACGTTCAGCGCCAGCTGGCCGGCCGGATGAGGGTTGAGCCGCATCCGCACCTCGTGGGCGGCGGCGGCCACCTCGGCGGCCGGCGCGTCGGCGGCCAGCAGCCCGGCGATGCGGTCGACGTCGGCGGGGGGCAGCATGTCCGCCTGCGGGAAGACAAGGCGGTATATGGGGTCGGCGGGCGCGGCATCCCAGTCGATGAGGCTGCCGATGACGTACTCGTTGGTCCGGAAGGGCAGCACGGTGGCGACAGCCCTGACCCGCAGCCTCTCAGCCGCGCCCAGCCCGGCGCGGCGGGTGAGCTCGTCGAGGTGCTTGGCGGTGTAGGCGCGGAACCGGCGGCCCGCCGCGACCCCTTCGCTCTCCCTGTCCAGCAGTCCAGTCACGCATCTTCCTCCCGGTCGAGCGGGCCCCGGCTGCACTGCCGGGGCGCACGATACGTTCAGCCGACGGCTGGGAGGCTCCCGCCGCGCTCAGCGAGGCGGTACTGCGGGCGGAAGCCGAGGCCTTACCAGTGCACCAGAGGAAGCTGAGAGACCGCTCAGAGTTGTGAGCGAATCCCGTCAGCCTGTCCTACTTTCCCTTTTCCTGGCATGCCATGCCGCTTCCGGGCAGCATGTACCTTCCCGGCCTGGTCACGGCCAGGCGTCTGTGCAGGCGCACATCCGCCGCCGTGCCCGTGGGCCGGTCCCCCGCGCTCTTAGCCTAGGGATTACCCCGATCCGCCGGTAACGAATCGTTAATCCTGGTTCAGCAATCTGTGCCCGGTCCGGCCGGTACGTCCCGGCTGGCAACGCCGGTGGCGCGGGCGCGGCGGCGAGGTGAGAGGCTTGACGCCATGCGGCAGACCCGGGCTCAGCGGGCGGCATCCTGACCGGGGAGCCGGCAGCCGCCGCGCCGCAGGCCGCCCTGCCGCGCGACGGCTCACCCGAGACGACCATCGCGGTGGATGCGATGGGAGGCGACCATGCGCCCGGGGAGGTGGTGGCCGGGGCGGCCGCCGCCGCCCGGCCCGGGCTGGAGGTGCTGCTCACCGGCAGGCCCGCCCAGCTGCGCCCGCTGCTCGCCAGGCACCAGCCAGCCGGCCCGGTCAGGATCGTCGCGGCCGAGGACTGGATCGCCATGGACGAAGGCGCCCTGGCGAGCTGGCGGCGGCCCCGGTCCAGCGTGGCCGTGGCCTGCCAGCTGGTCCGGCGGGGCCAGGCCGCCGCGGTGGTGTCGGCCGGGTCGACCGGCGGGATCGTGGCCACCGCCCGGCTGCGGCTGCGGGAGCTGCCCGGGCTCAACCGGCCGGGCCTGGCGGTCCTGCTGCCCACCGGGCCGCGGCCCACGGTGCTGGTGGACGCCGGGGCCATCGCCGACCCCAAGCCCGAGATGCTGGTCCAGTTCGCCCAGCTCGGGGTCGCCTACCTGCAGACGGCCTACGGCGTCGGCACGCCCCGGGTGGGCCTGCTGAGCATCGGCGCCGAGCCCGGCAAGGGCAACAAGCTGGCCCGCCGTGCCCACGAGCTGCTGTCCGCCGCGCCGCCGCACGGCGGCCTGCCGCTGGACTTCATCGGGAACATCGAGGGCAGCGACGTGCTCACCGGCAAGGCCGACGTGATCGTGACCGACGGCTTCACCGGCAATGTCGCGCTCAAGGCCATCGAGGGCGCGGCCGGCTTCACCACCGGCCTGCTGCGCAGCGCGCTGACCGGGTCGCGCACCGCCCGGCTCGGCGCCCTGCTCCAGCGGCGGGTGCTGCGGGAGCTGGGTGAGCGGATGGACGCGGAGACCTACGGCGGGGCCGCGCTGCTGGGCCTGGAAGGCACCATCGTCATCGCCCACGGCGCCTCGACCGCGCGCGGGGTCGCCGCCGCCTGCCGCCTGGCCGCGGACCTCGCCCAGGGCCAGATCATCGACAAGATCCGGGAACGGCTCGGCTCCCACCGCGGCTTCCTCCGCCGCACCTGACGCCCGCCCGGCCCGCCAGGACCAACGTCCCCCAGTGCCAGGATTGAAACGTGAGCGGTGGGGGGCCGGGTAAAGGGCTGACGAGTGCTGAGGTGGCCGGGCGGGTCGCCCGCGGCGAGGTCAACCGGGCCGCCCGCCGGACCAGCCGCCCGGTCGGCGACATCATCCGGGCCAACGTGCTGACCCTGTTCAACGCGCTCATCGGGGCGCTGTGCGTGGTGGTGCTGCTCACCGGGCATCCGCAGGACGCCCTGTTCGGGCTGGTGATCGTCGCGAACACGGGCATCGGGGTGATCCAGGAGCTGCGGGCCAAGCAGACCCTGGACCGGCTGGCGGTGCTCGGCGAGGAGCCGGCCCGGGTGCTGCGCGACGGCGCCCCCGCCCGGCTGCCGCCGCAGCAGATCGTGCTGGGTGACTGGATCCTCATCGGGCCCGGCGACGCGATCGTGGTGGACGGGGAGCTGGCGGAGTGCTCCGGGCTGGAGATCGACGAGTCGCTGCTCACCGGGGAGGCCGACCCGGTCGGCAAGCAGCCGGGCGACCGGGTGCTGTCCGGCAGCTTCGTGGTCAGCGGATCCGGCGTCTTCGTGGCGACCGGCGTCGGCGCCGCCTCGTACGCGGCCCGGCTGGAGGCGGAGGCCAGCACGTTCAGCCTCGCCCGGTCGGAGCTGATGGCCGGCATCAACCGGTTCCTGCGGATCATCACCTGGATCATCGTCCCGGTGGCGGGCCTGCTCACAGCCAGCCAGCTGGTGTTCGCCAGCGGCAACTTCGGCGACGCGGTGTCCGGCGCGGTGGCCGGGATCATCACCATGGTCCCGGAAGGCCTGGTCCTGCTGACCAGCGTGGCGTTCGCGGTCGGGGTGATCCGGCTGGGCCAGCGCCAGTGCCTGGTCCAGCAGCTGCCCGCCATCGAGGTGCTGGCCCGGGTGGACGTGCTGTGCCTGGACAAGACGGGCACGCTCACCGAGGGCGGCATGGCGCTCGACGAGGTCACCGAGCTGGCCCCCGGCCTGCCGGTCCGCCGGGTGCTGGGCCTGCTGGCCGGCGCGGAGGAACGCCCGAACGCGACCGTCCAGGCCATCACCGCCGGCCTGGACGGCACCGAGGGCGCAGACGAGAGCACCTGGCAATTGGACAGGGTGGTGCCGTTCTCCTCGGCGCGAAAGTGGAGCGGTGCGGTGCTCACCGGCGCCGGGGCTGCCAGCGGCGGCTGGGTGATGGGCGCGCCCGACGTGCTGCTGCCCCCGGGCGACCCGGCGCGCGTACGGGCCGAGGACACGGCCGCCCAGGGCCTGCGGGTGCTGGTGCTCGGCCGGGCGGACCCGGACGCCGTCAGCCCGGACGCGCTCGGGCCGGGCCGCGACGGGCAGCGGCGGGTCGAGCCGGCCGCGCTGCTCGTGCTGCGCCAGCGGCTGCGCGCCGAAACCCCGCGCACGCTGGCCTACTTCGCCGAGCAGGAGGTGGCCGTGAAGGTCATCTCCGGCGACAGCCCGGCGTCGGTGGGGGCCATCGCCCGGCAGCTCGGCATCGCCGGCGCGGCGCATCCGGTGGACGCCCGCACCCTGCCGGACACCGACGACCCGGACCCGGCCGGGCTGGCCCGGCTGGCTGACGCGCTGGAGGGCAACTCCGTGTTCGGGCGGGTGTCCCCGCAGCAGAAGCAGGCGTTCGTGACCGCCCTGCAGTCCCGCGGCCACACGGTCGCCATGACCGGCGACGGGGTCAACGACGTGCTCGCCCTCAGCCGGGCGGACCTGGGCGTGGCGATGGGCACTGGCAGCGGCGCGACCCGGGCGGTCGCCAAGATCGTGCTGCTCAACGACAGTTTCGCGACGCTCCCGCAGGTGGTCGCCGAGGGCCGCCGGGTGCTCGCCAACATCGAGCGGGTCGCCAGCCTGTTCCTGACCAAGACCGTCTACGCCATGCTGCTGTCCACGGTCACGGCCCTGTTCGGCTTCGCCGCGATCGCGGGGCTGCAGGGCCTGCGCTTCCCGTTCCTGCCCCGGCATCTGACCCTGATCTCGACCCTGACCATCGGGGTGCCGGCGTTCGTGCTGGCGCTCGCCCCCAGCCGGCAGCGCGCGGCGCCCGGGTTCGTCGGGCGGGTGCTGCGCTTCGCGATCCCCAGCGGCATCACCTGCGGCGCCGCCACCTTCGCCGCCTATCTCGCCGCGCGGCTCGGCCAGGGCGCCAGCCTGCTGGCCGACCGCACCACCGCGCTGATCACCCTGACCGTGGTGACGCTGTGGGTGCTGGCGCTGGTCGCGCGGCCCTGGGCCTGGTGGCGGGTGGGCCTGGTCGCGGCGATGGCCGCGGGCATGGCGCTGGCCCTGACCGTGCCGCTGTCGCGGGTCTTCTTCGCCCTGCGTGCCTACAACCCGGCCAGCGACGTGATCGCGCTGGGCATCGGGGCGGCCGCGGCCGCCGCGCTGACCGTCTTCCTCGCCGTGACCGGGCGGCTGCCCGGCGCCGAGCGCGGCCGGGCGCGCGCGACGCGGCCGGACCCGGGCAGTCGATAGGCTGCAGCTATGGCGGATCCACGGGAAGTACTGGCGCAGCGCGTGTCGGACGCGCTGCGCGCCGCGTTCGGTGACGAGCACGCCGGTGCCGACCCGCTGATCCGCCCGTCGCAGTTCGCCGACTTCCAGGCCAACGTGGCGCTGCCGCTGGCCAAGCAGCTCCGCCGGGCGCCACGCGACGTCGCGGCGGAACTCGCCGGGCACCTCGACGTGGCCGGCGTCGCCGAGCAGCCGGAAGTGAGCGGCCCGGGCTTCATCAACTTCTCGCTGCGCAGCGAGTGGGTCGCCGCCCAGACCGGCGCGCTGCTGGCCGACCCGCGGCTCGGGACGCCGCCCGCCGGCCAGGGGCAGAAGGTCGTGGTGGACTACTCCGGGCCGAACGTGGCCAAGGAGCTGCACGTCGGCCACTTGCGGGCGACCGTGGTCGGCGACGCGGTCGTGCGGATCCTCGAGTACCTGGGCTGCACCGTGATCCGGGCCGCGCACCTGGGCGACTGGGGCACCCCGTTCGGCATGCTGATCGAGCACGCTCTCGACCTGGGCGAGGCCGCCACCCACGCGCAGCTGGCGACCGGCGAGTTCACCGCCTTCTACCAGGCGGCCCGGCAGAAGTTCACCGGCGACGCCGGCTTCGCGGACCGGGCCCGGCGGCGGGTCGCGCAACTGCAGGGCGGCGACGAGGGGACCCTGCGGCTGTGGGAGATGCTGGTCGCGGAGTCCATGCAGTACCTGATGGCCATCTACATGCGGCTGGGCGTCACCCTCACCAGCGACACCATGGCGCCGGAGAGCTTCTACAACCCGATGCTCGCGGACGTGTGCAAGGAACTGGAAGCCACGGGCATCGCGGTGATGAGCGAAGGCGCGCTGTGCGCGTTCCCGCCCGGGTTCACCGGCCGGGACGGCAAGCCGCTGCCGCTGATGCTCCGCAAGAGCGACGGCGGCTACGGCTACGACACCACCGACGTGGCCGCGATCCGGCACCGGCTGGTCGACCTGCACGCCAGCCGGATCATCTACGTGGTCGGGTCCGAGCAGGCCCAGCACCTGCACATGGTGTTCGAGCTGGCGCGGCAGGCCGGCTGGCTGGCCGGTGACACCCGGGCCGAGCACGCGGCCATCGGCCTGGTGACCGGCGCCGACGGCAAGCGGCTCAAGACCCGGGAAGGCGAGCAGGTCAAGCTGATCTCGCTGATCGACGAGGCGGTGGAGCGGGCGGGCAAGGTCATCGCCGACCGCTACGAGGACCCGGTGCAGCGGGAGCAGATCGCCGAGGCGGTCGGCATCGGCGCCGTCAAGTACGGCGACCTGTCGGTGGCCCGGGACTCCAGCTACACCTTCGACTTCGACCGGATGCTGGCGCTGACCGGCAACACCGGCCCCTACCTCCAGTACGCGACGGCCCGGATCCGGTCCATCTTCCGGAAGGCCGGGCTCAGCCCGGACGAGGCCGGGGGCGAGCTGCTCATCACGCACGACGCCGAGCGGGCGCTGGCCCTGACCCTCCTGGGGTTCGCGGCCGCCGTCAGCCAGTCCGCCGACACCGCGGAGCCGCACCGGCTGGCCGGCTTCCTGTTCGACGTGGCCAGCGCGTTCACCACGTTCTACGAGAGCTGCCCGGTGCTGCAGGCGCCGGACGAGGCGACCCGGGCCAGCAGGCTGGCGCTGTCCGCGCTGGCCCTGCGGGTGCTCACCACCGGGCTGGGCCTGCTGGGCGTGCCGGTGCCCGAGCGCATGTAACGGGGCCGCCTCCGCCCCGGGCATCCGCCGGGCAGGCGGTCAGGGTGCGGTCGCGGTGGCCAGCACCCGCCGGATCAGGTGGAAGGTTTCCAGCGAACGCACGCCCTCGTTGCGGAACGACGTCAGCGCGGGGTCGCCGCCGGGGTCCAGCGCCACCGCCTCCTGCCACATGGTCAGCTCCCGGTCCCGCCAGGCGGGCCGGCCGGCCACCTCGACCTCGGTGAACCCTGCGGCCGTCAGTCCCGCCCGCAGATCGACCCGCCGCAGCCGGCCCAGCACCCGTGCGTCACTCCGGTCGAGAGGCTCCCAGCAGGTGAGCGCCACCCGGCCGCCCGGTGCCAGGACCCGCCGCAGCTCCCGGTAGACCGCGTCCTGCTGCTGGGCGAACTGGATGGCGTCCACGCACAGCACGGCGTCCGCCGAGCCGGCGTCCAGCCCGGTGCCGGTGAGCTCCCCGACACTGAACCTGGCCGGCTGGCCCAGCCTGCGGGCGTTCGCGGCGGCCTGCCGTACCGCTTCGGCGGAGAAGTCAACCCCGGCCAGCCGGGCGCCGGTGCGGGCGGCGATCTCCAGGCCGTAGCCGCCGCGGCCGCAGGCGAGGTCGACCAGGGTGGCACCCGGGCGCAGCCGGAGCGCCGTGGTGACCTCATCGATCCCCTCCCAGCCGAGCATGCTGGTCGACAGCAGGCGGGACGGCAGGCCCAGGTGGCGCTGCATGATCTCGTCCTTGACCGGGGACGTGGCCATGTCGGCGTACCAGGCGTCGAAGTCCGCCGCCGAGGGGACCGGGACCGGGGCTGGCTGGGATTCCATCAGGGCCAGTATGAGCGAATCTGCGGGAGGCTCCCAGGAAAATCCCAGCCTGGTCTCCTGGCCGTCCCAGGACGGCCCGGCAGCATCACTGGCCATGGACGACACAATCCCGCCCCCCGGCGGCGACGAGCGGGCGAACCAGCCCACCGAGCAGTTCTGGCCCGGCCAGGCCGCCGCGCCGGGCCATGACGGCGCCGCGTACGGCGGTCCCGGGTACCCGGGCCCCGGGTATGGCGAGCCCGGCCACGGCAGCTACGGGGCCGCTGCCGACCCGGGGTACGGGCAGCAGTGGCCCGGCGCCGGCTACCCGCAGCAGCCCGGCCTCGAAGAGCACTACCCGCGGGACCGCCGCCGGGCCCTGCACTGGAGCGCCGGGCTCGCCCTGGTGGCGGTGCTGGCCGGTGGCGGCGCGATCGCCGGCGTGTCGCTGGCCGGACACCAGGCCCCGGCGCCCGCCGCCACCGGCCAGGCGGCGGTGCTGAACGCCGCGCTGAACGCGGCCGGCACGCCGGCCGCCCCCGCCTACCTGGACTCCGCCGGCGTGGTCGCCGTGCCCGCCGCCGCGGCCGCGGGCACCGGCGGCCCGGCGCACCCGGCCGCCGCCGCGGCGGCCGCGCGCTGCCTGCGGGCCAGGGCGGCCGCGCGGGCCGCGGGCCGGCCCGGGGTGGCCCGCGCCATCCGCCGCGCCTGCCTGCGCCCGGCGCTGCGCGCGCTCGCGCTGCGCGGCGTGCACGGCGAGTTCACGTTCCGCACCAAGAACGGGTTCAGGACGCTGGCCTTCGAGCGCGGGAACATCCAGTCCGTCAGCAGCGGGCAGGACATCGTGGTCCGGGCGCCGGACGGCACCACCTGGACCTGGGACCTCACCGCCAGCACGGTCGTCCGCCAGAGCGGCCAGCAGACCTCCACCGGCGCGCTGGCCGCGGGCGAACAGGTCTGGGCCGGCGGCCCGGTGGTCAGCGGGGCCATGGACGCCCGGCTGATCGTGATCCGGCCGCCATCCGGCTCCGCGGCCCCCTCCCCCTCCGGCAGCTAGCCCTGGTGACGGCCCCCCCGGCGCGGCCGGCGGGGCCGCTCATCCCCTTCTTTGCGCCAGAATGTCCCAAGCTATGAACGACAACGACCGCGTCCCCCGCGTGCTGGTGGTGGATGACGAGCCGAACATCCGTGAGCTGGTCCAGGTGGCGCTCACGTTCCACGGCTGCTCGGTGGTGACCGCGGCGGGCGGCGCCGACGCGCTCCGGCAGGCCGAGGCGGTGCGGCCGGACCTGATCGTGCTGGACGTGGTCATGCCCGACCTGGACGGCTTCGAGGTGTGCCGCCGCCTGCGGGCCGGCGGCAACGAGGTGCCGGTCATCTTCCTGACCGCCCGGGACACCTCCTCCGACACGGTCACCGGCCTGGCCATCGGCGGCGACGACTACGTGACCAAGCCGTTCTCGGTGGAGGCGCTGGTCGCGCGGGTGCGGGCGGTGCTGCGGCGCGCCGCCAGGCCGGCGGCCGGCGGCGGCCCGGGCGACGGCGACGGCCTGCTGCGGGCGGGCGACCTGGAACTGGACGAGACCCGCTGGACCGTGCACCGGGCGGGCGTGCCGGTGGAACTGTCGCCGACCGAGTTCCGGCTGCTCGCCTAC
>JBLMWU010000276.1:0-74196 GCA_050257395.1 Gemmatimonadota bacterium | reverse complement strand
AAGGTGCACGCGAAGGTTGTGCAGACTGCCCAGGAACAGGGCGGCATCAAGCTCAAGGTGTTCACCTGGGCCTTCGGGGTGGGCAACAAGGTGTCCCGCGCCCGGCTCCAGGGCAGGCGGCCGGGCTTGGCGGTCCGGGCCCAGCACGCGCTAGCCGACCGGCTGGTGCTGTCGAAGGTCCGCGAGCGGCTGGGCGGGCGGATCCGGTTCCTGGTTTCGGGCAGCGCGGCCTTGTCGGAGGATGTCGCCGCCTGGTTTCACGCGGCTGGGCTGCTGGTGCTGGAGGGTTATGCACTGACCGAGACCAGCGCCGCGGCTTGCCTGGTGCTCCCCGAGGACCCGGCGTTCGGGGTCGTGGGCCCGCCGCTGGTCGGCACCGAGATCAAGATCGCAGACGATGGGGAGATCCTCGTGCGGGGTCCCGGGGTGATGCGCGGGTATCGCCACCTGCCCGAGGCCACCGCCGAAGTGCTCTCCGCCGACGGCTGGTTCGCCACCGGGGACGTCGGCGAGATCGACCAGGCGGGCCGGGTGCGGATCACCGACCGCAAGAAAGACCTGATCAAGACGTCCGGCGGCAAATACATCGCCCCGCAGGCCATCGAGGTCATGTTCAGGGCGATCTGCCCGCTGGCCAGCCACATGCTGGTGCACGCACACCAGCGCAACTACGCGACCGCGCTGATCACCCTCGACCCCGAGGCGCTGGCCCAGTGGGGACGAGCCCAGGGCCTGAGGCCTGCCGGCTACGCCGCGCTGGCCGCAAACCCAGCGGTCTACCGGTACGTGCAGTCCTGCATCGGAGATCTCAACGACCGGCTCAACCGCTGGGAAACGGTGAAGGACTTCCGGATCCTCGACCACGAACTGTCGGCCGAGGAGGATGAGCTGACACCCAGCCTGAAGATCAAGCGCAAGGTCGTGGAGACGAAGTACGCGCCGCTTCTCGACTCGATGTACCGCGGACAGCCGCGCGGCTGACTGGATGACAAGACGAAGAAGCGCTCCGCACGAGGCCGCTGATAGTGACGGAGCGACCGTGCCGGATTGCGGGCATCCGGTGCCGGCGGCATGGTTGCTGTGTGACCACTTCCGGGCCTGCGTACACAACCAAGCCGCTGACACCGGCTACTTGGGAGGACTTCGCACGTCTCGTCGAGGCGAACAACGGCGTCTGGGGCGGCTGCTGGTGCATGGGGTTTCACCCCGAGGGTGCCGGCACCGGGCATACCCCCGGCGGCAACCGCGAGGCCAAGCGCCGCCACGTCGCGGACGGCACCGTGCACCAGACGCTGGTGTACGCCGGTGACGACTGTGCCGGCTGGTGCCAGTACGGCTCGCCATCCGAGCTGCCGAACATCAAGAACCGTGCCGCCTATCACAAGGCGCTGCAGACCCTGCCGGACTGGCGGATCGGCTGCATCTTCACGCGCAGCCGGCACCGCGGCGCCGGTGTCGCCCGCGCCGCCGTGTCCGGCACCCTGGATGCGATCCGGGCCGCCGGCGGAGGCGTCGTTGAGGCCTACCCCGAGCAGACAGACGGACGCCCGCCCCAGCGCGGCGCCTACCTCCACACCGGGCCCGGAAACCCTGTTCGGCCGAACTCGGATTCGTCCGGGACCGGCGGATCGCCAAATGGCGGTGGCCATGCGCCTGGACCTCACCGGCTGATCCCCACTCCAGAACCCGGCCTATGGCCCCGCGCCCCGCTGCCGCACCCATGACCCAGTCCGGGCCGGCTGCCGGCGTTCGCCCACAGCGGTTGACGCTGCACGCACGCTCGCTCCGCGATGAAGGAACCGCCTCAAGCTGGCAGTCGGTCAGGCAGGGAGACCCCGGGGGCGATGGCTATCCAGGGGTGAGCAGGTCGTCGATCGCGGCAACCGTCACAGCCTCCTGGGCTGCGGCCGCGAGAGTTGGGTCCGCCGTAACCAGGGCGTCAGCCTGCAGGCGGGTGAGCGCGAGGTACTCGGCGTTCCTGAGGGTGCCCCAGCCGTGCTGACGTGCGATCTGCCACGCGGTGCGACGCGACACCCGATCACCGAGCAGCCGCATCTTCATCTCGGTCATCCGCTCGTGTGCTTCCAGGGCGGCTGCTTCGGTGCGCTTACCTGCACGGACGTCGCGCAGCAACAGCTCCAGCGCCTCGGAGCGGATCGAGTTCGGCGCGACCAGCTGGTGGCCCGGATCGACGTGAAGCCCCGCGTCCACGAGGTGGAGCAAGATCGGTGCGTCGATCACATAGCGAGCCACGGGCTCAGCTTAGCTGCCCGGTTAGTGCAGGTTTCCTTCGTCGGCGGCGAGAACCACCAGGTCAGCGCCATGTGGGTTGCCGGAGTATCCGGACGTAACCCAAGTCGGGCATCAGTGCGGGCTTCAGCGGGCGGGAACCGGCTCCGACGACGGCCGCCACTCCCGTCTGATCAGCCCGTAGACCCACGAGTCAGAGACCTCGCCGTTGACGATGCAGTCTTCCCGCAACGTCCCTTCACGAACGAACCCGAGCTTCTCCAGCACGCGGGCAGATGCCACGTTGCGGGTATCGGTCTCAGCCTGGACGCGATTGAGGTCCAGCGTGCCGAATGCCCACCGCAGCAAAACGCGCGCGGCCTCCGTCGCGTAGCCGTGGCCCCACGCTGCATGGTCGAAGCAGTAGCCCAGCGATGCACTGCGGTAGTCCGGATTCCACCGGTTCAGGCTGCACCAGCCGATGAACGCCCTGTCGGAGACACGATCCACGGCCAGCCGCGCCCCGGTGCCCTCCTCTGCCATCTGCCGGCAAGCCGTGATGAACCGCTCGGAGCGCCCGCGTTCGCTCCACGGCGGCGCGTCCCAGTAGCGCAGCACGTGGGCGTTGCTGTGCAGCGCGAAGAGGTCGTCCGCATCCGCGTCGCCGAAGGGACGCAGCCGGAGGCGAGCGGTGTGCAGCGTGGGGGTGGGCAGCGGCACGCGCGTCATGTTTCCTCCCGTGATTGGCAGCCGATCAACCAGACATCTGAAGCCGGCCACTCGCAACGGGTTTTCCCGGCGGGCGGGAGTGCGATATGCCCGCCCATCGGGCGAGCATGCAACTGTGGCGGCGTCCACGGGTCCGGATCAGGACAGCCCCTTTCGGCCCTGCGCGACCAGGAGGCCGATCAGCTTCCGGAAGATCCATCCTCTGATGCCCGGCAGCTTCGCCGCGACCCGCTGCTCGAGGCCCAGCTTGTCGTAGTAGGACCTGATGCGCTGGATCTTGCGGTCGCCGTTGAATTCGATCACCGTCAGCGCTGGATAGGCGTAGCTGATGCCCTCCCAGACCTGCTCGACCTCGGCCTCGCGAACGGCGACATTGCCGGCGGTGAGCACGCCGATCCCGGTTAGCCGGTAGGTCGCCCTGGGGGACGTGCGCATGTCCCACTCCAGGTAGCGCCTGATGCCGTCTTTGCCGGAGAATGTCCCGGGCGCCAGCGTCCACTCGGCGTTGTCGGCAAAGAAATCCAGCGCCGCCTTCACGTCTCTTTTCTCAAGTGCTCTGTCGAATTCCTCGACCACGTCCCGGATGCTTTGCATCGCAGCCTCCCCCGAATTCCGATGCCGCGTCCCGGAAGCTGGCCTGGCTCCCGGCCGCCTGCCCGGCATGCGTCTCCACGATTGACGCTAGCCGGTTGCCGGCTGTGCAGCCGGTGCCGTCTGCCCCGCTGCACGCGCCGAAAGGCCCAGGCAGCGTCATGCTGGCGGCCTGGGGTGGCGGCGTGCTCGGGCCGGTCACCCGGCTGCGGGTCCGGATGGCACGTCGCGGGACTTTTGGCCCTGGCAATTCGGCCGGCTGCGCTGCCTTGCTGGTGTGGGTACGGGGACATCAGTCGAGGGGGAGCCATGGCTGAACGGGTCGATGCTGTGGTGGTCGGGGGAGGCCTTGGCGGGCTGGCCGCGGCCGTGACACTGGCCGGCGCGGGGCGCAAGGTGGTGGTGCTGGAGCAGCACAGCGTGCCCGGCGGTTATGCGCAGTGCTTCCAGCGCGGGCCTTACCGCTTTGACGTCAGCCTGCACGCGCTGAACGGCCTGGCGCCGGGCGGCGGCGTGGATCATCTGTACCGTGAGCTGGGTATCTGGGACCGGCTGCGCCTGCACCGGCTGGACCCGCTGTACCAATTGCGGCTGCCGGGCCGGCAGGTGACCGCGCATGCCGACCGGTACCGCTACGAATCGGAGCTGATCGGCCACTTCCCGGCCGAAGCAGCAGGCATCCGTGCCTACCTGGATGAGGCGTTTGCGGCCTACCGCGACTCCCGCCGGATGGAGGAAGACCAGGCGGCTGGCCGCATGCCGGCCCCCGCAGACTTCCCCGCGCTGGCCCGTATCAGCGGCGAAACGTGGGAGCAGATGATGTCCCGCCACGTGGCCGATACCCGCGCGCGTTCCGTGCTGGCCGCCCTGTGGGGCTACTTCGGGCTGCCGCCCTCGCGGTGCGCCGCGCTGGCCGGGGCGATTGGCACCGCCGGCTACCACGAGCATGGTGGCTGGTACCCCGAAGGTGGCTCAGGAGCGCTCAGCAACGCGCTCGCGCAGGTACTCCGCGAGCGCGGCGGCGAGATCCGCTACGGGCTCCTGGCGACCGGCATCCAGCTCAACCACGAACGGGCGACGGCCGTGACAACCAGCGACGGGCAGCGGCTGGAGGCAGAGGTCTTCATCTCCAACGCCAGCGCCCCCGCGACCATGCTGGAGATGGTCGGCCGTGACCACCTGCCCGCCGGCTACGCCGCCCGGGTCGCCGGCCCCGTGCCGTCCTACACCATCTTCAACGTCTACCTCGGGCTGAACCGCGACGTGTTCGCCGAGCAGGGGCTGGCCCATGAGCTGTTCTGGCGCGGCTCCGTCACCACTGAGGAATCCCAGGCAGCCGCCCGCCGCGGGGACTGGGGTAAAGCCGCCGTCGGTATCACCGACTACACCCAGGTAGACCCCGGCTGCGCGCCTCCAGGACACGCGGCGGTCGTCCTGGCCACTGTGGCCAGCTGGGATTACCAGGACACCTGGGGGACCGGCGGTGACCTGGCCGGTTACCATCAGAACCCCCGCTACCTGCAGATTAAGAAGGAAATGGCAGATAGCCTGATCGCGCGCGCGGCCGCCGCGGTGCCCGGGCTGGCCGAGGCGATCGAGTTCCGGGAAGCCTCTACCCCGCTGACGAACTACCGGTACACCCGCAATCCCCGCGGCGCCATCGAGGGATACGAAAATTCCCTTGAGAACTCCGGGCCCGGCTGGCTGCCGCAGGAAACACCCATCCGCAACCTCTTCCTCGCCGGCGCCTGGACCAACACCGGCGGACAGAACCCAGCGGTCGCCTCGGGCGCGGCCGCTGCCCGGCTGGCCATGCAGCTCACCCCAGCCCATTCACCCGCCTGAACCGCGCCGGCACGCCCGGCTGCCGCCGTGGCCGGGCATGCCGCGGTCCGCGCCGAGGTTCCCCGGCTGCGGGGGATGCTGGGTGACCCCGATCGGCCGGTCCGGGCCGCTGCTGCTTACCTGCTGGTCTGGGTCCCGGAAGGGGACGACCGGCGGTAGTATGGGCGAAATCTCTTGATTCATCGCGCGAACTGTGCATTAGCGCCAGCTCCGGGTCGGCTTCCTACGCGATTCCTGGAAAGGACGTTCGTTGAATACACAATGGACGAACAGGCAGGGAGCGGCCAATCCTGAGAGCACGCTTGGCAGGTTTGACCCGACAGTGCCGAGCCCGGCACGGGTATGGGACTACTTCGTAGGCGGCAAAGACAATTTCGCCGTGGACCGGGCACTGGCCGAGCAGATGCTGGAAGTGGGGCCTGCGCTGCCGGTTGTGGCCCGGCTGACCAGGCAGTTCATTCGCTGCGCGGTGGAAGAACTGGTGACGGTCTACGGCGTCAGGCAGTTCCTCGATATAGGTTCCGGGCTGCCCACGGCCGAGAACACGCACGAGGTGGCGCAGCAGGCGGCCCCCGAGTCCCGGATTGTGTACGTGGACAATGACCCGGTGGTGATCCGGCACGCCGAGGCACTGCTGCACTCGACGCCGGAAGGCGCGTGCGCTTCCGTGGACGCCGATTTGCGCGACCCCGATGTCATCGTGGCAGAAGCGGCGCGGACGCTCGACTTCGGCAAGCCGGTCGCGCTGATGCTCATCCAGGTTCTGCATTTCATCCCTGACTCCGATGACCCTTACGGAATCGTCGCCCGGCTCATGGCCGCCCTGCCGCCGGGCAGTTTCCTGGTCATGGTGCACGGCGCCAGCGACCTCAACAGCAAGGTCAATGCGGAGCTAACCCGGCGGTATAACAACGCGTCTTCGGCGCAGCTCAGCATACGCACGTTCGAAGAGTTCAGCCGCTTCTTCAACGGCCTGGAACCGGTCGGCCCTGGGCTGGTCAGTGGCCTCGAATGGCTCCAGACGCGCGGTGGTGAACTTCCCCACCTGTCTCCGGGGATGACCATCGGCCACAGCGGCATCGCGCGGAAGCCCTGACCCGAGCTCAGTAGTCGCGCTGCCGCAGCGCATCGGCCAGCAACGCGACCAGGGCCTCGAGCTGCACGTCGGCCGAGGAGGAGACCTCCTGGTCCGACCCGTCCAGCGCCCGGGCGGCAAGCCCCGCCTTCCCGTCGATCAGCCCGGCGATCCGGGCGTCGATGGTCTGCGCGGCGATGATGCGCCACGCGGTCACCGGTTCGGCCTGGCCGATGCGGTGGCTGCGGTCGATGGCCTGAGTCTGCTCCGCGTCGGTCCAGGACATCTCAGCCAGCACGATGTTCGAGGCGACCTGCAGATTCAGGCCGACGCCAGCGGCGGTCAGCGAGCAAACCGCGACCGCGACGTCCGGGTCGTTCACGAAGGCTTCGACGTTCACCTGCCGTGCTGCGGGCGTCTGGCCGCCACGGATCGATGAGAAACGCACCCCCTGCCGGGCGAAGACCTCTTCGGCAGCGTCCATCACGTCGACGTGCTTGGCGAAGAAGACGACCTTGCCGGCGCTGCGGGCCAGCTGAGCCGTGTAGTCCGCGGCCAGTTCGGCCTTGGCCTGGCCGATGCGCCGCATCATGGTGAACACGTTCTCGCCGGACGGCGCGCTCGCCGCCTCCTTCAGCTCCGCCCGGGCCGCCCAGCGGACGAGGTCATGGTCGATACCCCCGGCACCGGCGTCGGAGGACCGGTTGGCGAGGGCGGTCCTGTAGCGCGCCACCATCCGGTCAGCGAGGTCCCGTTCTGCCGCCCGGATCGACCGGCCGGCCCGTTCGTCCAGCTCAACGGGGAGGTCGGCGATACGGCGGGCGGGGATGTCGGCGGCCACGTCGAGCTTGCGCCGGCGCACCACGCCCAGGTCGATCACGCACTGGCGCGCCGCGGTGTAGAAGCCCGGGTCGGCCGGCGTCAGGCCGGTGTCCTCAAGCGTGCCCATCAGCTCGCCGATGGGCTTGCTGTCGTCGATCCAGCCGAGGAACTGCCAGATCGCCCGGAAGTCCTCGATGTCGTTGATCAGCGGGGTGCCGGTCAGCGCCATCAGCAGGGGCCGGTCCGTACGCGAGCGGATGCGGCCGGACAGCGCGAGGACGTTCTGCGAGCGCTGCGAGGCCTTGTTCTTAATGAAGTGAGCCTCGTCCACGACCATGCCGCGGAAGCCGAAGTCACCCAGCCAGCCCAGGTGGCGGTCGAGAATCTCGTAGTTGAGCACGACGATGTCGGCGAAGCCGTCGACAGCCTCGCCGTCGCCCTGCACCACGGTGGCCTGGCGGTGGGGAACCCAGCGGGCCGCCTCATGGGCCCAGTTGGTCTTGACGACGTTCGGCACGACGGCGAGCAACGGGAAGGCCTTCGCCGCCTCCGCGGCGAGCAGCGCCTGGGCCGTCTTGCCCAGCCCCGGCTCATCGGCGAGCAGGAACGTCCGGTGACCGGCAGCGGCCGCGGCGACTAGCTCCCCCTGGTGCGGCATCAGTTCCAGGCCTGCCGGGGTGAACTCTGCCGTCGGCGCCGGGAGCGCCGTGCACGCCGGGGCTCCGCTGCCGCCACGCTCGAAGGAACTCAGCAGCGGGCCGAGCAGCTCCCAGCCGGCCAGGCGGCGCGGACGGGAAGTGCGCTGCGCAGCGGCGGAGAAGTCGGGGGCGAGAAAGGGGTTCGCCAGTTGCCGGGAGACCACCGACTGCGGCACGACCTGCCGCTGCGAGCCGGCGGAAGCCGTAGCGGTCTCCGCAGGCGCGATCTCCTCGGGCCCCGGCTCGATGCCGAGGTCCCGCAGCATCTCCCGCTTGAGCGACCGGGCCGCGTCGGAGACTCCGGAGTCCTCAGCGAGCAGTGCCAGCAGCCCAGCGTCCTGGACGGCGGTCGCCGCGAGGATGGCCGCGACGCCGTCCAGGCGCTTGAGCTGCTCAGCCCGATGACTGTCGCGTCCGGCCGCCGCCCGGACGCGCGCACGCTCGTCCCGCAGCAGCAGGGCGACGGCCTGGAACTTCGTGCGCACGGCAGGCGTCACGCGGCCGCGCCGGGCAGCCGCCTCGACCTCACGGACGGTTCGGGCGAGCACCGGGACGACATCGCCGGGGTGGTGGACGCCTCGCTGCTTTCGCGGGGCGCTACGGCGAGCGCCCGTCTGGCGCTGGCCTGGTCGAGCCACAGACTTCTCCTCTGGAATGCCGGGGCACAGTGGCCACGGCAAAGCCGCAGAGTCCCGCAGCCGGGGCGAGGAACGTCCCGACCAGGGGACCTGGTCCTGTCAGTGCCGGGTCGGCTTGCGGATCTTCGACGATCAACGCAGGCGGCCCCGGCAGGTCCTTCACACGACCCTGAGCCGCCGCCGGGTGGGCTGGTGACCACGGCAGGGGGAAGTCGCCACCGTACGACCGGCTCCGTTCTCAGGTACCGCCCATGTTAACGCGTGCGAGAGCGCATAATTCCCGGCTGCACTGGGCTGAACATCCTCAACTGCCGCAGGCAGGGTGAAGCAGTCCGCCAGGAAGCGCTGCACCCGGCCAGCAAAGCGGGCTGGTCAGGTGGGTAGAGGCGGATTTTGACGCTGAGGGCGTCGGCGATGTGGTCAGGTCGGCCGGGTTGCTGACGCTCGCGCTCGTCCGGGACGGGCCCCTGGTCATGCCACCTGGCTTCCTGGTTAGCCCGGAGCCGAACCACGAGCCCCAGAACTTAGCAGATCGTTCTACCGGGCCGTGATCTGCGGATATGCCGGGTGCGACCACAATTTATCCGCGCCCGTCGCCAGGCAGGGCGACGCCGAGATCGCGGCGGCTGGTTATGCCCAGCTTGCGGAACGCGTTCGCCAGGTGCCATTCCACGGTTTTCGTGGTGACGAACAGGGCGTGCGCGATCTCGGTATTCGTGCGGCCGTGGCCTGCGAGTTCGGCTACCCGCCGCTCGGCTGGGGTGAGCGATTCGATCCCGCTGAGCAGAGCGCGCCGGGGGCGGCTGCCGGTGGCCTGGAGCTCGGTCCGGGCGCGTGCGGCCAGGACCTGCGCGCCGCAGCTGGCGGCGATGTCGAGAGCGCGGCGCAGTACCGGCCTGGCAGCAGAGCGCTGCCCGCGGCGCCGCTGAGCGGAGCCGAGCTCGGCCAGGGAGCGGGCGAGCTCGAGCCGCCCGGATGTGGCTTCCAGCGCCTGTACTGAATCCGACAGCAACGCGATCGCCTCGTCGCCCCCGGCGACCAGGCCACCCGCGCGCAGCGCGATCCCGGCCGCCCGGGAGTTGCCCGCGCAGCGGGCGGCAGCGAGTTCGTCAGCGATCAGCCCCGCCGCCTGCTCGCCGTGCCCGGCCTGGACCGCCGCCTGCGCCGCGCAGGAGCGCCAGGGCAGCAAGCCCGGGCTGACGAGGCCCAGCGCGTCGAGCGTGCGGCCGGCCGTGGTGAAGTACGCGAGTGCCTGCCCGTGCTGGCCGAGCGCGGATGCGAGACGGCCGCGTGCCTCGAGCCGGAGGCTCCTTCCGATGGGGTCGACCGCGTCATCGCTATCGGCGTTGAGGACGGTGCGGGCAGCGTCGGTGTCTCCCCATTCGAGGTGGATCTGCGCGAGGTTGGCCGCGATCCAGGGGCCGTACAGGTTCCAGTCGCCGGTGCGGCACGCGGCCAGCGCATGCTGGGCATAGGCGTGCGCCTGGACGAGATCGCCGCGCCGGTGTGCGACGACTGATGACCAGTGGTACGCGACGGTCTGGGTGATCAGCGAGGTGCGGGCGCGGTCGGTCCGCAGGGCGTGCTCGAGCACGTCGGCTGCGCGCCCGAGTTCGTCGATGATCACCAGGGCAACGGCCGGGAACCCGAGCACGATCCCGTGTGCCCGGTCGTCCACCAGCGGATGGCGGGCGAAAGCACCTTCCACCACGGGCAGTACCAGCGCGGCCGGATCTCCGGCGATCGCCATCCGCGCGCTCACATGCGCGCAGATCATCGGATCACGGGGCGGCAGGCCACTGCGCGCATCCGGCAGGTACGCCTGGAGTCGGTCGGTGAGCCCTGCCCGCAGTGCCGGGACGAATGTCGCCGCTGTGAGCTGCGCGGAAAGCAGATGGGCGGCCAGCTCGTCAGCCGGGTCGATCTCGGCGAGGCCCCGCTCGGCAGCGGCGGCGGACTCGGCGATCTCACCTTTGAAGAACAGCAGCCGGGCCAGCTGGTTGTAGGCGCTGGCGCGGATGCGCGGATCGCGAACGTGCTCGAGCACCTGGACGAGCCTGCTGACAGCGTCCGGCGAGTTGTCGGCCGCCTCTGCGTGAGCCAGGTCGATCAGGACCGCGTCACGGTCGTCCGGCGGCGGTGGTTCCGCCAGCGCCCGCCGCAGCAGCCGCACCGCGACCCGGGGCTCACCGTGCACGAGGGCGTCGCGGCCAGCCGCGCGAAGCGCCGCCGCGGCCCACGCCTCGCCTTCGCGCCGGGTCTCGATCAGGTGGCTGGCCACGCTGGCGGCATCGGCGCCGTCGCGGTGGAGCAGTGCAGCCGCCCGGCGGTGCGTGCGTGCCCGCCTGAAAGGCCCCAGATCAGCGAGTACCGCCGACCCGATCAGCGGGTGCACGAAGGTCAGTGGCTCCCCGGGGATGAGCAGCTGGGCGGCAGCCAGCAGATCGGCCACCCGCTCGGCCTCGGCAACGTCGAGGCCGGCCAGTTCGGCCGCGAGCGTGACCGGTGCCTGCCCGAGGACTGCGACCGCGCTGGCCAGGCGCGCCGCCGTGTCGGGCAGCCGGGCCAGGTTAACCACGACGGCGTCCATGACCGACTCGGGCAGCAGCTGGCTGACCCGGCGGGCGGCGCCGGCGGTAGGCGCGACCGCGCCGGCGCGCAGCACCGCCAGCAGCTCTTCGAGCAGGAACGGATTGCCGCCGCTGGCATGCGCGCATGCCTGGCAGAACTCGCCGGCAGCGCCGGGAAAGTGGTGAGCGCGGATCAGGCCGCTGACCGCCGCCTCGGTGAGCACGGCCGGATGCAGCCGCACGCAGCCCGGCTGGGCGCGCAGGCGGCCGAGCAGGTCGCGCGGCTCCTCCGGTTCGCCGGTGCGCACGGCGGCAACGACGCAAAAGCCGGCCTCACCGGCATGCCCGGCCAGCTGGGCGAGAAGGCGCAGAGACGGCCGGTCGGCCCACTGCGCGTCATCAACGACGATGGCGAGGCAGGCGGGCAGCGAACCGCCCCCGCGCCCCTGGGCGAGGTTGGCCGCAAGCCAATGCAGGCCTTCGATCAGCGCTCCCGCCTGGCCCTCGCCCACCTGCGCGTCGGCGGGCATGCCGTCAAGCAGGGGTTCGGCCAGTCTGGCCGGCCCGGCCAGCAGGCTGGCCCGCTCCGTGGCGGAGGCACGCAGCAGCGACGGCACGAACAGCTGCCGCGCCAGCCCGAACGGCACCTCCCGCTCCAGCTCCATGCCACGGGCCGCCAGCACGGGCACGTCCCGCCCGGTCGCGAGTGAACGGGCGACCGCGAGCAGACGGGACTTGCCGATACCCGCGGGGCCTTCGACCAGCACGAGCTGGCCGGCCCCGCTCGCCGCGGCGTCGACGGCATCCCCCAGCGCGCTGACCTCGCTCTCGCGCTCCCACAGGCCGTCACCCGCCAACGGGCGCCCCTTCCCCGGCGTCCCGGTCCGGGATCACCTGCCCGCACGCCGCCCGCGTCCGGGACCGTCAATTCCCGGGGTGCCGGGACGCTAATACCAGGGGCGCACCCCGGCGCGAGGTGAGCGTCCCGGCAGCGACGATACCCGGTGACGGCCGCCCCGGCCGCCGTCCTTTCCACCGGAATCACCAGCAGCACCGCGGAGGCTCCCATGACGACTCAATACCTGCTGGACCCGAGCTGGTACGCCGAGCGTGACCGGCTCAACAGCCTGACCCAGCTGTACGACCCCACCACCATGGCGCTGGTCGAGCGCCTGGGATTGCCCCCGGGTGCCCGCTGTGCCGAGATCGGGGCCGGCACGGGCAGCGTCGCCGAACTTCTCGCGCGCCACGTCGGACCCGGCGGTCAGGTCCTGGCCATCGACACCGATACCCGGTTCCTCGACCCGCTCGCCGGCGCGACCATCACCGTCGCCCGCCAGGACATAACCACGACACCGGTTCCGCCCGGCCAGTTCGACCTCATCCACGCGAGGCTGCTGCTCGAGCACCTCCCGCAGCGCGACGCGGTTCTCGCTTCCCTGGCAGACGGCCTCGCGCCCGGCGGCTGGCTGCTGATTGAGGATCTCGACTGGGCCACGGCGGAGGTCATCGACCCGCCGTCAGCCGTCTACAGCCGGGTCACCGCCGCGTGCCGCGAGTTCATGCGCAGCCGCGGCTACGACCCGGAGTACGCCCGGCGGCTGCCCCGCTGCCTCGCTGTGGCCGGGCTCACCGAGGTCGGCGCGCACGCGATTGCCATGCAGGTGCACTCCGATGCCGAGCACGGTATCCCGGCGTGGGAACTGCTCGTGGACCAGCTCGCCCCGGGGCTGCTCGCGGGCGGCTGGGTCGACGTGGCCGATCTTGAGCTGTTCACCGCGCTCTGCCGCGAGAGCGACAGCGTCATCTTCGCACCGCTGATGATCAGCAGCTGGGCCCGGCGACCCTGATATCAGGGTCAGGCCGTCACCCCCAGCCCGGCCCGCCGCGGGGGGTCAGCCGTCAGTTGTGCGCGCGCCCTGCGCGGTGCGTATCAGGTCCAGGGTGTGCAGCGTGCGGATCTCACCCTCCCGGTGACCCGTCTCCCGATGGACAGCCAGCGCCGCACGCGCCGTCTCTTCGGCCTCGGCCGTCAGGCCTGACTCCAGCGCGATGGCCGCGAGCACGGTCAGGGCGAGGCCTTCGAGGATGCGCAGGCCGGTTTGCCGGGTGGTCCGCAGTCCCCGCTCGATCGCGACCCGCGCCTCGGCGAGGTGGCCGGAGCCAGCTCTGGTCTGCGCCAGGCCGATGAGGGCGGCCGCCTCGCCCTGGCGGTAGCCGGCCTCGCTGGCGGCCTGCAGCGCGTCCTGATGGTGCCTGAGCGATGCCGCGTGGTCACCGAGCAGCCGGGACAGGGTGCCCAGCGTGTTGTTCGCGTCCACCTCGATCCGCCGGTCGCCCGACTCCCTGGCCAGAGTGATGCTGGCGGAGGCGATTTCCTGAGCTCGTTCGTACTCGCCGAGGTCACGGTGCAGTTCCGCGATGTTGTTGAGGCCGTCGGCCTCGCCTTCCCTGCTGCCCGTCTCGCGGTGAATCGCGAGCGCCTGCTCCAGGTGCTGGCGGGCCTGGGCCAGGCGGCCCTGGATCAGGTATGCGCAGCCGAGGCTGTTCAGCATGTTGCCCTCGGCGGCGCGCGCGCCGATCTGGCGGTAGATCGCCAGGCCCCGGGTGAGGCAGTCGATGGCCTCATCCAGGCGCCCCGACTCTATGAGCACGTTGCCGAGGTTGCCGAGGCTGGTCGCCTCGCCGCCGAGGGCCCCGGTCTGGCGGAAGATGTCGCCAGCCAGCCGGTGGTGCTCTGCTGATTCGGCCATCCGGCCCTGGTCGCGGAACACGTTTGCCAGCGTGCCCAGCGCCGCGGCCTCACCCTGGCGCGAGCCCGCCCGCCGGGCGAGCGTGCGGGCCTGCGTCAGATGGCCGATGGCGGCGGGGTAGCGGGCCAGCCACCGGTTCGCCTGCGCCAGAGACAGCTGCGCCGCCGCCATGGCCTGCGGGTCCTGCCCGGCCTCCGCCGCAGCCAGCCCGGCTTCCGCGACAGCAAGCCAGTCACCGGTGTGGCGGCGCATCCAGAAGTAGCCCCGCAGCGCGTCAGCGAGCAGCCAGGCCGCCTGCTGCGGGCCGTCCGCGGCGGCTGAGGTCACGATGGCGATGAGGTTAGGCCGCTCGGTCTCCAGCCAGGCGAGGGCGAGCTGGTCGGCTGCGAACGCGATGTCCTCGTCAGCGTGGGCCGGCTCATGCGCGGGCCCGCCTGCGGGCATCGGCAGCCGCTGCATGTTGGGATACAGCACGCGTGCCGCGGCGTCCGTCGTGCGCAGATAGAAGCCGCAGAGGCGGCTCGTGGCCGCGCGCTGATCCGCCGCGCTGACCTCTTCTCCCGCCAGGTTCCTGGCGTACAGGTGCAGCAGGTCGTGGACGGCGAACCGGCCGGGGACGTGCTCGTCTACGAGGTGCGCGCTGGCCAGGTCGGCCAGCAGGCGGCGGGCCTCGCCGACGCTTGCCCCGGCGAGCGAAGCAGCGGCCGGCTCACTCAGATCGGCGCCAGGGTGCAAGCCCACCAGCTGGAACATCCGCTGTGCCGGGGGCTCCAGCGTGGCATACGACAGGTCGAATGCCGCCCGGACGGCGGATTGCTCGTCACCGGCGACCGACAGCAAGGCCAGCCGGTCACCCTTGCGCAGTTCGGCGGCCAGGCCGGCAACCGGCTGGCACGGGTGCCGGAGCAGGTGCGCTGCGGCGATCCGGAGAGCCAGCGGGAGGCGGGCACACAGCGTGGCGAGTTCCGTCACAGCTGCCGGCTCAGCCTCCACCCGCGCGGCACCCAGCAGACCGGCCAGCAGGGCCTGCGCTTCCTCGTTCGGCAGCACATCGAGACCGAGTGGCCGCGCCCCCTCGTTCACGGTCAGGCCGTCCAGCCGGTCGCGGCTGGTGATCAGGGTCTGGCAGCCGGGGCCGCCGGGCAGCAGCGGCCGCACCTGCCCGGGGCTGCCCGCGTTGTCCAGCACGACCAGGACCCGGCGGTCGGCCAGCAGGCTGCGGTACAGCGCCGCGGCCTCGTCCACGTCGAGCGGGACCCGCTCGGCGGGCACGCCGAGCGCACGCAGGAATCCGGCCAGCGCCCGCCCGGGCGGCATCGGCGCACCAAGCGCGTAGCCGGCCAGGTTGGCGTAGAGCTGCCCGTCGGGGAACGCATCGCGGTGCCGGTGCGCCCAGTGCACGGCCAGAGCCGTCTTCCCCACGCCCGCGGTTCCGGTGATCACCACGATGGTCCCGGCCGATCGCCGGGCTGCCAGCGCCGCGTCGAGTTCCCGCAGCGCGTCCGCCCGGCCGGCGAAGCCGGGCACCGCCGGCGGCAGCTGGGCCGGGACCGGCCCGGCCGCCGCGGCAGGGGCGAGCGCAGCCTCGTCGTCGCGCAGGATCGCCAGTTCCAGCTGCCGCAGCGCCGCGCTCGCGTCCAGGCCCAGCTCGTCCGCCAGGTGCTCGCGGTAGTGCCGGAACACGCTCAGCGCGTCGGGGGAGCGGCGGTCCCGGTACAGCGCGAGCATCAGCTGACCGGTCAGCCGTTCCCGCAGCGGGTGCGCGGTCGCCAGACCGGTGAGCTCCCCGATCACCTCGTGCTGCCGGCCCAGCCGGAGCTGGGCGTCCAGCCGGTCCTCGAGCGCGCTCAGCCGTGCCTCCTCCAGGCCGGCGCACAGCCGCTGCTGCGTCTCCGGCGGGGCATCGCCGGCCAGCGCGGGGCCGGACCACAGGTCCAGCGCGCGATCGAGGACGGCCACCCGCGAGGCGTCGTCGCCGGTTACCCGGGCCTGCGCCAGCAATGACCGGAAGCGGTGCACGTCGATGTTCACCGGGTCGGTCAGGAGCGCGTATCCCGAGCCCTGCAGCTGGATTTCCAGATTGGGCACGCCGCCGAAAACTGAGCGCAGGGCAGACACGCAAACCCGGATGGCATGCGTGGCGGTTCGCGGCGGATCCGACGGCCAAACCATGTCCACCAGCCGGGCCACCCCGACCGGCCGGTTGACCTCTAGTGCGAGGACCGCCAGTACCAGCCGATGTTTCCGCGGCCCCAGATTGATCTTCTGGTCCCCACACCAGGCCTCCACCGGCCCCAGCAGCCGTATGGTCAGCCCCACCTTGCGATCCTAGCCCGCCCGCCGGGGCACTTTAGGCGGATCCTGAGCCGGCCAGGCCGGCCTGGCCGGGCGGCAAATCCCGGACCGTTGTCCGCGCCGGTGCCTGACCGTTCACACGCGGCCAGGATCGCCGGGCACGGCTGTGAACGAACTCTGAATGCTCCCGCGCAGGATGAACGGGCCACTCGCCATACCGGCCTGGCAATCGAGCCGGCCACGCGGGATGGCCGGGGAATGGAGGATCGACGGTGCGCAAGCCCAGTGTCATCGGGGACGCTCTGCTGGTCATCGGGGCCGGGTTGCTGGCCGCCGGCTGCGGCGGCGCCGCCCAGCCCCCGGGAGCCGGCACGGGTGGCACGGGCGGCGCCGCCACGGGCAGCGCGGCCACGGGCGGGGGCAATGCCAGCCCCACCACCGGTGCGGCAGCCTGCACCGGCGGCCTGACCGGCACCGAACCAGGCGTGATCCTGGTGGTCTGCGACGGGACAGCCAGAGTCCACGTTCAGGTCGGGCCGGTCACCAAGGACTTCGCCGGCGGAAAGTGCAATGTGCTGGGCGACCGCTGGTCCGTGACAGATGGCGTGATCACGGAGAGGGGCAAGTACAAGGGGCGGCCCGTGGATGTCGTGTCGGTCAACAACCAGGCCTCGGGCCGGGGCACCATCCAGCTGTCACTCGGCGGCAAGACCTACTTCGTGGACAACGCCTCGTTCGCCCTGTCCAACGGCAAGAAGACCGCGCATGCGCAGGGAAAAACGACACCTGAGTCCGACTCGCCCGGGACCACGGTCACCGTGGACGTCACCTGCTGACCGGCCGGCCGGCCGGGGCAGGGTGCGGGAGTTCGCGGCGGACGAGCCAGCGGGGCTTGCCGCCGCGCCGGCCGGTGCCCGGGCAGACGCGCGTGAATCCGTGTGCTTCGAAGAGCCGGACGGTGCCGACATAGCCGCTGGTCTGGTCGATGCGCTCGCCGCCAGCGTCGACCGGGTAGCCTTCCAGCACGGTCGCGCCCATCGCGTGCGCGTGCCCGACCGCGCCGTCCAGCAGATGATGCATAAGCCCGCGCCGCCGGAACCTGGGCCGCACCACGAAGCAGACCACCGACCACGCGCCCTCGTCGTGGACATGCGGGATTGTGCGTGAGTTGACCAGGGCGCGGTGGGTGGACTTGGGTGCGACCGAACACCAGCCGGCGACCTGGCCATCGACGTAGGCCAGGACGCCGGGGCCTGGTTCGCTCTCGCACAGCGCGTGCATGTACGCGATACGGCCGGGCATGTCAAGGCTGGCATTGCGGTAGGACATGCACACACATCCGCGGCCGCCCGGCTTGCGCGGCACCATGAACGACGCGAAGTCATCCCATCGCCCGGTGGCCGGCAGCACCTCGATCCCCATGTGCCGAGGATAGGTCTCGTACCGAGGCGACCGGCCCGCAGCCGCCTGCCGGACTGGGCTGGCTTCCCGGCGGCCGCCTGCTGGTGGTGTCTCAGCGGCGCAGCGTGGTCTCCTGCGCCATGTGCGACAGCTTCTCCGGATTGCGCACCGCGTACAGCCCGGTGATCAGGCCGTCGTCGATGCGTACCGCCAGGACGGTGTCCACCTCGCTGCTGAAGCGGATGATCAGCGCCGGGTAGCCGTTGACCTGCGCCGGCTGCAGCGATGCCACGCCGGCGAGCCTGCCCAGCGCGGCGGCCAGCAGCCGGGCCACCTTGCCGGCCCCCACGACGGGTACCGTCACGGCCTGCACGACACCGCCTCCGTCGCCCAGGAAGACGACGTCCGGCGCGAGCATGTCCAGCAGGCCCTGCAGATCACCTGTTTCGGTCGCCCGCTGGAACGCCTCGAGCGCATCCCGGGTCTCGGCCGCGGAAACCAGCCCGCGCGGCCGGCGCGCGGCGACGTGGTCCCGCGCCCGGTGGGCGATCTGGCGGACCGCGGCCTGGCTCTTGCCGACGGCTCCGGCGATCTCGTCGTAGGCCAGGTCGAACACCTCGCGCAGCACGAACACCGCCCGCTCGGTCGGCGTGAGGGTCTCCAGCACCAGCAGCATCGCCATCGAGACGCTGTCGGCCAGTTCGACGTCCTCGGCCACGTCGGGCGCGGTGAGCAGCGGCTCCGGCAGCCAGGGGCCGACGTAGGACTCCTTGCGGCGGCCGAGCGTGCGCAGCCGGCTCAGCGCCTGGCGGGTGGTGATCCGGACCAGGTATGCCCGCTGGTTGTGCACGGCGCCGAGGTCGACGCCCGCCCACCGCAGCCAGGTCTCCTGCAGGACGTCTTCGGCGTCGGCGGCCGAGCCGAGCATCTCGTAGGCGACGGTGAACAGCAGGTTGCGGTGGGCGAGGAACGCCTCGGTGGCGGGGTCCGGGCGGCCGTCGCGGCTCATGCTCCCGCCGCGGTCCCCGGGCGTGGTCCGTGACTCGCCGGCCATGGGCGGGTTCCTCCTCACTCTCGGCTTCCTTACCCACCAGACACCGGTCCTCGCCGTTTTGTGACGCCGGGACGGCAACCAGCGCTCGCTGCCGGGTGACGTGACGCCGGGGTTGTCACAGGAACCGGGTCACCGGCATCTCATGGTCGTCCAGTCCAGAACGCAACAGCACGGTGAGGACGAAGCATGGAACCCCGGTTCAGCATGTTCGACAACGAGATCGGCGCGAAGTTCAGCAAGCGGTTCGCCAGCGCCAGCATGGTGATCGCGCAGTCGCCGCTGCCAAGGTCCACGCAGGAGCTGGCCGGGCTGCGCGCCAGCCAGATCAACGGCTGCGGCTGGTGCGTCGACCTCCACACCAAGGAGGCAGCCGCCGCCGGTGAAACCGCGGTCCGGATCAGCCTGGTCGCCGCCTGGCGGGAGGCCACCGTGTTCACCGAGGCCGAGCGGGCCGCGCTGGCGCTCGCCGAGGAGGGCACCCGGCTCGCGGACGCCCACCACGGCGTCTCCGACGAGACCTGGGCTCAGGTGCGCAAGCACTACGACGACGACCAGATCGCCGCGCTGGTCGCCCTGGTCGCCATGATCAACGCCGCCAACCGGCTCGGCGTGATCGTGCACCAGAAGGGCGGTTCCTACGAGCCTGGCATGTTCGCCAGCCTGACGAGCTGACCGGCACGCGAATCGCGGCCCGGCCCGGGATTGCCCGATCCGGGCCGGGCCGCGCATGCCCGGGCGCGGTCACGCCGGCCCGGCCGGCCGACGTAGCTCAGCGCCGCAGCACGCGGCTCAGGGGGAGGCGGGTCAGCGGGCAGAAGTGCCGGACTCCACGCTCCAGTCATGCCGGGCCAGTGCGAGGGCCGGCTCGCCGCCACGGTCAGCGGCGGTCACGACGCCCCGATCGAGCAGCTTGTGCAGCGTCCGGGTGACGGTCTCGTCATCGAGCCCGCATGCCGCGTTGATCTCCTCGCTGGTCGGCGGCTGGCCGGCCTGCTCCAGGCCGGCGATGGCCTCGTAAACGTGCAGGTCGGTATCTGTCAGGCTCAGCGCGTCCACATACGGCGCTTCGTGGTCAGCTTCCATGGCTCTTCCCGTCCTCAGCGGTGGCCAGGTCTATAACCGCGTCTTTCCAGGTAGCGCCTGGTCAAACCACTCCAATCCTGTCTCCCACAGTTCCAGGGCGCAGCGCAGCGGTCCTGGACGCTGACCGAGAGCAGTGCCAGGCTCAGGCCTGGGGCACAAGACGAATCTCCCCGCCCGGGACCAGCCCGGGTCCGGATGCGGACCGCCGGTCCTGGCACCGCCCGGGCTGGCAGTTCTCGAAGGAGACAGTCGTGAGCGTGTACAGGGTGACCGAGGTTATCGGGACGAGCAGCACATCGTGGGAAGACGCGGCAGCGGAGGCGATCAGGGCTGCCGCCGGGACGATCCGCGATCTCCGGGTGGCTGAAGTCGTCAAGCAGGACATTCACCTGGAGGAAGGCGGGGCGATCACCTACCGCACCAAGCTGCAGCTCTCGTTCAAGTACGAGGAGAGCTGATTCCGGGTCTGCCTGCCCGGCGGCCGTGCTGAGGCGCCGGAAGGCAGTCAGCCTTATGCGCGGTTTGGGTGCGGTGCCGGCTGCGTGCTGCCAGGGTTGGCGCATGCGCTGGAATGACCGGCTGAACCTGGCTCAGCGGATCGTGGTAATCATCGCCCTCGGGCTTGCGCTGGCGATCGTGGCTGGCTACCTCACCAGTCTGGCAACGGAAGTCGGGTGGTATGCGTATTCGCCATTGGCCAGACAGGCAATCTCGCTACCGGCCACGGGCGAGCCGGGATGGCTTCGGATGATCATCTGGCTGGCGGCGATCAGCCTTTGGGGCGCCGCCTCCGCGATGCTGCTGCGTCAGCCCGCTAAGCATGCCGTGCCGGAATGAACGCTCTCCCCAGGCAACTGCCGGAGACTCCCTAGCCGAGCCGGCGGTCGATCTCGGCACCCATGACCTGGCAGTCGGTCGCCGGGTGGTCGTACTTGCACCACAGCGTGGCGGCGAGCAGCCCGCGGGCGTGCTGTAGCGCAGCGATCTGGTCGTCGAGGGCCACCAGGCGCTGGCTGGCGATCGGCTTCCACTCGGCCGCCGTGGCAGCATTCAGGATCCCGTGGACCTCGTCGAGGGTCAGGCCTATGTCCTGCATCATGCCGATGAAAACGAGGCGGCGGAGCGTTCCGGCCCGGTACCGGCGCTGGCCTGACTGCCGCGCATCGGCGCTCAGCAGGCCGCGCCGCTCGTAGTAGCGGATGGTGGAGGTGGCGACGTGGGCACGCCGGGCCATCTCGCCGATCGTCATCAGTCCGGGCACGGGGCCACTTGACTTGAAGCCGGGTTCAACTGTCAAGGTCTGGGCATGACGACCAGCCAGTCCGCTGTCCCCAATCACCACGCCCACTACCCGGGTTTCGCTGGGCCGGCCGCATACCTCGCCGCTGCCAGCATGGTGCTGGGCGGGAAAGCCAACGCCCGCCTGGCCGAGCGCGTCAGCCAGCTTGCTGCCGGCGACGTGGTGGCTGACATCGGATGCGGGCCGGGCACCGCCGCCCGCCGGGCAGCCAGGCTCGGTGCGTCGGTGGTCGGGATCGACCCCGCACCTGTGATGCTGCGGTTCGCCCGCCTCCTGTCCCGGCGCTCGGCCAACGGGGTGCGCTACGCCGAGGGCAGCGCGGAGGCCCTGCCGCTGCCCGGCTCGTCGGTGTCGGTCGCCTGGTCCATCGCTTCCGTGCACCACTGGGCCGACCTGGACGCCGCCCTGCAAGAGGCCCGGCGGGTGCTGAGGCCCGGCGGCCGGCTGGTGGCCATCGAACGGCTGAGCCGGCCGGGCGCCAGGGGCCTGGCCAGCCACGGCTGGACCCCCGAGCAGGCCAGCGCGTTCGCGGACCGCTGCCGCGCGCACGGCTTCACCGACGCCACAGTGAACCAGCACGGCGGCGGCCGCAGGGCGAAGGTAAGCGTCAGGGCCACCGCCCCCTAGGGCGTCCCGGAACGGCTGGAGATGCGCGGCCGCGCCCTTGACTGGCCGCGCAGAGCGGCTGCTAGCCGGCAGGTGCGCTAGCGATGAAGCTGCAGCCGGCCGCGGGTCAGGGGGATCAGCCGCCGGTCGATGGCCGGTATCAGGGTGATGCCGAGCCTGTCCAGCCACGTCTTTTCCGGCTGGCCGCGGAATTCCCTCACCACGCGCCGAGGCTACGGCCGGTTCGGCCGGAATCACCATTACCGGATAACGGAATCGGCATTACCGTATGCGGATGGACGACGCGCGGAATCTGCGGGGGATGACTGTGGTGGTCACCGGGGCCAGTGCGGGGATCGGCGCTGCGGCGGCCCGCCGTTTCCGCGCCCTGGGCGCGACCGTCGCGGTGGTGGGCAGGTCGCCGCGGAAGACGGCTGCGGTCGCGGCGGCCATCGGCGCCGAGCCGCATGTGGCGGATTTCAGCCGGCTCGGCGACGTGCGGCGGCTCGCGGGCACGCTCGCGGCCCGCTACCCGAGGATCGACGTGCTGGCCAACAACGCGGGCGGCATCTTCTCCCGGCACGTCCTCACCGCGGACGGCCACGAGACGACCTTCCAGGTCAACTACCTCGCCCCGTTCCTGCTCACCATGCTGCTGATGGACCGGCTCGCCGCGGCGCCGGACGCGCGGGTGATCAGCACCGCCAGCGTCATCTACCGCAGCGCGCGCATCGACCTGGACGACCTGGCCCGCACCGGCGGCCGGTACCGCGCCATGACCGCCTACGGGACGTCCAAGGTCGCCATCGTCCTGTTCACCCGGGAACTGGCCCGGCGTGCGCAGGGGACCAGCGTGACCGCGTCGGCCTTCCACCCCGGCATGGTCATCAGCGAGGTCGCGCGGGACACCAGGCTGGCCCCGCTGGCCGGCGTGGCGATGCGCACCGGGCTGACCCGGGTGGTCCTGTCCACCCCCGAGCAGGGCGCCGCGCCCCTGCTCCGCCTGGCCACGGCACCGGACCCGCAGTCGGTCAACGGGGTCTACTTCCATCGCTTCAGGCCGGAGGAGCCCAGGAACAAGCAGGCCGCCGACCCCGGGCTCGCGTCCCGGCTGTGGGAGCACTCGCACCAGCTGGCCGGGGCGCCGGCCAGCCGCCACCTGACCGCCTCGTGATCACCGGCCGGCCCGGGCGATGAGTCCGGGCGGCGCGGCTCGTCTCATCAGTGGAACCGCCGGACGAGGGGGGTGCCCATGAGCGGGCAGGAGCGGCCAGGCACCGGTGGCGGGGCTGGCGTCATGGATGAGGATGTGCGCCGCTACCGCGACGAGATGGACAGCGGGCACCGGCCGCTGTTCGACCGGGTACATCAGCTGGTCATGGCGGCCTGCCCGGACGCCACCGTGGCGCTGTCGTACGGGATGCCGACCTACCGGATCGGGCGCCGCCGCCTGAACGTCGGCGCCTGGAAGCACGGGCTGTCGATCTACGCGTCGCCTGGCCGGGACGGTGGTTTCTCCGCGCGTCATCCGGGTCTGGCCGCGGGGAAGGGGACCATCAGGCTGAGCCCCGCGGACGCCGCGAGCATCCCCGACGCGGAACTGCAGGACCTCATCCGCGCCGCGCTGCTCGGCTGACCGCCCGCCCGCGACGGGGCGAGTACCGTTCCCCGCCCGGCGGCTCAGCCGTGCCGGTGCCGCATCTCACGTTCCGGCCGCCGCCGGCGTCTGCCAGGTATGAGCACGCAACCTTCTGAGCAGATCACGACCGCAGCCCCCGCCGGTGACCGGCTTGTCTTCGAGCCGATCCCGCCGGCCCGGCTGCAGCAGATCAGGGCGGCCGGGGTGGACGAGGCCGGCAACCGGCTGACCGCGGCGGCCGACACCGAGGGCGGCAATCCGCTGCGGTGCTGCCTGCGCGAATCGGCCCCCGGCGAGCAGGTGCTCCTCATCGCCTACAGCCCGCCCGGCCCCAGCGGCGCCTACGCCGAACGCGGCCCGGTCTTCATCCACGCCGAGCCCTGCGGCGGCTATCCCACCCCGGACCGGTACCCGGCCGCCCTGAGCCACCGCCAGCAGGTCGTGCGCGGCTACGGCCGGGACGGGCAGATCACTGACGGCGTCCTGGCCAGCGACGGCGGGCACGCCGTGACGGTGATCCGCGACATGCTCGCCCGGCCGGACGTCATGGTCGTGCACCTGCGCAACGTCGGCTACGGCTGCTACAACTTCGCCGTCCGCCGCGGCTGAGCACCGTCCTGGGCACGCTGGTGCTCAGGCGTCCGGCGTCCCCCCGGCGGAAGCCGCGAGCGGGCCGAGGACGCAGAACTCGTTGCCCTCCGGGTCGGCGAGCACGACCCAGGGCCGCGCCTCCTGGCCCACGCGGGCCCGCCGGGCGCCCAGGCCGGTCAGCCGCTCCACCTCTGCCTCATAGGAGCAGCCGACCGGCCTGATGTCCAGGTGCAGGCGATTCTTGACCGTCTTGCCCTCGGGCACGGCCACGAACACCAGCGCCGGGGCGATGGGCGCGTGCCGCACCTGCTCGGCCAGGTCAGCCGGTTCCTGCGGCCAGGCGGCGATCTCGGCCTCGCCTTTCCCCGTGCGCACCACGTGTTAGCCGAGGGCAGCCGCCCAGAAGGCGGCCTGGGCCAGCGGGTCGCGGCAGTCCACGACGATCTCGGTGAGCCTGCTTCCCATCAGCACCTCGCTGGACTGCTTCCCCCGCGCCCTTGCCGGGGGTGATCATCCCCGGCGGCCACGGTACCCGGCGGGCTGCGCCCGGCGGTGCCGGCCGGGGAGCCGCAGGCGGTAATTCTGTGGCTGCCCGGCTGCGCTAGCCACCTGGCTGACAGCTGGCGCCGCCCCCCGGGTCACTCCGGCCCGGCCGCCGGGTGGCGGCGGAGCGTGACCGCGGCCAGCAGCGCGGCGCCGGCCAGCAGCGCGGCGGACAGGTACAGGGCCTCGTGCAGGGCGGACTCGAAGGCCGCGAACCCGGCCTGGTAGAGCTGCCCGACCAGCCCGCCCTGGCTGGCCGCGCCAGCCCCGCCGAGCGCGGCTCCGCCGCCGCCGTGCTCCACCGCCTGGATGACGAACGTCTGCAGCACGCCGGGGATGTGCAGGTGGGTCATCCGGCTGATCAGCCCGGACTTCAGCTGCGCGTCGACCAGGGCGCCGAGCACCGCCACCCCGGTCACCGCGCCGATCTCCCGGCTGGTGTTGGTGGCCGACGCCGCCATCCCGGACCGCTCACCCGGCACTGCCTGCAGCACGGACGAGGTGATGGGCACGACGCAGGTCCCCAGGCCGGCGCCTGCCAGCGCCAGCGCCGAGGCGAGCGGCAGGTAGCCGGGGTGCGGGCCGAGCACCGCGCTGGCCGCGGCGAGCCCGGCGGCGAAGAGCAGGCACCCGGTGACCAGCGACCAGCGGACCCCGACGGCGGTCGTCCAGCGGCCGGCCAGCAGCGACGCGACGATCATCACGGCGGTCATCGGCAGGAACACGGCGGCGATGCGGTAGCCGGAATACCCGGTCACCTCGGCCAGGTAGAGGGCGGTGAAGAAGAAGATCGCGAAGGTCGCGAAGTAGCAGCAGGCCGCGATCAGGTTGGGCGTCGCGAACCGGGGCAGGCGCAGGAACCGGATGTCGAGCAGCGGATGGGCGGTCCGGCGCTCCCAGAGCACGAACGCGGCGGCCGCCAGCGCGCTGACGCCGAACAGGGCCAGCACCCCCGGCGCCGTGAAGCCCGCGGTCTCGCCGTTGATGACGGCGAAGACCAGTGCCGCCAGCGCGGCCGCGCCGAGCAGCGTGCCCACGGTGTCCACCCGCCCGGCCCGCCGGTCGGAGCTCTCCGGCAGCACCACGGCCGCGACCGCCATGACCGCGAGCCCGAACGCGACGTCGAACCAGAAGATGCCCCGCCAGCTCCACAGGCCTACCAGCGCGCCGCCGAGGACCGGCCCGAGGGCGAGCGAGAAACCGGAGACCGCGGCCCACACGCCGAGAGCCCGGTTACGGCTGCGCTCGTCGGCGTAGAGCTGCCGGATCATCGACAGGGTCCCCGGCTCGCTCGCGGCGGCACCCAGCCCCATCACGGCCCGCCCGGCGATCAGGATGCCCACGGCCGGCGCCACCGCCGACATCAGCGCGCCCGCGCAGTACACACCCGCGCCGGCCAGCATGACCTTCTTGCGGCCGAACTCGTCGCCGACCATGCCGAATCCCAGCATCAGCCCCGCGAAGGTCAGCGCGTAGGCGCCCACCACCCACTGCAGCGCTGACACCCCCGCGTGCAGGTCGGCCTGGATGCTGGCGAGCGCGACGCTCACCACGGTGTTGTCCAGGAACGTCAGGAACAGCAGCGTGCACAGCGCGGCCAGGGCGATGGGGCGGCGCCGGGCGCCGCCGTGGACCGCGGCGGGCGCGGCGAGGGCGCGGGCCACCGGGTCAGCTCCCGCAGGCGGCGGGGACCGAGTGCTTGCTCTTGCCGAAAGCCAGCCGGAGCAGGCCGCAGAACGTCGTGACCGCGACCTTCCACCTGCCCCCGCTGTAAATGGCGGTGCCCTGCAGGTTCTTTTCCAGCGGCTTGCCGCTGAGCAGGAAGGTGAACGTCACGCTGGCCATGTCCCCTGGCTGCAGCGTCACCGAGTTCACCGCCGCCGCCGTCTGCAGGATCAGCGCTCCCTCTGCCGTCTTCTCCTGCGACCGGACGAAGGCGGCGAACTGGTGCCCGTCCTGCAGCAGCGCGAGGCGGCGCGGAATGGGGGCCGCGCCGCTGAAGAAGGTCTTCCAGTTCGCCGTGACCGCGGCGACGGCGGCCGGCCCGCTGACCGGCTCCGCCGCTGAGGCGGCCCGGGAATGGGCAGGACGCGGCGACGGGCTCGCGGCAGCCCCGCCGGAGCACGCCGCCAGGGTGACGCACAGCAGGGCGCCCACCGCCGCAGATGCCCGGTGCGGCCCAGGCCAGCCGATGCTCGTCATGGCACGAGTGTGACGCCAGTGCCCGCGATCTCCACCCAGAATGCAAAAACGTGTCACATGCACAGATTTCGCGAGTTGGTGCGGCACGCTCCTGCGTCCCGCGGCTAGTGCAGCGTCCGGCCGTACCGCAGCCGGAGCGTCTTGCGGACGGCGCCGAACTGGTCGGGGGTGCGGGGGAACGCCTGCATGTCCTGGCCGAGGTTGAACCTCTTGCGCGCGGTCGACTTGGCGTAGCTGAACTCCCGCAGCCCGTCGGCGCCGTGGAACCGCCCGAAGCCGCTCTCGCCGACGCCGCCGAACGGGATGGACGACAGCCCGACGAAGCTCAGCACGGCGTTGATGGTCGTGCCGCCCGCCCGCAGCCGGGACGCGATCGCGGGCCCGCGCCGGGCCGAGTACACCGATGAGCCGAGCCCGAACGCGGTCCCGTTGGCGCGCCGCACCGCCTCGTCGACATCGGCGACGGTGTTGATGACCATGACCGGCCCGAAGGTCTCCTCCTGGACCGCCGGGCAGTCCTCTGGCACGTCGACCAGGACGATCGGGTCGATGTACGGCGGCCTGATCGACTCCAGCCCGCCGACCAGCGCCTGCGCGCCGGCCGCGAGCGCCTCGCCGACGTGCCGGCGGACGATGTCGACCTGGGCGGCGACCGTCATCGGGCCGTAGGCGCTCAGTTCCTCCACCCCGACGGCGATGCCGCTGGCCTGCTCGCGCACCTTGGCCAGGAACGCCTCGCGCACCTGCTCCACCACGTACACGCGCTCGACCCCCACGCACGCCTGCCCGCCGTTGAAGAGGGCGCCCCAGACCACCCCGCGCGCGGCGGCGTCCAGGTCGGCGTCATTGGCGACGATGGTGGCGTCCTTGCCGCCGAGTTCCAGCACGACGGGGGTCAGCTGCTGCGCGCAGGCGGCCATCACCCGGCGGCCGGTGGCCGGCGAGCCGGTGAAGGCCACCTTGTCCACGCCGGATGCGCACAGCGCCGCCCCGGTCTCCCCGAAGCCGGTGACCCAACCGAGCAGCCCGGCCGGCGCGTCCGGGTTCGCCTGCCGGAACGCCTCGATGGTGATGATGGCAGAGCCCGGGCTGAGCTCGCTCGGCTTGACCACCACCGCGTTGCCGGCGGCGAGTGCGGCGCCCATGCCGGACAGCGTCACGTACACCGGCGCGTTCCACGGGGTGATCTCCCCGATCACGCCGAGCGGGTGGTAGGACAGCCGGGCGTCGAAGTTCATCATGGCCAGGCCGGGGGCGATCCGCCGCCCGCGGAGCACCCGCCCGGCGTGCGCCCCGGCCCAGCGGACGTCCTCCAGCCCGGCGAACAGCTCGAACTGGACGTCGGCCCTGGGCCGCGCGGTCTCCCGGTGGCCGATCTCGTACACCTCGTCGCAGTGCAGGGCGAGCCAGCGCAGCCAGCGGCGCAGGTAGGGCTTGCGCCCCTCGAAGCCCAGCGACTCCCACCAGCGCTGGGCCTCGCGGGCCTCCGCCACGGCCTTCGCGACGTCGCCGGCGGTGTGCACCGGGTAGCTGCCCACCACCTCGCGGGTCGCCGGGTTGACGACGTCGAAGGTGCCGGTGACCTGCTCGGCAGTTGCAGCCATCTGGACCATCCCGGTGCGCTCGCATGACAGCTGGGCGGTGGCCGGCGATTCCCGCCGTCGGTGTAGAACACGTTACAGATCCGGGCGGGAAAGTGGAACACGTTCTAGTCGCTGGCCGGGCTGCCGGGCAACTGCGGCTTACGCGTCAGGAAAGACAGGATCGCGCTTCTCGAAATAGGCGGTGACGGCCTCCACGTTGCCGGGGCTGCCGATCAGCGAGGCCATCGTCTGCCGCTCGTCGAGGAACTGGCTGGCCGGCGTGCGGCCCGGCTCGGCCGAGGCGTTCAGCAGGCGCTTGGCCTGGCGGATGGCGGCGGGGGACTTGCCGGCGATCTCGGCGGCCAGCGCCATCGCCTCGGCGAGCGGGTCCTCGGCGGCCCGGGTGGCGAGGCGGAGGCGCACGGCCTCCTCGCCGGAGATCATGCGGCCGGTGAAGGTGAGCTCCCTGGCGACGTCCTCGCCCACCAGCCGGGGCAGCACCCAGGTGCCGGTCATGTCGGGGATCAGGCCCCAGCGCATCTCCAGCACCGAGAGCCTGGCGTCGGGGGCGACGATGCGGATGTCGGCGCCGAGGGCGATCTGGAGGCCGCCGCCGAGGCAGGCCCCGGCTATGGCGGCGATGACCGGCACCTCGAGTTCCCGCCACACCCAGGCCGCCTGCTGGCCCAGGTGGGTGATCCGGCCGCCGGTGCTCATGACGTCCGGCGCCGCGCCCGCCCCGTTCCCGCCGCCACCCGCGCCATCAGCTTGTTCGTTACCCGCCATCGTCTGGAAGGCGGCGAAGTCCAGGCCGGCGCAGAAGGCCCGGCCCTCGCCGGACAGGACGACGGCCCGCACCGACCGGTCGCGCTTGAGCGCCTCGCCCGCCCCGGCGACGGCGGCGATCAGCCGCCCGTCGAGGGCGTTGAGCTTGCCGGGGCGGTTGAGGCGGACGTCGGCGATGCCCGCCTCGATGGTCACGGTGACGCGGTCGCTGGCCATGGATCAAGGATCTCACCGCCCGGATCCGGGCAGCGGCTGGCCGGTCACCCGGGCCGGCTTCGCCCTGGGACCTTCGCCCCTACCAGGGGCGACTGCCGCCCTATCTGATGGGAGCAGGTCCGGGCCGCCGTTCCGGGCGGCACCGCGTCCGTGAGAACGAGGGCTCACGGGGTACGGAAGCCCCGCAGTCCACGGCGGCAGGAGCCAGTCATGAAGTCACCCGATCCGCACGTCGCCGGGAACCCGGTGCTGGACTCGCTCGAGCCGGAAGTCAGCGAGACCGCCCGGTGGTTTGCCAGCTCCCGGTTCGCGGGCGTCACGCGCCTGTACTCCGCCCGCGAGGTGGTGGAGCAGCGGGGGACGATCCCGGCCGACTACACCGTGGCGAGAGTGGCGGCGGAGCAGTTCTACGACCGGCTCCGCCAGCTGTTCGCGGAACGCCGGCAGATCACCACCTTCGGGCCCTATTCGCCCGGCCAGGCGGTGGTGATGAAGCGGATGGGCATCGAAGGCATCTACCTGGGCGGCTGGGCCACGTCCGCCAAGGGGTCCGTGACCGAGGACCCAGGGCCCGACCTGGCCAGCTACCCGCTCTCCCAGGTGCCCGACGAGGCCGCGCCGATCGTGCGCGCCCTGCTCACCGCGGACCGGAACCAGCACTTCGCCCGATCCCGGCTGAGCGGGACGCAGCGTGCCGCCTCCCCCGGGGTCGATTACCGGCCGTTCATCATCGCCGACGCCGACACCGGGCACGGCGGGGACGCGCACGTCCGGAATCTGATCCGCCGTTTCGCCGAGGTCGGCGTCCCGGGCTACCACATCGAGGACCAGAAGCCCGGCGCCAAGAAGTGCGGGCACCAGGGCGGGAAGGTGCTCGTCGGCGTGGACGAGCACATCAAGCGGCTGAACGCCGCGCGGTTCCAGCTCGACGTCATGAAGGTGCCCGGCATCGTGGTGGCCCGGACCGACGCCGAGGCGGCCACGTTCCTGGAGGGGCGCGGCGACGAGCGCGACCATCCGTTCATCCTGGGCGCCACCTACGTCGAGCTGCCCACCTACAAGACCGGCTACCTCGCCCTCGTGCGCAAGCTGCATGAGCTGGGCGTCGAGGACGCTCGCGGTCACCTGCTGTACAAGATCTCCGAGGACGAGTACGCCGAGGCCACCGCCTGGCTCGAGCGGGCCGGCGTGCTGAGCGCGCTCAAGGAGAGCGTGAAGGCCTTCGAGCAGGCCGGCGCGCCGTCCGCCGAGGCGCTGCTGGAGGAGATCGAGACGCGGTACCTGGAGGCGTGGCAGACCGAGGCCAACCTGAAGAGCTACCCGCAGGCGGTCGCGGACGTCATGGATTTCCGCGTGGCCGAGGGCGAGCAGTTCGACATGAGCTCCGATGAGTGGCTGGCCTACGCGAACGGGACGTCATTCCATGCCGCCCAGGCCAGGGCCAGGTCGATGGGCATCGACATCATCTGGGACTGTGAGATCTCCAAGACCGTCGACGGCTACTACCAGATCCAGAGCGGGATCGGCTACGCGGTCGCCAGGTCGCTGGCTGTCGCCCCGTTCGCGGACATCCTGTGGATGGAGACCAAGACCGCGGACCTCGCGGACGCCCGCCGGTACGCCGAGGCCGTCCACGCCGTGTTCCCCGGCGCCATGCTCGCCTACAACCTGTCGCCGTCGTTCAACTGGGACACCACCGGGATGAGCGAGGAGGACATGCGGCGGTTCCCGGAGGAGCTCGGCAAGCTCGGCTTCGTCTTCAACTTCATCACCTACGGCGGGCACCAGATCGACGGCCTGGCCGCGGAGGAGTTCGCCGCCGCGCTCAAGCAGGACGGCATGCTGTCCCTGGCCCGGCTGCAGCGGAAGCTCCGCCTGGTCGAATCGCCCTACCGGACGCCGCAGACGCTGGTGGGCGGCCCGCGGCTGGACGCGGCGCTGATGGCATCCTCGGGCGGCACCGCGGCCACCCGGGCGATGGGCAAGGGCTCGACGCAGCACCAGCACCTGATCCAGACCGAGGTGCCGACCAGGCTGCTTGAGGACTGGCTGGTGACCTGGGCGAAGCACCATCAGCTCCCGGAGCCGCTGCAGGCCGGGCTGCGGCCGCACACGGCAGGCTCGGAGCTGCTCGAGCTCAGCCTGTCCAACCCCAGCGGGGACAAGGTCGCCAACATCGTCTTCGACGTGATCGTGGACCGCCGCGGGCGGAACATCCTCTCTGTCCGCAACCAGAACACCTTCGACCTGGCGCTGCGCAAGAAGCGCCTGATGACGCTGATCCACCTGTTCCTGATCCACCGTTACAAGATCTGGTCGGTGCACTACGTCAGCCCGACCGAGGACAACCGGTACCAGGCGCAGAAGATGAAGACGCACGGCCTCTACAGCGACGTGCACGACGAGGTCGGCGACGTCATCGTCGCGGACGTGAGCGCGGACGGCGTCAAGGCCCTGCTCGCCCCGGACCGGGACCGCCTGAACGCGCTCATCGAGCGGAGGTCCCCGTACACGCCGGTCGACGTCGCCGGGTAGCGCCCGGCGGTCACCAGGTGCCACGGTGGTCCGGAACGAAGAGCAGCAGCGGGATCACCCCGGCCAGGACGGCGGCAAACAGGATGAAGGCATGTGCCTGCGCGATGGCCGGGTGGGCGCTGCGGGCCATCACGGCGGCCGTCACCGACACCGAGGTGATCGCCCCGCACTGGCGGAACATGCCGCGCAGGCCCGCGATCGCGGCCGACTGCTCGGGGGCAAGCTGCAGGGTCGCGTTGTTGGCGGCCGGGGTCGAGGTGCCCATGCCGATCCCGGTGATCCCGGTGGCGATCGCCAGCCAGGTGTAGGCGGGGGCGTGCACCGGGGAGGCGGCTATCATCACCAGCCCGGCCGCGGTGAGGCCGAACCCGGCCAGCATCGGCCAGCGGTAGCCGGTCCGCCGCAGGAGGAGCACCGCGAGGCCCGCCGCGCTGATCATCCCGACGGCGCGCGCCGTCAGCAGCGTCCCGGCGGGAAGCACCGCGATGTGGTAGCGCTCGTGGGCGTAGACCGGCACCAGCGCCCCGAACCCGAGCGCCGCGCAGCCGAAGAGGAAGTTGAGCAGGTTCATGACCGCGAACCCGCGGCCGACCAGGTACCGGGCGGAGATGAAGGAGGATTCGGACCGGCGCACATGGCGGGCGAACAGGATGAGTGCCAGCAGGCCGGCGGATTCGGGGAACAGGAACGAGAGGGCTGCCGGGGAACTCCGGCCGTCACCCAGGCTGGCGATCCCGAACATGGCCGCCAGCAGCGCCGTCCCGAGCAGCGCGACGCCGCGCACGTCGAGGGGCTCCCGCGCCCGCGGCGGGCTGCGCGGGATGAAGATCACGCCCAGGCCGATCAGGGCCAGCCCGACCGGGACATTGACCAGGAAGATGCCCCGCCAGGACCAGTAGGTCACCAGCACCCCGCCCAGCAGCGGGCCGATGATCCCGCCGATCGGGAAGACGCTGGAGAACAGCCCCAGCGCCCGGTCCCGGTCCGGGCCGAACTGCTCGGAGACGATCCCGGTGGCCGACGGCATGAATGCCCCGCCGCCGATCGCCTGCAGCGCCCGCAGGGCGACCAGCTGGTAGATGCTGGTGGCGAAGCCGCAGAGCAGGGAGGCCGCGGTGAAGAGGACCACGGCGCCGAGGAAGATCTTCTTGCGGCCATACTGATCACCGATCTTGCCGGCCAGCGGCATGGTGATGACCTGGCCCAATGCATAAATGGTGATCGTCCAGCTGCTCCAGTTCACCGGCGCGGACAGATCGTGCTGCAGGGCGGGCAGGGCGGTGGCCACTATCGTCTGATCGACGGAGGCCATCATCAGGGCCAGGGACACGATCGTGAAGACAGCAAACCGCCCGGCCTGGGCCTCGCCCGGGGCCTGGCCGTGCGCAGGGACCGCGCGAACGTGCTGTCCTGCTGACATCACCCATGACGCTACATTGCTTGCCAGCAAGCAACTAGCTGCCGGGCCGGGTATTTTCGCAGCCGCCTGCCCAGGGCTGCGGGCGGGCCGCGCACGGGCCGGGGCGTTCACGAAGGAGCACCGCCGTGGATGAGGACGGGGCGATCCGGCTGCGCAGGGTCATCGGCAGGCTGGCGCGGCAGCTCAACGCCTCATCGACCGGCGAGGGGCTGACCCCGTCCCAGGCCTCCGTGCTCGGGCTGATCGTGGCCCGCGGCCCGCTGGGCCTGGCCGAGCTGGCGGACCTGGAAGGGCTCAACCCCACCATGCTGTCGCGGGTGGTCGGCAAGCTGCAGGAGATGGGCCTGATCAGCAGGACGCCGGACCCCGATGACCTGCGCAGCGCCTCGGTGACGGCCACCGCCGCGGGCAGGCGGATCCACGCGCGCATCACCGCCCAGCGGGCGGACGTGATCTCCTCCTGCGCCCGCCAGCTCACCCCGCCGCAGGAGCAGTCCCTGACGGCGGCGCTGCCAGCGCTCGAAGCGCTGGCCGACGCGCTGCACCCGCCCGGCCCGGGCCGGACCGCTCCGCGGGCCTAGCCGGCCCGTTCCCGGGCCCCCGCCCTGGACGCTCACCAGCGCGGTGATCACAATGCTGCCAGGCGGCAGCGGCGTCCGGGACCGCGTGGCCGCCGTTGCCTGTCTGGGGGTGGTGATGACGTCACCGGGAGTGTTCGCGGACCTGGCCGCCCAGCGGGCGTGCTGGCACCCGGTCGCGTTCGGCAGCGAGGTGACCGACCGCCCGGTGCCCGCGGAGCTGCTCGGCGAGCCGCTCGTGGTCTGGCGCGGAGCGGACGGCGCGCCGCGCGTCCTGTCCGACCTGTGCGTGCACCGCGGCACGGCGCTGTCGCTGGGCTGGATCCAGGGCGGCGAGCTGGTCTGCGCCTACCACGGCTGGCGGTACGCGGCCGACGGGCGCTGCGTGGCCATCCCGCAGAAGGAGGATCCCACGGCGGTCCCGGCCAGGGCCCGGGTGCGGGCGTTCCGCGCGCAGGAGCGCTACGGCCTGATCTGGGTGGCGCTGGACGAGCCCCGCTGGCCGCTGCCGGACGTGCCTGAGCTGGAAGACGGCGGGTGGGTGGTGGTGCGGGCCGGGCCCTACCGGTGGCGCTGCGACGCCGCCCGGCAGGTGGAGAACTTCACCGACTTCGGGCACTTCCCGTGGGTCCACCCCGGCCTGCTCGGCGACCCGGACCGGCCGGTCGTGCCCCGGCACCAGGTGCACACCGACGGGCATGTGCTGCGCTATGAGATCGTCCGGCCGGAGGCGCCGAACACCGGCGAGTTCCCGGTCTTCAGCAACGAGCAGGCCGGCCCGCCGGAGCGGCGCAGCCGGTACGAGCTGCATCTGCCCTACACGATCGTGCTGCGGCTGGGCTGGGGCGGGGAGCGCGGGATGGTGTACTTCTTCGCCTCCCAGCCGGTGGCCGCCGACCGCTGCGCGGGATTCGTGGTCATCGGCCGCAACTACAACACCGGCCAGCCGGACCGGGTCATCCAGGAGTTCGAGGACACCATCTTCGGCCAGGACCAGGTGGTCGTGGAGTCCCAGCGCCCTGAGCGGGTGCCGTTCGACCTCGCCGCGGAGCTGCACCTGAAGTTCGACGAGGTCGCCGTCGCCTACCGCAAGGCCATGCGCGGTCTCGGCCTGGCGGCGAGCACGCCGATCGGCATCTCCGCCGAATAGCCGAGCCGATGGGAGCGCCCGTGCCCGACCTGCCCGACGATGCCAGGCCGTGGATCGAGGGATACGCCAGCCGGTGGAGCTACGCGCCCGGCGAGACCGCGGAGATCGCGTGCAGCTCGCGGGCTCGCACGTTCTCGGCCGAGATCGCGAGGGTGGGCGGCTCCCGCGAGATCGTGTGGACCCGCAACGGCATACCGGGTCAGTGGCTGCCCGTGCCCGGCGGCGCGTCGTCACAGGGCTGCGAGTGGCCGGTCTCCTTCCGGTTTCCCATCCCGGCGGGCGCGCGGTCGGGCTACTACGAGGTGGTGCTGCGGGCGGCCGACGAGAGAACGGGGCGGCTGACCGAAGGCCGCGCGTTCTTCGCCGTGCGCCCGGCCGCGGGGGAGCGGCGCGACGGCGCGATCTTGCTCGTGCTCGCCACCAACACCTACAACGCCTACAACGACTGGGGCGGCCCGGGCCTCTACACCGGCGCGACCCGGGTCTCGTTCCGGCGGCCGCTGGCGCCGGGCTTCCTCGCCAAGCCCGAGCCGCACGTCCGCTACCCGGACGTGACCGGTCTCGACGACCCCGAGCACGAGCACTTCCGCACCTGGGCGGACCTGCACGGGCTCGCCCGCTGGTCCGGGTCGGCGGGGTGGCACAACTGGGAGCGCGTCTTCGCCCGGTGGGCCGAGCGCGAGGGCTACCGGGTCGACGTGGCCGTCAACGCCGACCTCGAATTCCATCCCGAGGTGCTGCGGGGATACCGGCTGGTGGTGAGCGTGGGCCACGACGAGTACTGGTCCTGGGGGATGCGGGACACGCTGGAGGACTTCATCGCCGGCGGCGGCAACGCCGCCTTCTTCTCCGGCAACTCGGTCTGCTGGCAGGTCCGGTATGAGGACGACGGGAACACGATGGTGTGCTACAAGTCCGCGTATGAGGACGACCCGGTCTACGGCACCGGCCGCCAGCATCTGCTCACCACCCTGTGGTCCGCCGCGCTGGTCGGCCGGCCCGAGAACTCGCTGACCGGGGTGAGCTTCTCCCGGGGTGGCTACATCCGGATGGGCCAGGCCGTGCCGCGGGCGACGGGCGGGTACACCGCCTGGCGCCCGGACCACTGGGTTTTCTCGGGAACGGGAATCCGGTACGGCGATCTCTTCGGCGCCCGGGACTGCGTCACGGCGTACGAGGTCGACGGGTGCGAGTTCACCCTGTCCCCTGACGACGGGCTCCCGGTCCCGACCGGCCGCGACGGGACCCCGGCGGGCTTCACCATCCTGGCCACCGCCCCGGCCCGGCTGTGGTCGCGGGAGGAACTGCCGTCCCGGTACCGCTCAGGCGAGCCGGGCGACCTGGAGAGCACCGCGGAGGCGGTGTTCGGTGACGCCTCGCCCGGGCACGTCGCGCGGCTGGCGCACAACCACGCGGTCATGGGGACCTACACCCGCGGCGGGACCGTCTTCACCGCGGGCACCACCGACTGGGCCTACGGGCTGGCCGGCCAGGACCCGGACATCATGAAGATCACCCGCAACGTGCTCGGCCGGCTGACCTAGCAGGCGCCGCCCGCCGGGCCCGCTGCCGGGAAGGTGTAGGACTGCGCCCGGGACCGGCACGGGTTCCCGGAACCGTAGCGGATGTGCCCGGCGGTGACGTCGGCCAGGCACCAGAACACGGTCTTGGTACCGTCCTTGCCGCCGCCGGCCGGGTGACGGCAGATCGAGTCCTGCCCGTTCTCGTGGTCGGACAGGATGGCCATCAGCGCCTGCTCGTCGGCTGCGGCGGGGCCGAGCTGCGCCAGCAGCTGCCGGGCCCGGCCGAGCCGCCGCGCCGAGCGGCCGGCGTAGGGGCGGTCGCCCTCGTAGCGGGCCATGCGCTCAGAAACGTAGTGATTGGTGTGCACGATGGCGCCGCGGCCGTCCGGGCCCCAGCACTCGTGGTCGGCCGCGGACGCCTCGACGTTCACCGCTTCGCGGGCGTCTGCCAGCACGGTGTTGTAGGCCGAGGCCCGCCCCGGGTGCAGCGTCAGCTCCACCGCCTCGGCCAGGGTGCGCGCCCGGAGCTGGGCACGCACCAGCAGGAGCCTCGGGATGCCGGTCCGCTCGTCGGTGGGGCTCACCTCGTTGCCGGTCAGCGACAGGCCAGCGCTGTTCCAGCCGACGCTGATCCACGGCCCGATGCCGATGCTGAAGATGAGGACATCGCCGGGGATGTCCCGCTCGATGGCGATGACGTCGCTCTCCGACGAGGCGGACAGGTCGTTGTTGTGGGCCACCAGGAGGTGGCCGGTGCTGGTGGCGCCCGGTGCCACCAGCACATCCGTGCACCGGCCCTCGGCCCGGCCGGGCTCGGACGGCCGTTCCTCCCACAGTTCCTCCACCGACGCCGCGAACAGCAGCTGCGGGTCCACCCCGGCTCCCTCGGCCGCGCCGTCCAGCTCCTCGATCAGCCAGGGAAAGGCCTGCCGGGTGGCGTCCCGGCAGCGGTCCGCGTCGGCCAGCAGCTGGTCAAGCGAGCGGCCGTGCCGGGGAACGCCGGCCTGTTCCAGGTCTGCCGCCCGGTGCAGGGCGGGGGCGCACGCCTCGCCGATCTGCCGGCCGGCCTCCCGGTAGCTGCCGCTGACCCGCAGCAGCGGGATCTCACGCGGGTCCTGCATGCGGTCGCTCACCTCGTCATTCACTTTTCTTCACCGCCGCCTGGGCAGCGTAGCGGGGGTATCAGCCGGGCGTGGCGCTGCCCGGCCCGGCCGTGCGGGGGAGCTGAGCGGCGAACACCTGCCCGAGTTCGTGACGGGAGTGGATGCCGAGCTTCTGGTAGATGTGGCGAAGGTGGTACTCGATGGTCTTGGGGCTGAGGAAGAGCGCGGCTGCGGCCTCCCGGGTCGTCTTCCCGGCCGTGAGCTGCAATGCGATCTGCAGCTCCTGCGGCGTGAGTTCCTCCGCGGTGCCCGGCTCCCGCCGCCGCAGTGTCTCGCCGGTCGCCGCGAGCTCGGCGCGGGCCCGGTCGGCCCAGGGGCGGGCGCCCAGGCTTTCCAGCGCATCCGCGGCAGCGCGCAGCTGCTCGCGGGCCCGCACCCGGTTCCGGGCCCGCCGCAATCGCTCCCCGTAGGCCAGCCGCGTGCGCGCCGCCTCGAACACGTCCGGGGTCTGCCCGTGCAGGGCCAGCGCCTGCTCAAAGGGCTCGTGGAAGGCGGTGTCAGGCGCGAGCAGACCCTGGCAGCGCAGCGCCCGGGCCAGCGACCACGGCTGGCCTTTGGCGCCTGCCGCCGCCATGAATCCGGCGGCGACCCGCCGCGCCTGGCCGCCGCGGCCGAGCCGGGTGTAGGCATCGACGAGTTCCGGCGCAGGCGAGAGGTCAGCGTCGGTGATCGCGAGGTCGCGCAGGAGCTGCTGCTGGTGCTCGAAGTGCTCCGCGGCACGGGCGGCGTCGCCGAGGCCGAGCGCGAGCTCGCCGAGCGCGGCCGTCGCCCAGATCTCATGCAGGCGCACCCCGAGTTCGCGGCAGAGGCCCAGCGCTTCCGCGGCGTAAGCCAGGCACTCCGCTTCCCGGCCGCGCCGCGCCTGCAGCCAGGCCAGACCCGCGAGCCCGAACGTCAGCTCGGTCTGCTGACCGCTCTCGCGTGCCAGGGCGATCGCTTCCTGGTAAGTGGCGGCGGCGGCCGCCCACCGGTCGGTGTTGGCCTGGTCGCGGGCGATCAGGTTGAGCACGGACGGCAGGGCGCCGACCGCGGCGCGCCTGCGGGCGTTCGCCAGGGCCTGCTCGATTAGTGACCGGCCGGCGCTGGACTCCCGCAGGAAGAGCGGCCCCACGGCCAGCCACCCGATCAGCCGCACATCGTCCCGCAGGTCAGCCGAACGCTCGGCGAGGGCGATCGCGTCGTGCACCGCTTCCGCGCCCGCGGCCGCGTCGCCGCCCATGATCCGTGCCATCCCCACCGCGATCGAGGCCAGGAACCGGGCACGCGCCGAAGGCCGGTCAGGCAGCACCGCGCGGGCCCGCTCGGCAGCCGACAGCATCTCCCCGGGGTTCCCGGCGTAGAGACAGGCGTGAGCCGCCTCGGCCAGCATCGCCACCGCTCGCTCCGGGTCGGCGCGGCTGGCCGCCACGGTGAGGATCGCGTGGCCGTCCATCACCGGCCCGCGGCGGGTCGCGATATGCCCGCTGAGCTGATCGATCTCGAGCAGCCCCACCGGGGTCGCGGTGGCGGCCCGGGCCTCCGTCAGCAGCGCCACCGCCTGGTCAGTGAGCCCGGCGAGCCAGGCCGCCTCGGCCGACTCCGTCAGCAGCCGCGCGTGCCGCCCGCTGTCCGCGGTCAGCCGGGCTGCCCGTTCGTAGGCGGCGGCCGCCGTCGGGTAGGCGCTGCGGGCCCGGCCGCGGGCGCCGGCCTGCTCGAGCGCCGCCGAGGCCGGTTCATCGGTGCCGATCGCCGCGGCGGCCAGATGCCAGGCCCGGCGATCGATGTCACGGTCGGGCAGGGCGGTGGCCAGCGCCCGGTGCGCAGCGCGCCGTTCGCCGGGCGGGGCATCGGCGTAGATAGCCGACCGGGCAAGCGGATGGCGGAACCTCACCTCGCCCGCATGCAGGCTGACCAGCCCGGCGTTCTCGGCCGCCGCCAGTGCCGAGAGGTCGATCCCGAGCGCGGCCGCGGCCCGGCCGAGCGACGGCAGGTCATCGGTGTCGCTGGTGGCAGCGAGGACCAGAGCCCGCCGGGTGGCCGAGCCGAGGGTGTCCGCCCGCTGCAGGAACGCCCGCGAGACCTTGGCGGAGACGATGACCGACGCTCCTTCCGGAGCGAGCACCAGGTCCGGCGCATCAGGCGCCAGTTCGAGCAGGGCGAGCGGATTGCCCGCGGTTGCCGCGTACAGCCGGCGGGCCGCCTCCGGGGCCAGCCCGGGCACCAGCTCTGCTGCTTCGTCCCTCGTCAGGCCGCTGATGCGCAGCGCAGGCAGGTCGGTGCTGTCGATCAGCGACGGCTCGTCCTCGCGGACAGCGGTGAGGACGGCGATGGGGTCGGCCACCAGCCGGCGGAACGCGAAGCGCAGCGCCTGGCCGCTCGCGCTGTCGAGCCACTGGGCGTCGTCCACCAGGACCAGCACAGGCGTCTGCTCGGCGCAGGCGGCGAGCAGGCTGAGGGTTGCCGCGCCGATGGCGAACCGGTCCTGCGCTGCTCCGGGCCGCAGCGCGAGCGCGGCCTCCAGCGCGGCCGCCTGTGGCCCGGGGATGCTCTCCAGCAACCCCAGCACCGGGCGGATCAGCTCGAGCAGCGACCCGAAAGGGAGCAGCGCCTCCGATTCGGTGCCGCGCGCACGCAGCAGCCGCATTCCGGTTGCCCGGGCAGCGGCGTAGTCGAGCAGCGCGGTCTTGCCGATGCCCGGCTCCCCGACCAGGGCGAGCGTGGCACTCGCACCGGCCCGTGCGCGCGCGAGGACCTGCTCGATCGCCTGCTGCTCCTTGTCGCGGCCCAGCAGCATGCCGCGATTGTAGGCACCCGGTGCCAGGCCGGACAGAAGCGGCGGAGACTAGGTGCCCCCCGGAAGCGAAACGGGCTATCCGGGATTTACGGTCGCTCAAAACGCGTCTGGGAGGCAGACATGACCACGTTTGAGCAAGCCGTCGAGATCGACACCGACAAGCTCCAGGAGTTCGTCTTCCGGGCGGTCGGCGAGGTGGGCGCCGCCCTGAACGCGGCCCTGGTGGTGATGGGTGACAAGCTCGGGCTGTACCGGGCGCTGGCCGGGGCCGGCCCGCTGGCGCCGGCGGAGCTGGCCGGGCGCACCGGCACCGCCGAGCGGTACGTCCGCGAGTGGCTGAACGCCCAGGCCGCGGGCGGCTTCGTGGACTACGACCCCGACAGCGGCTGCTACACGCTCCCACCCGAGCAGGCGATCGCGCTCACCGACCCGGACAGCCCGGCCTACCTGCCCGGGTTCTTCCAGATTGCGGTCGGCTCGGTGCTCGACTCACCCAGGATCACCGAGGCGGCCCGCACCGGGGCGGGGTTCGGCTGGCACGAGCACGTGCCCGATGTCCACGAGGGGTGCGAGCGCTTCTTCCGGCCCGGCTACCACGCGAACCTGATCGCCGGGTGGCTGCCCGCGCTCGACGCGGTGGTGGGAAAGCTGGAGCGGGGGGCGGCGGTCGCCGATGTCGGCTGCGGCCACGGCGCCTCCACGATCATGATGGCCCGGGCCTTCCCGAACTCGACCTTCGTGGGCTCCGACTACCACGCCGGGTCGATCGAGACGGCGCGCCGGCGTGCGCAGGAGGCGGGTGTGGCGGACCGGGTCCGGTTCGAGGCCGCCCCGGCGTCCGCCTACAGCGGGGGCGGCTACGACCTGGTGACCATGTTCGACTGCCTGCACGACATGGGCGACCCGGTGGGCGCCGCGCGGCACGTCCGCAGCACCCTCGGGCCCGACGGCACGTGGATGATCGTCGAACCGAACGCCGCCGACCGGGTGGAAGGCAATCTCAACCCGGTCGGGCGCGCCTACTACGCCTTCTCCACCCTGCTGTGCACGCCGGCCTCGCTCTCCCAGGACGTCGCGCTGGCGCTCGGCGCCCAGGCAGGCGAGGCGAGAATCAGGGATGTGGTGACGGCCGGCGGCTTCACGCGGTTCCGCCGTGCCGCTGAGACCCCCTTCAACCTCGTGTTCGAGGCGCGTCCGTGACCGCAGCCAGGCGATCCCTGCGGCCGGGTGGTGCTGTGATGCGCGCACGGCAGCCCGACGCCGAGGGGTACGCCCAGTGCGGCAGCGTGAACATCGGCTACGAGGTATTCGGGGACGGCGCGCCCACGCTGCTGCTCCTGCCGGCCTGGACCATCATCCACAGCCGCTTCTGGAAGCTGCAGGTGCCGTACCTGGCGGACCATTTCCGGGTGGTCACCTTCGACCGGCCGGGCAATGGCCGCTCGGACCGCACTCCCGACCCGGATGCCTACCGTGTGGACGCGGTGGCGCGGCAGGCGCTGGCAGTGCTGGATGCCACGGGCACCGACCGCGCTGTGCTGGTCAGCCTCTCGCAGGGCGCGGTGGAGTCAGTCAGGCTGGCAGCCGGCCACCCCGAGCGGGTGCTCGGCGCCATCTTCATCGGCCCGGCGCTGAAGCTGGAACCTGACCATGCTGAGCGCTCGGCGGCGGCGGCGCGTTTCCTGGATCCTGCCCCCGCCAGCCCGCAGCGCTGGGAGCGGCTCAACGCACGCTACTGGATGGACCATTACGAGGACTTCGCTGCCTTCTTCTTCTCCGAGTGCTTTCCCGAACCACATTCGACCAAGCAGCGCGAGGATTGTGCGGGCTGGGCCGCCGAGACGACGCCGGACATCCTCCTCGCCGATGCGCAAGCGGCGGCCGGGCCGGAAGCCCTGTCCGGATGGGCGGAGAAGGTGCAGGCCCCGGTGCTGGTGATCCACGGCAGCGACGACCGCATCAGCCCGCTGTCCCGGGCGGAGTCGCTGGCCCGGGACACCGGCGGCGACCTCGTGGTGCTCGAGGGGGCGGGCCACATCCCGCTCGCGCGCGATCCCGTCCGGGTCAACCTCCTGATCCGTGAGTTCGCCGGCAAGCTGGCCCCGTCCCCGCCCCGGCGGGCGCGGTGGGCCCGCGCGCGGGCCCGGCCCCGGCGGGCGCTGTTCATCTCCTCGCCGATCGGGCTCGGGCACGCCCGGCGGGACATCGCGATCGCCGCCGAACTGCGCCGCCTCCGGCCGGACCTGGAGATCGACTGGCTCGCCCAGCATCCGGTCACCCGCGTGCTCGAGGACGCGGGGGAGCGCGTCCATCCGGCCAGCAGCCGCCTGGCCAGCGAATCAGCCCACATCGAGTCCGAAAGCGGCGAGCACCGGCTGCACTGCTTCCAGGCGTGGCGGCGGATGGACGAAATCCTGCTCGCCGACTTCATGGTCTTCCACGACGTGGTCTCCAGCTCCGCGTATGACCTCGTGATCGGTGACGAGGCGTGGGAAATCGACTACTTCCTGCACGAGAACCCGGAGCTCAAGCGCTTCGCTTACTGCTGGCTCACAGACTTCGTGGGCTGGCTGCCGATGCCCGAGGGCGGCGCGCGGGAAGCCGCGCTGACCACCGACTACAACGCCGAGATGATCGAGCAGATCGCCCGCTATCCGCGGGTCCGTGACCTCTCGCTGTTCGTCGGCACCCCGGACGACATCGTCCCCGGCCGGTTCGGGGACGGGCTCCCGCTGATCCGGGAATGGGTGCAGGAGCACTACCAGTTCCCCGGCTACATCACCGGCTTCGACCCGGACAGCGTCGCCGGCCGCGACGAGCTGAGAGCCGGACTCGGCTATGCGCCGGATGAGCAGGTATGCGTGGTGACGGCCGGAGGTTCCGGCGTCGGCGGTGGCCTGCTGCGCCGGGTGATCGAGGCATATCCGCAGGTGGCGGCCGCGGTGCCCGGCCTGCGGATGGTCGTGGTGACCGGCCCTCGCATCAGCCCGGCCGCCTTGCCCGCACAGAAAGGCGTCGAGGTGCGGGCCTATGTCCCCCGCCTGTACCGGCAGCTGGCAGCCAGCGACCTCGCCGTTGTCCAGGGCGGCCTCACCACCTGCATGGAACTCACCGCCTCCCGCCGGCCCTTCATCTACCTGCCGCTCCAGCAGCACTTCGAGCAGGCGTTCCATGTGCACCACCGGCTGCGGGCCCGCAACGCCGGCCGGCGGATGGACTTCGCGCAAGCGCAACCCGATGCCCTCGCCGAGGCCATCGCCCGCCAGCTCGCCTGCCCGGTCAGCTGCCGGCCGGTGGAGCGTGACGGCGCGGCCCGGGCGGCAGCGGCCATCGCGGACCTCCTCTGAGCTGCTGTGGTCTGCCAGCCGGTCACACCACCGACGGCAGCGGGCTCAGCGGCCGGACCGAGGCCCGGAGGGTGGCGCGGTCCACCACCAGCACATGCCGGTTGGGCAGGTCGGTCCAGCCCGGCCGCAGCCAGCCGGACGAGGCCACCACCACCGCGTCCCCGGTGCCGGTGTAGGAGAGGTCGAAGTAGGCCGCGATCTCCTCGTCCGTGTGCGGGCGCTCGCTGCGGCGCAGCTGCTCGACGGGGAGCCGGTCCGGGTAGTACCAGCAGATGGCGTACAGGGCATCGGGCGCCAGCAGGACCGCGTTCAGGCTGTTGGGCCGCAGCAGGCGGTCGATGTGCGCGATGGCGTCGCCGATCGCGGCGAGCACGTCGCCGCGGCGCTCCGGCAGCCGGGACATGACGTGCAGGAAGTACCGCTCGCTGTCGGTGGTGCCGCCGAGCCGCTGTTCCCAGGCGGGCGGCAGGATCTCCCCGAGCCGGTCCTGCGGGTGGATCGCGCCGTTGTGCGCGAACGTGTAGGGCCCGTGGTGGAACGGGTGGGAGTTGCGGTCGCTGACGCCCAGCCCGGGGGTGGCCCACCGGAGGTGCACCAGGCCCATGTCGCCGAGGGTGCTGGCGGCGAGCCGCTGATAGCCGGGCTCATCCGCCGCCCGCAGCGGCGACTTGTGCGAATGGGGCCCCTCGGAGTCGTACCAGGCCATGCCCCAGCCGTCCCGGTGCATGGCGGACAGGGCCGTGAACTCGCGCAGGCCGTCCTCGCCCAGCATCCCGGCCACCGACACGCGCTGCCGGGCGCAGTAACCAAGCAAGCGGCACACCGGCCCCGCCTCTCAGAGGTACTTCCCCATGCCGCCCGCCACGTCGATGGACGCGCCGGTGATGTAGCTCGCCCGGCTGCTGGCCAGGAACGCGACGATCCCGGCCACCTCGTCCGGCCGCCCGAACCGGCCAAGCGGCACCTCGGCGGCGGCCAGGCTGCCGAAGAACTGGTCCGGCGGGGTGTCCGGCGCCCGGCGGCGGTGGATGTTCTCCCACTGCGGGGTGGTGACGAAGCCGATGTTCACGCTGTTGACCAGGATGCCGTCGGCGGCCAGTTCGGCGGACAGGGCCTTGGACAGGCTCAGGCAGGAGGCGCGGTTCACCGAGGAGGCGAGGAAGACCGGGTCCGGGTAACGGGCGTACACGGCGTTGATGTTGATGACCCGGGGCGCGCTGCTGCTCTTGAGGTACGGCAGGGCCGCGCGGGTGCAGCGGATCTGCGACATCAGCTTCACGTCGATGTCGGCCCGCCAGTCCTCGTCGGTCAGCGTGGTGAACCGCCCCGGCCGGGCGGCGCCGGCGTTGTTGACCAGGACGTCGATCCCGCCCATGGCCGCCGCGGCGGCCCCGATGAACCCGGTCACCTGATCGGGGTCGGTGACGTCGCACGGCAGCGCGGTGACCTTGGCCGCCCCGCCGGCCCGGGCGGCCAGGTCCGCGGCGGTGTCCGCCAGCTCGCCTGGGTTGCGGGAGCAGATCGCCAGGCTGGCGCCCTCGGCGGCGAACTCCGCGGCGATCGCGCGGCCCAGGCCCTTGGAGCCGCCGGTGACGACGACGCTGGCGCCGGCCAGGCCCAGGTCCACTCAGGCACCGCCCGCGGCGCCGGGCACCTGGGCGGCCCCGTCTGCCTCGGCGCCGGCCTCGGCCTGGGCCTCGGCCAGGGCGAGCAGGCTGCGCCGGGGCGGGCTGAAGACGTCGACCTCCAGGCAGTGGCTGTCGGTGGTCCAGGCGGCGTGCGGGACCCAGGACGGGATGACGACCACGTCGCCCTTGCGCATGACCCGCACGTCCCCGTCCAGGTCGAAGGTGAACTCGCCCTCCAGCACGATGACGATCTGCTCCTCCTCGTGCACGTGCCGGGGAGCCATGACACCCGGCTCGAAGCTGACGAAGTTCGCCATCGCGCGCTGCCCGAGCACCGGGCGGAAGCCGAGGCCGGGCACGAACTCGGCCTGGGTGATGGAGTCCACGTGCACGTAGCGGCCGGCGCCGGCCGGCTCGCCGAGCGCCTCGGTGGTGAAGTGGGCGGCGGCGTCGCCGCGGGATGCGTTGTCGGTCACGTGCCCTCCAGTGCGCTGCGCAGGAGCCCGCCGATCCGGCGGACCCCTTCCTCGATGAGATCGTCGGCGACCCTGCTGTAGGCCAGCCGCAGCTGATTGGCGCCGGCGTCGCCCGGGTGGAAAGGCCGGCCCGGCACGTACGCCACCTTCCGGGCGCTGGCGGCCGCCGACAGGGCCACGGTGTCGGTCCCCTCCGGGGCGGTGACCCAGACATAGAAGCCGCCCTGCGGGACCGTCCAGGTCGTGCCCTCCGGCATGTGCGCGGCCAGGGCACCGGTCACCAGCGCGGCCCGCCGGGCGTACAGCGCCCGGGAGGCGGCCAGCTGGCGGTCGAGATGGCCGCCGCGCCCGTACTCCTCCAGCATCCGCTGGCCCATGGCGCCGGAGCACTGGTCGGAGTTCTGCTTGGCGACCACCAGCTGATCGATCACCGCCCTGGGCCCGGCCGCCCAGCCCAGCCGGAAGCCGGGGCTGAACGTCTTGGAGAACGTCCCCGCCTGCAGCACCACGTCCGGCGCCAGCGCCCACAGGCTGGGCGGCGGGGCCGCGGCGAAGCCGAGCTCGCGGTAGGCGACATCCTCCAGGATGAGGAACCCGTACCGGCGGGCCAGGCTGGCCAGCTCCTGCCGCCGTCCGGCAGCCAGCGACAGGCCGGTGGGGTTCTGGTAGTCGGGGATGGTGTAAACGATCTTCGGCCGCAGGCCTGCCCGGAGCTGGCCGGCCAGCACGTCCACCTGCATCCCGCCGCTGTCGGTCGGCACGCCGCGGACCTCGGCCTCGTAGCCGCGGAACGCCATGATCGCGCCGAGGTAGGTGGGCGCCTCCACGACGACCACGTCCCCGCGGTCCACGAAGCTCTTCGCCAGCAGCTCCATGCAGTCGATCCCGCCGCTGGTGATCATCAGCTCGCCGTCGCCGGGCCGCTGGCCCTCCCGTGCGGCCAGCCGCCCGGACACGAAGTCGCGCAGCCCGGGCAGCCCCTCGGTGGCCGAGTACTGCAGCGCCACCGCCGGGTCCCCGGTGATCAGCTGCGCGGCGATGCCGGACAGGACCTCGGTGGGGAAGGTGGCGGGATCGGGGAACCCGCCGGAGAAGGTGATGACGTCGGTGGCGCCGGCCAGCGCCAGGATCGCGGTGATCTCACCGGCGCCCAGGTCCCGCATGCGCCGGGCCAGGCTGGCCGACCAGTCGCGCTGCTCCAGGGATGCGGTCATGGTGCCTCTTCCGTTCCCTTGACACCCGCTCGGTCAAATGTAAGAATCCACGCACTTAATGATCTACATTTGACTGTCTTCCTGGCCGGATCATAGTTCATTTCCATTGATCTGACGATAGAGGGCCCGGCAAATGGCCAAGGTCTCCACCCCGCTCGCGCGGCTCGCCGAGGTCGCCTCGCCCGCCGCCCCCCGGACCGAGGTCGACGATATCGATCTCGCGCTGCTCCGCGCGCTGGCAGCGGACGCGCGCCAGTCCCAGCGCGCGCTGGCGCGGCTCATCGAGGTGTCCCCGTCGGCGGTGGGGGACCGGCTGGCGCGGCTGGAGCGCACCGGGGCGATCCGCGGGTACCGGGTGGACATCGACTGGGCCGCGCTCGGCTTCCCGGTGGTGGTCTACCTCGCGGTGACCGCCGGGCCGGGCATGGACCTCGGCGCGATCATCAAGGCCATCAGCTCCCTGCCGGAGGCAGAGGACATGAGCGTGGTCACGGGCGGCCTGGACCTGCTGGTCCGGCTCCGGGTCCGCGACCACACCCACCTGCGGGAGCTGCTGCTGACCAAGATCTTCCAGATCGACGGGGTGCAGCGCACGGAGACGTTCCTGTCCCTCGCCGACGTCGAACCGGAGAACTTCACCGCCGCGATGCTGGACCAGATGAGCGCGCGGCGTGCCGCGGCCGGCGAACAGCAAGGCCGCGGCTGACCGTCACCCAGGCCGCACCCCAAGGAGGCTGCGAGGTGGGCACACCCCCCAGGAACGAGCGCCACGCGATGGCGGACGGCGTCGGCCAGCCCGGGTTCGTCGGCCAGCACAACCTGTACACCGAGGAGCAGGCCGAGGCGGCGCAGGAGGTGGCCGCCCGGATCCGCGAGCTGGACCTGCGCACCGTCCGGCTGACCGTGGTCGACCAGCACGGCGTGCCGCGCAGCAAGTCGCTGAGCCCGGACGTGGCGATCTCCGCGCTGAGCAACGGGCTGGACTTCTCCGGCGCCATCTACAGCCTCGACACCGGCAACCAGGTGTTCGTGCCAGCCTTCGCCGCGGGCGGCGGCTTCGGGATCGACGAGTTCACCGGCTTCCCGGACGTGGTGCTGGTGCCCGACCCGGCCACGTTCCGGGTTCTGCCCTGGGCGGACCGCACCGGCTGGCTGCTGTGCGACGTGTACTTCGGCAACGGCCGGCCGATGCCGCTGGACGGCCGCGGGCTCATGCGCCGCATGCTGGCCGAGCTGGCCGGGCTCGGCTACGGCTACCTGGCCGGCATCGAGGTCGAGTACTACATCGTCCGCCTGGACAGCGACCGTGTCACGCCGGAAGACGCCGGGTTCACCCCGCCGCCGCCCGCCGTCAGCGTGTTCGAGCGCGGCTACCAGTACCTGTCGGAGGTGCGGCTGGACAGCGTGGCCAGCACCCTGGAGGCACTGCGCGACGGCCTGGCCGGGGTGGGCCTGCCGCCCCGGTCCATGGAGGACGAGTGGGGCCCGGGCCAGATGGAGTTCAGCTTCAGCCCGATCCGGGGGCTGGCCGCCGCCGATGCGGTGGTGCTGTTCCGGTCGGCGGTCAAGCAGATCTGCCAGCGCCGCGGGCTGCTCGCCAGCTTCATGTGCCGCCCGGCGCTGCCGAACTTCTTCTCCTCCGGCTGGCACCTGCACGAGTCGCTCGTGGCCCGGCCGGGCGGGGAGAACGTGTTCAGCAGCAGCGAGGGCCCGCTCTCGCGCGAAGGCCGGCAGTTCGTGGCCGGGCTGCTCGAGCACGCTACGCCGATGACCGTGTTCGCCGCCCCCACCGTCAACGGCTACAAGCGGTTCCGGCCGTACTCGTTCGCGTCGGACCGGGTGTGCTGGGCGGTGGAGAACCGCGGCGCGCTGGTCCGGGTCCAGGGCTCGGCCGGCGACGGCAACAGCCACGTGGAGAACCGCATGGGTGAGCCCGCCGCCAACCCCTACCTGTACATGGCGGCCAACATCGCCGCCGGGCTGGACGGCATGCGGCGGGGGCTGGAGCCGCCGCCGCCGGTGGAGGCCGACCCCTACGTGGCCAGCGCGCCGATGCTGCCCACCTCGCTCGCGGACGCCGTGGCGGCCCTGGACAAGGACGCTTTCTTCCGCGAGGCGTTCGGCGACACGATGATCGACTACCTCGTGCAGATGAAGCGCGCGGAGCTGACCCGCTACGAGGCCGCCCTGGCCGAGCAGCCGCTGGCCGAGGGCCAGGAGGTCAGCGACTGGGAGATGCGCGAGTACTTCGAGTTCTTCTGAGGGCCCCAGGGACGGTCCTCTTGCCCGAGTAGAAAGGAAGGGCGCCATGGCAGACGTCGAACGCGCCGTTGTCAGCGTCCACGGCCAGCATGAACTCGCCCATGGCACGCTCAACGTCTGGGACGCCATCACGATCTGCGTCTCGCTGATCGCGCCCGGGATGGCGATGCTGCTCAACGTCCCGGGGGTCGCCGTTGTCTCCGGCGGCTCCACGCCGCTGGCGTTCCTGCTGGGCGGGGTCGCCTGCATCACGCTGGCGTTCGTGGTCATCGGGTTCACCCGCCGGATGGCGACCGCCGGCTACGCCTACACCTACGCCGCCCGGAGCCTCGGCAAGGGTCCCGGGTTCATGGCCGGCTGGCTGTACTTCTTCGCCATGATCTGCTTCGTGCCGATGACCATGGCCGGGGTCGGCGCGCTCGCCGCGGACCTGCTGGGCCTGAACCCGGACTGGTGGATCCTGTTCTTCTTCCTCGGCATGGTGCTGCTGGTGGCGCTGTCGGTGGTCCACATCAGGGTCACCACCCGCACCCAGCTCATCGTCGGCGTCCTGACGGTGGCGGTCATCGTGATCGTGGACCTGGTGACCACCGCCAAGGGCGGCAGCCACGGCCAGGACCTGTCCGCGTTCGGCTTCGGCCACTCGCTCAAGGGCGGGTTCAGCGGCGTCTTCTACGGCATCATCCTGGGAGTCACTTCCTACATCGGATTCGAGACCGCGGCCGACTTCGGCGAGGAGACCGCGAACCCGCGCCGCAACATCCCGATCGCGATCATCGCGGCCACCACGTTCGTGGTGGTCTTCTACCTGTGGACGACGTACTCGATGGCGATCGGCTTCGGGGTGAAGAACGGCGCCAAGTGGGGCGCCGACCCGTTCGCGCTGAAGACCGTCGCCACCACGTTCGTGGGCACCTGGCTCGGCACGCTGGTCGAGATCGGCGCCCTGCTCTCGGCGTTCATCGTGTGCGTGGCGTGCGCGACCGCGGCGTCGCGGACCCTGTTCGCCATGGGCCGCGAGCGGGTGCTGCCGGCCGCGTTCGGCCGCACCCACCCCCGGTTCAAGACGCCCGCCAACGCCACCGTCGCGGTCGCCGCGGTCGCCACCGTGATGGCGCTGGTCATGGGCTACCCGCTGGCGGACTCCCTGTTCGGGGCGGCGTTCAGCAACTACTACTTCTGGGCCATCACCGGCACCCTCGCCATCATCGTCGTCTACATCATGATCTGCATCGGCGGGATCGTGTTCTTCCACCGGACCCGCGACACCCGGCGCTGGAACCCGCTGGTCCACATCGGGGTCCCGGTGGTCGGTGCGGTGGTGTTCGGCGCCGCGCTGTACGGGTCGGTGAACCCGGCCCCGCCCGGCATCCTCAAGTGGACGCCGTATGCCGCGCTGGTCTGGCTGGCGGCGGGCATCGGGGTGCTGCTGTGGCTGCGCTCGTCCAGGCCCGACGCGGTCGCGCAGATCGGGTCCATCCTCGGCGAGGAAGGCGGAACCGACGCCGAGGTGCTCGACACGGCGTAGCGGGTCACGGCACGTCCACCACGACGCTGCCAGCGGCGGTCCTGCCCCGGTACGACACGGTCGCCGTGATCGTCGCCGGGCCGGGGCCGGCCGCGCGCAGGGCCGTGCCGTCCGGGCTGACCCGCACGACGCCCGGGTTGTCGCTCGAGTAGCGGACGGTCATCCCCGGGGGCAGCGGGGTGCTCTGCCCCCGGGTGATGTAGCCGCACAGGCTCTGGTCGCTGAGGGACACGGTGACCTGCGGGACGATCGCGGCACCGGCCGGGAAGAAGACCCGCTGCGCGACGCCGGCGGCCGGGTCGCCGGGCATGACCGGCTGCACGGTGACCACCGAGGGCACCGGCCTCAGCGCCCCGGTGACGTCGATGAACGCCTGCCCGGCGATGTCCGTGCTGGAGGTGCCGAGCTGCAGCCCGTACCGGCCGTCGTCGACCTGGTAGCGGTTCGCCGCCTCGCTGAAGAACGCGAGGCCGGGGACGCTGACCCGGAAGGTGAGGTGCCTGGTCTGGCCGGGGCCCAGGAACACCTTCTGGAATGCCACCAGCCGCCGGACTGGCCGCTGCGCGGCTGCGGGGGCGTCCGGGGTGGTGACGTACAGCTGCGCGACGGTGGCGCCGGGCACCCGGCCGGTGTTGGTCACGTCGGCACTGGCCGTCACCGTCCCGTTGGCGCCGGCGTGGCTGCGGTCGGTGGCCAGGGCTGAGTAGCTGAAGTCCGCGTAGCTCAGCCCGTAGCCGAACGGCCAGCTCACGCTGCCGGTGAAGTACTGGTAGGTGCGGCCGTCCGTGCCGGCCGCCGGCCGGATGCCGTAGTCGGTGGTGGGCGGGATCTGGCCAGGGTCCGCATACCAGGTGAAGGGCAGGTGGCCGCTGGGGCCGGTCTTCCCGAGCAGCACGTCGGCCAGCGCGGCGCCCTGCCGCTGGCCGTTGTAGGAACTCCACAGCAGAGCCGGGGTGCTGGCCTGGAACGGGCTGGTGTCGACCTCGCCCATCGTCTCCAGGTAGACGACGGTGTCCGGGTTGGCCGCCTCGAGCTGCTGGATCATCGAGGCCTGCGCGCCGGGCAGGGCGAGCGTGGTGCGGTCGCGGGCCTCGGTGCCGGTGCTGGCGTCCGTCCCGGCGACGGCCACGACCGCGTCGTAGTGACCGGCCGCCGCCACCGACGCGGGGTCCACCGTGGTCAGCGACGCGGCGGTGGTGCCGCCGGTCACGCCCGGGTAGAAGTCCACCTGGGCGCCGGGGTTGATCGCCTGAACCGCCGCCTTGATGCCCTGGTAGGGGTCGACGTTGTGCGCGGCCCCCGCGGGCGCCTGGATGCTGGAGTACCCGCCGAGGTACAGGGACTGCGGGTGCGCGAAGTAACCGATCACGGCGAGCTTGTAGGGCCCCGAGGAGGGAACCTTCAGCGGCAGCAGCGGGCTGCCGCCGCCAGCGGGTGCGGAGTTCCTGAGCAGCACCAGGCTCTGGTCTGCGCTCTCCTGCGCCTGCCGCAGCCGCTGCGGGGTCTCGGTGATGGCGTTGTTGGCGTCGCTGTTGACCCAGGTGACGCCGCCCAGCGCCCGGCGCGCCGCCGCGACCCACGGCACCCGCGCCTGCGAGTCGAACTCCCCGGTCTCGATGCGGGCGGTGAACAGCCGGACGAGTGACGTGTCGACGTCGCCGATGTTGTACGTGCCGGCCAGCGTCTGGATGTTCTGCGTGAGCGCGGTGGGGATGGTGTTCCCGTAGCTGTAGCTGTCGTGGTAGCCGGCGTTGCAGTCCAGGTCCTCGCCGGCCGAGTTGGCGTAGGCCGTGCGGGTGTACTGGTCCACCGGGGCGGCCGAGTCCGGCGGGATCCAGTGGTGGCCCGCCTGCATGATGTAGACCGCGTCGCAGTCGGAGGTGAAGTACCCGGTGAAGCCGAAGGTCTCCCGGGCGAGTTCCTGGCTGAGCTGCACGCTGGCGGGCGATGGGGTGCCGTTGACCTCGTTGTAGGAGCTCATGATGGAGCCCGGGTGGCTCTGGGCGATGATGCTGGCGAACTGCGCGGTGTAGTACTCGCGCAGGGTCCGCTGGTCCATGTCCGAGCTGCCGGTGAGCCGGGTGTTCTCGGTGTTGTTGGCGGCGAAGTGCTTGAGGGTCGCGATGGCCTGGTAGTAGCCGTTCGCCGACCTCGGCAGCTGCCCGCGGGAGTTCTCGCCCTGCAGGCCGTCCACGTACTGCGAGGCCAGGTCGGCGGTGAGGGTGGGGTCCTCACTCCAGGTCTCGTCGTTGCGGCCCCAGCGCGGGTCGCGGGACAGGTTCACCGTGGGGGCGTAGAAGTCGAGATTCTCGGTGTTCCCCGGTGACACCTCCCGCGCCTCGGCACCGATCTGGCGCGCCTCCTGGTACACCAGGCCGGGGTTCCAGGTGCTGCCCATCGACAGGTCCGACGGGTAGGACGTGGTGTTGGTCAGGATCGTGGCATTGCCGCTGGGAGTGAGCGTGGAGGCGTTCACGCCGTGGTTGGACTCGTTCCACCAGCCCCACGCCGCCACCCCCAGGCGGGGGATCGCGGGTGCCTGGCTGCTGTCCATCTGCGCGGCCTTCTCCGCGGTGGTCATGCGTGAGACGAGGTCGGCAGCGCGCTCCGCCGGGGGGTACGCCGGGTTCAGGTAGACCGGGGAAGCAGCGGCGCCCGCGCGGGCCGGGGCGGCCGCCCGGGCCGGGGCCGGGCCGGCGAGTAAGCCTGTTGCTAACGCGGCCAGTCCGATAATTATCGGGGGCAGGCGCAGTTGTTTCGCTGATCTCATCTGGCCTCTTCCCAGGTCAGCACAATATTCCCGGCGAGCCGGGCGACCGGCACCGTTACGGAGAGAAGGGATCAGTGACGCACCGTCAAAATAAGTTCGAAAATATCCGAAAGTCAAGAAGGCGCCAGGTAAGCGTTTTCAGGCCGGCATCTTGCGGGTTTGTCCCGGTTGCGGAAGCCTCAGCACAGTGAGCCGGGCCAGCCGGGCCTGGCCGCGGTCCCGGAGGGGGAGAGGCGGCGATGCTGCGCGGTGCCCGGGCACCGTTCACGCTGCGGCGGATGGCCTCCACCCCGCTCCTGCTCGCCAGCCTGCTGCTGGCCATCCTGCTGGCCACGGCGGTGACCGCCGCGCTGGCCAGCTTCGGCGCCCGCGCCCTGCCAGCCGCCGTGCACCAGCGGCTCGCGGCGGCACGGCAGACCGCCATCACGGTGACCGGCCAGATCGGTGCCGCCAGGGCCAGCGCCGACACCGCGGTGATCGGCTCTGCGCTGCGCTCGGCCATGCCCGGCGTCCCGCTCACCCTGCTGACCGGGCGCTGGTCCGACCAGCTGCAGCTGCCGCGGCCGGCCGGAACCGCGGCGACGTCGCTGATCCAGGCCGCCGCGCTGGACCGGATCGCCGCCCATGCCCGGCTGGTCGCCGGCCGCTGGCCGGGACCGCCGGAGCCCGGCCACCCGGTGCCGGTGGCGGTGCCGGAAGGCACGGCCGGCCTGCTCGGCCTGCGCCCCGGCGCCGTGCTGCCGCTGCGGGACAGCGTGACCGGCGCGCCGGTCACGCTCCGGGTGACCGGGCTGTTCCGGCCGGCCGGCCCCGGGGCGGCGTACTGGCAGCTCAGCCTCCTCGGCACCGCGGGGCGGCTGGTCCAGGGCAGTTACGTCACCTACGGCCCGCTGCTGGTCAGCCCGGCGGCCCTGGCGAGCGGGCGGCTGGGGGTGGCGGAGGCGTCCTGGCTGGCGCTGCCCAGCCTCGGCCGGGTCGACCCGGGCAGCCTCAGCGGTCTCGCGAACCGGGTCGCCGCCGCCGAGGCGCGCCTGGGGAACGACCAGTCGCTCGGCGGCCTGCAGGTCACCGCCCGGCTGCCCGGGCTGCTGAGGGTGCTGGACAGCTCGGTCGTGGCCGCGCGGTCGCAGCTGCTGATCGGATTGCTGCAGCTGCTGCTCATCGCGGCCGTCGCGGTGGCACTGGCCGCCCGGCTGCTGGCCAGCCAGCGGGAACCCGAGACCGCGCTGCTGGCCGCGCGGGGCCTGGCGCGCAGGCAGCTCGCCGGGCCCGCACTCGGCGAGGCGTGCCTGCTGGCGCTGGCCGCCGCCGGAGCCGGCGCGCTGCTCGGCGGTTACCTGGCCGCGATGCTGCTGTCGGCCAGCGGGCTGGCCGCACCGGGTCCCTGGTGGCCAGGGTCCTGGCCGGCCAGTGTCTGGGTCACGGCGGCGGCGGTGGCCGTGCTCGCCGTGGCGGTGGTCCTGTGGCCCGCGCTGCGGCCCGCCGCCCCCGCGGCTGCCCGGGCCCGGCGCGGGCGGCAGGCGCTGGCCGCTGGCGCGGTGCTGGCAGGCCTCGATGTCGCCCTGCTCACGCTCGGTGTGCTGGCGTTCTGGGAGCTCCGCCGCTACTCCGCGGTCGCCACCCTGGCGGGCGGGAGCCTCGGCATCGATCCGGTGCTGTCGGCGGCGCCGGCGGTCGCGGTCGCGGGGACGGCGCTGGTGCCGCTGCGGGCGCTGCCGGCCGCGGCCCGGGCGCTGGACCGGCTCAGCGCCCGCGGCCGCAGGCTCAGCGCGTCGCTGGCAAGCTGGCAGGTGAGCCGGCGGCCGGTCCGGCAGGGCGGCCCGCTGCTGCTGGTGGTGCTGGCTGTCGCCACCGGGACGCTGGCGCTGGCCCAGCACCAGAGCTGGCGGCAGTCCCAGCTCGACCGGGCCGCCTTCCAGGCCGGCGCGGACGTGCGGGCGGACCTGCCCGGCCCGCTGCCGCTGGGGGAGAGCGGGCGGATCGCGGCGCTGGCCGGAGTGCGGGCCGCGACCCCGGTCAGCTCGTTCAGCAACGGGAGCAGCCAGGTGGCCGCGGTCGATGCCCGGACCGCGGCGGGCACCGTGCTGATGCGCCCCGATCTCGCGCCGGCCGCACCGGACCGGCTGTGGCGGCTGATCCGGCCGGCGCCGCCCCGGCCCCCCCTGCTGCTGCCCGGCCGCCCGGCCAGGCTGGCCATCACCGCGGCGCTGAGCTCCCCCCCGGGCCTGCCGGCCGGGGGCGCCAGCGTGACCCTCACCGTCCAGGACCGCTCCGGCGTCAGCTACCAGGTCCCGGCCGGCCGGCTCCCGCCCGACGGCCGCAGCCACCGCCTGCTGGCCGCGATGTCCGCCACCCGGCAGGCCGCCTACCCGCTGCGGCTGCTCGGCCTGTCGCTGAGCTACCAGCTGCCCGGGCTGGCGGCGCCGCCCCACCGCGGCGGCACCGGGCCGGCTGCCCGGGCCGGCGCGGGCCAGGCGCGGCTGACCGTCTCGGCACTCGCCGTGTCGCCAGCCGCCTCCGGGCGGTTCGCCCGCCCGTTCGCCAGCGGGGCCGTGCTGGCCGCCTGGCGGGCCAGCGCCGGGTCCGCCGACCTGGCGAACCCGCTGGCGGCCGGGGTCGCACCGCGGCTCACCGGCTGGCAGGCCAGCCGCGGCGGCGCGACCGCCAGCTTCCGGGCCGGGACGGGACAGCTCGTCGAGCGCCCGGGCGCGCCGCCGCAGCCGGTGAGCGGCACGGTCAGCCTGACCGCACCGCCAGCTGGCCCGGCGGTGCTGCCCGCCATCGCGACCCGGGCGCTGCTCAGCGCGACAGGCGCCCGGCAGGGCAGGACCATCCCGCTGCAGGCCGGCAACGCCACGGTGCCCGTCCGGATCGTCGCGGTGGTCCGTGCCTTCCCCACCCTCGGCACCGGGCCCGCGGTGATCGTCGACCTGGCCGCGCTGGAGGACAGGCTGGCACAGGCCGGCCAGCCGCCGCTGGCCGCGGATCAGTGGCTGCTGCGCAACGCCGGGCCGGGAGTCCCCCGCGGGCTGCCGTCCGGGACGGCAGCGGTGAGCGTGGCCGGCGCCGCCCGCCGGCTGCTCACCGACCCGCTCGCGAACGTGCCGCAGCTGTCGCTGCTCGTGATCACCGTGGCCGCCGCGGTGCTGGCCGCGATCGGGTTCTCGGTCAGCGTGGCCGCCAGCGTCGCTGAGCGCCGGACCCAGGCGGCGCTGCTCGCGGCGCTGGGAGTGGGCCGCGCCGGGCAGGCGGGCCAGCTGTGCCTGGAACAGCTCATGCTGAGCCTGCCCGCGGCCGGGGCCGGGGTGGCGATCGGGGCGCTGCTGGCCCACCTGCTGGTGCCCGCCGTCACGCTGACCAGCGCGGCCGCCGTGCCGTTCCCGCCGGCGCTGGTCATCGTGCCGCTGGGCTGGACCGCGGCGCTGGCGCTCGGCGTCGCCGCGGTGCCGGTGCTCGCCGCCGCGGCGACCGTGGGCTACCGCCCCGATCCGGCGGCGCAGCTGCGGGCGGCGGAGGCCGGATGAGCGCAGGGGAACGGCTGGCGGAGCGGGCCGCGGCCGGGCGGGGCACCCGGCAGCGGCCCGGGTGGCGGGCCGTGGCCGGCGCCGGTGCCGGTGCCAGCCTCGCGCTCGGGCTGCTGCTGGCGGTCTGCACGTTCATCGCGGTGGCGATGCCGCGCGCCAGCCTCGGCTACCGCAGCGCCGCCCTGCACCACGTCCTGGCCTCGCTGCCGGCCTCGGAGAAGGTGGTGCTCGGGGGAGCCGACCTGGGCCCGGGCGAGGGGTACTTCACCCCCCCGGCGCTCGGCGTGGCCCGCAGCCGGCTGTCCGCGGGCCTGGCCGCCAGCGGCCTGCCGCTGGCCGCCGGCCGGCAGCAGTGGGCCGGGCTCGCTGCCGGGCCGGGCCTGCTGGCCGGGCGGTTCTCGCTGCCGCCGGACATCGGCGCAGCAGAGATCGAGCTGCTGTACCGCAGCTCGCTGGCCGCGAACGCGCACCTGGTGGCCGGGCGCTATCCCGCTGCCGTCACCCCGCTGCCCGGCAGCTCGGCCCGGTTCCAGGTGGCGGTCACCGAGGCCACGGCGCGGACGCTGCGGATCCACGTCGGGTCCCGGCTGCGGACCAGCGGCCAGGTGCTGGAGGTGACCGGGATCATCGGCCCGGTCCGGCCCGGGTCCACGTTCTGGGCGCTCCAGCCGGACGCCTCCTCGCCCCGGCTCGTCTACCCGACGACGGACTCGGCGCCCTACCTGGACGTGGCCGCCTTCGTCGGACCGGGCGAGGTGGCCGGCCTGGAGAGCGTGCGCGGGGAGCCGGCCCGGGCGCTGTGGAGCTTCCCGCTCGACCTCAGCGCGGTCAGCGCCGGCCAGGCGGCCAGCCTGGCAGCCGCGCTCGGCCGGATCACCGACCTGCCGGTGCTCAGCAGCCTCGCGTCCGGGTCCGGTGCCCTGCCCGGACCAGCCGGCGGGCCGCTCCTGGTCAGCCTCAGCACGGGCATGGTCACGCCGCTGTCCAGCTTCGTGGCGGAGGACCAGGCCGTGCAGGCCGCGCTGTCACTGCTGATGGTCAGCCTGGGAGTGGTCGCGGCGCTGGTGGTGCTGCTCGGGGCCAGGCTGGTGACCGGCTATCGCAGCGCCGAGCTGGCGCTGATGCGTGCCCGCGGCGCGTCGCTGGCCCGGCTGGCCGCGGTGGTGCTCGCCGGGTGCTCGCTCGCGGTGGTGCCCGCTGCCGCGCTGGCCGCCGGGGCAGCCGTGGCGGCCACTCCCGGTTCCGCGTCCGGGCTGTCCTGGTGGCTGGGCGGGCTCATCGTGGCCACCGCGCTGGCCGGCCCGCCGCTGCTGGCCGCGTGGGCGCACCGGCCGCGGCGCCGTGCGGCCGCCCGGCGGGTGCCGTCCGGGCCGGTCCGCCGCCGGGCCGCGGCGGCCCGGCGTCTCCTGCTGAGCGCCACCCTGGTCTGCGCCTCGGTCGCCGGGCTGGTGGTGCTCCGGCTGCAGGGCCCGGCTGGGCCGGGGACCACCGACCTGTTCACCAGCGCCGCGCCGGTGCTCACCGCGATCCCGGTCGCGCTGCTGGCGATGGCGCTGCTCCCGGTCGTGACCCGGTGGCTGCTGCGGCTGGCCGCGCGGCGGCGGGGGGTGGTCGCGGTGCTCGGGCTGGCCCGGGGCAGCGCCGCGCCGGGCGGGGTGCTGCCGGTGTTCGCGCTGATCCTCGCGCTGGCGCTGATCGCGTTCGCGGCCATGGAACGCGGCGCGGTGGCCCGCGGCAACGTGGCCGCGTCCTGGCAGCGGGCTGGCGCGGACGCGGTGGTCACCGTCCCGGCCACCGGGTCGGGCATCACCGCGCGGGCGCGGCGGCTGCTCGCCCGGGTGCCCGGGGCCAGGCACACCGCGGAGCTGGCGGTCGCCGGCGGCACCTCGGACGAGGAACTACCGCTGGCCGTGGTGGTCGTGGACCCGGCCCGCTATGCCGCCCTGACCAGGGGCACCCCGGCGCGCTTTCCCGGCGGCGCGCTGCGGCGGCCAGCCCTGCCGGCGGGCGCTCCCGGGCCGGTTCCGGTGCTGGTCTCCCCGGCCGCCCGCGGGCTTTTCAGCACCCCCGCCCGGCTGGCTGCCGGTGGCCGCGACCTGCCGATCCGTTTCGCCGGGCAGGTCGCCAGCATGCCGCTGGCGCCCGCGGGAACCCCGTTCGCGGTGGTGCCGCGGTGGGCCCTGGGCAATGCCGCGCCGGCCGCCACCGCCATCGCGATCACCGGCCCGCGGCTGGACACCGCGGCGGTGGCCGCGGCCGCCCGCCGCGCGCTCCCGGGCTCGCAGGTCACGCTGCGCTCCCGGGTGCTGGCTGCCATCTCCGCCGAGCCGCTGCCGCACGGCGGGCAGGTCATCCTCGCGCAGGGCGGCCTGGCCGCCGCCGGGATGATGCTGCTGGTGCTGTTGCTGACGCTGGTGCTCGGTGCCCGCTCCCGGGAGCGGACCCTGGCGAGAATGGTGACCATGGGGCTGGCAGCCGGGCAGTGGCGGCGGATCGTGCTCGTCGAGACGCTGCCGCCGGTGATCGCCGCGATCACCGGCGGCACCGTGTGCGCGCTGGTGCTGGTGCCGCTGGTGGGCCCGGCCATCCACCTCGCGGCGTTCACCGGGCTCCCGGTCACGGTGCCGCTGCATGCCGACCCGGTGGTGCTGGCGGGGGCGGCCGGAGGGCTGCTGGCGCTCGCCGTGCTCGCCACCGCCGGCCAGGACTGGCTGGCCCGGCGCCGCGGCGCCGGGCGGGTGCTGCGGCTGGGGGACTGACGGGAGTGCGGGAGGTGGTGACATGACGGAGCCGGTGCCGGGCGGGCTGCGCGGGCTGGGCGCCGAGGCGATGGCGGCCGGCCCGGCCTACGGCGAGGGCTCGCTGATCGCGTGCGACCGGCTGGTCCGCATCTACGCCGCTGGCGGCATCGAGGTGCAGGCGCTGCAGGGGCTGGACCTGCTGGTGGGCGACGGCGAGCTGACCGCGATCGTGGGCGCGTCCGGCAGCGGGAAGTCCACCCTGATGAACATCCTGGCCGGCCTGGACACCCCGACCGCGGGCCGGGTGACGGTGGCCGGGCACGACCTGGCCGCGATGGGGCCGCGGGAGCGGCTGGGCTACCGGCGCGCCGTGGTCGGTTTCATCTGGCAGCAGACCTCGCGGAACCTGCTGCCGTATCTGACCGGGCTGCAGAACGTCGTGCTGCCGATGCGCTTCGCCGGGATCCCGCGGCGCCAGCGCGCGGGCCGCGCGCACGAGCTGCTCGGGGTGCTCGGGGTCGCGCACTGCGCCAGCCGGGCGCCGGGCCAGATGTCCGGCGGCGAGCAGCAGCGCACCGCGATCGCCACCGCGCTGGCCAACCGCCCCCGGGTGCTGCTCGCGGACGAGCCCACCGGCGAGCTGGACAGTGCCACGGCACGGGAGGTGTTCGGCGCCCTGCAGACCGCCAACGCCGAGCTGGGAGTCACCGTGCTGGTGGTCACCCACGACCCCGCCGTGTCCTCCCAGGTGCACCGGACCGTGGCGATCCGGGACGGGCGGACCAGCAGCGAGACGCTGCGGCACGAACTGGCGGACGAGCACGGGGTGGCGGTGCGGCATGCGGTCGAGTACGCGGTGCTGGACCGGGCCGGGCGCGTGCAGCTGCCCCGCGACATGGTCGAGGCGCTGGGGATGCGGGACCGGGTCCGGCTGGAACATGAGCCGGACCACATCGGGGTGTGGCCGGACCGGCGTCCGGGCGGCGGGGCAGGAGACGGCCGGTGACCCAGCCATCCCAGCCGGCCGCGGGGCCCGCCGCGGCGCGTGGCACCGAGCTGGTCGCCATCCGCGACGTGACGCGGACCTTCGGCAGCGGCCACACCGCCGTGCGCGCGCTGCACGAGGTGTCGCTGACCGTCGGCAAGGGCCAGCTCGTCGCGCTGTGCGGCCGCTCCGGCTCGGGCAAGACCACCCTGCTGAACATCATCGGCGGCCTGGACTCCCCGAGCAGCGGAACGGTGCTGATCGGCGGGCGCGAGGTGACGCGGATGTCCGAGCGCGAGCGGACGGCGCTGCGGCGCCGGGACGTCGCGTTCATCTTCCAGTCCTTCGGGCTGATCCCGGTGCTGTCGGCGGCCGAGAACGTCGGGGTGCCGCTGCGCATCGCCGGGGTGAGCCGGGCCAGCCGCGAGGAACGGGTGCGCATGATGCTCGCGATCGTCGGGCTGTCCGGGCACGCCGCCCAGCGGCCGAACGAGCTGTCCGGCGGGCAGCAGCAGCGGGTCGCGATCGCCCGCGCGCTGGCGGGCAGTCCTGCGCTGCTGCTGGCTGACGAGCCGACCGGTCAGCTCGACCTGGAGACCGGGCGGCAGATCATGCGGCTGCTGCTGACGGTGGTGCATTCCGAGGGCATCACCGCCATCGTCGCCACCCACGACGAGGTGCTGATGGACCTGGCCGACGAGGTGGTCCGGCTGGAGGACGGCCGGATCGCGGACTGAGCGGGCAGAAATGGCGCATTGGGGCGAAGGCCCCTCAAGGCCCGGGAGGGGCCTTCGCCTGGGGTTGTCTCAACGGCTGCCGCATGCTGGGCGCAGCGGCAGTTTGCCGGTATCAGTCACATTCTCCCGAAACCGTCAAATTCTCCGTTTCGCACCCCGCCAAGAAATGCGTCCCACTCGGACGGGGTAAATCGGAGGATCGGTCCGGCTGGGTCCTTACTGTCCCGAACGCCGATCCCGCCTCCGGTCAAGTCGGCCACCTCGACGCAGTTGCCGTTGGAAAGGCTCAGGGAGCTCTTAACCCAGCGCGATCCCGAACCTGGTCTTCTGGACGGGTCTCCGTTCGCCGGCTTTGCCATGTTCCCACCTCGCTGAATGTCGTGGACGGAAAAACTCCGTAACTGCGAGGCGTACGGTAGCAGCTACGAGCTGTGAATATACCCCGAAGCTCATAGATTCCACGGAGTATCTTGGGTCTCTGGTGACACTCCGCTACCGGCCCGTCGATACCGGTGTCCGCGTGGGTGCGGCTGGCAGATGAGGAGGTGACGGCCGTGAGGGCGGCGGATCCGCGGGCCCGCCGGCGGCCCTGGCCGCCAGAGCCCGCCGCTGCAGGCGCCGCTTAGACCGTATTGGCCGCCGGCTGGGCTGGAAAAGGGGATAGTGAACGGCGGTGCGGGGATCTGGCCTACCTTGCCGGCAAATGTTGGCAAGTGTTAGCTGAAAGCCATTCTGAACGGTTTACCAGCCGTTATGCCGGGTCGAATTAGAATAGCTCCTTAAAGGCTGTTAAGTGCTATCGTGCAGCTGACCACAATGACTCGGCCGTGTCGAGGATGAGCGCCCTCGATGACGGCGGGTCGAGGGCGGAGTCGGTGAGAATCTGGAACGCGATCCGGTGCAGGAAGGTCTCTTTCTCGTCGTCGAGGGAGAAGTCGCTTTTCAGGCCCTCGGCGCTGACCACGTCGCCTAGCATGGGATCATCAGCCGGCTCAAAATGGAAGATGACGAATGGTTCGCTGAACACCGTGTGCTGGGCGTCCATAGGGAGAACCTGGAGCTTGAGGTTGGGCCGGTCAGCATCTGCCGCGAGGCGCTGAAGCTGCTCGTACATCACCCGCTCATCGCCGATCCGGCGCCTGAGGATCGATTCGTCGAGCACCACCGACAGCTGCAGCTCCGGGCTGCGGTTCAGCACCTCTTGGCGCCTCATCCGGACCCTGACCTGCCGCTCGATCATGCTGGGCGGGATCGGTTCGATACGGCTGTACGCGCTGATGATGTGCCGTGCGTACGCTTCGGTTTGTAAAAGGCCGGCCACCGCGCTGACGTGCCAGATATCGATCGAGCTCGCCTCGTGCTCCAGCCCGATGAACTGCCGGTAGTCAGCAGAGATGCCGTCCGCGAACTCTTCCCACCAGCCCTTCTGGGTCGCGTCCTCGGCGAGGGAGAGGAGGAAGTCGCGGCGGGGCCCGGTGATGTCGTAGTAGTCGAGCAGCCGCTCGACCTCGCGTGGCTGCAAGCCGGTGCGGGCCCGTTCGTACCTGCTGACCTTGGACGGCGACCACTTGAGCGCCGCGGCGACGGAGTCTCCGCTCTTGCCCCTGCTCTCCCTGATCTTGCGTAGCTCAGCAGCGAGGCGGCGGCGCCGGACCGTGGGGCTTCCCGGCTCTGTCATCCGGCGTCCCTCCCCGGCGTCGAAGGGATCAGTGTGGGGTCACGAAGATTCGGCCACAAGTTGCACTAAAAATATCAGACCGCATATAGGCCCAGGGTGCAACCGTGGTTGCGCCCGGGTCGCGGCGCTGACCTGCGAAGAGCCGTGCTGGGTGGCCGCGGCAGGGGGGCGCCGTGCGCCGGTTACGGCTGCCGCCGGATTCTTGAACTCCCAGCGCGAGAGGGCTGCCTGATCACAGCGGCTCAGCCGGGTGCTGCTATGCCAGGACCGTGGCGGTTTGCCACGGGGCGGACGGCCGGCCTCGGACGTGAAGACTGAAGCATTCCCTGCGTTCGCAGTCCCGGGGCCCGGCGTGATCGCCGGGGCATTCATCGCCATTCGCCCTTTGCGGCCCGGTTGTTGTGCCAGCCAGCTGTGGCGCCAGTTACTGATGTATCGTCAAGCGCAATCTGTTACCTGGCTGACTGCGCCGGCGGACTGCTGACTTCAGCGTGTCCGCCGGGCCGGCCGATCTGTGCAAACGACATGTTTGCTCGAGTGGGTATTGCCCGGTACGGCCGATGGCCAGTTCATCATCGGCACGGTTTGGCGGGCCGGCAGCGCGCAATCTTCGCAGATGCCGTTCACGCTAGTCGTGATAGAACATTTTGGTATTCGCAGAAGCGGAGGCCGGCGCATGACTGCCGGCTGCCTGTGCGACTGGTGTGACCATTCCTGCGATGGGCAGTGCCGATCCGGCCAGGCCGAGGGTAAGGAGGGCGGGAATAATGACGGCTCGCCTGATGCTCATGGTACCCCTCCCGGGCGAGTTTCCTGGTCAGCGGCCACGTAAAACCGCTGACGACCTGCCTGGCATTTCTGCCTTCAGGTGGAGCTGCTTTTCAGCTCCCTAGGATTAATTTTATGTCCCGGCCCGGCCATTACCTAGCTTTTTTTAATACTGAAATCGGCATTGGCAAATAGAGGAAAATCATCATCGCCGAATGCAGGGGACTTTGCGCAGGATCGTGCGCTGCAAGTGCTGCTGCAACTTGCATTGGGCGGCTTCTGCCCGCCATTGCCGCCAGAAAGACAATGTACACCAGCCCGATTGGACAGCAAAAGTACTGCTTGTCCGCTTAGAGGGCGAGGGGTAAACTCCGCAGCGTGCTCACCGCGACCCCGCCCGGTGCGCTTATCGGCCGCGACAGCGAGCTGGCCAGGCTGGCCAGGCTCGTGACAGATGCGGCGGCGGGACGCGGCAATTCCGTGCTGATCGAAGGCGAGCCGGGCATCGGCAAGTCGGCACTGGTGCGAGCCGCCCTGACCGACGCGGCCGGGCTCGGCTGCCAGGTGTACTGGGGCGCGGGTGACGAGCTGGGTCAGGCGCTCCCCCTGCTCCCGTGGCTCGACGGATTACGGGTCCGCGAGCCGTCGGCGAACCCCCGGCGGAACACGATCCTCGGGCTGCTGCGCGGTGAGATCCCCGCCGATCGCGGCACGGATGCGTCAGCCGCACTCGCAGAGCAGTTGCTGGCCCTGGTTGCTGAGCAATGCGCCGTGCAGCCGGCGATCCTGGTCGTAGACGACCTCCAATGGGCAGATCAGGTCAGCGTCACGCTCTGGAGCCGGCTGGCCAGGTCCGCGCGTCAGGCGCCGCTGCTCCTGGTCGGGATGATGCGCCCGGTGCCGCAGCGCGATGATCTGCTCGCGCTGCGGCGGGTGGTGGGTGACAGCGCACGGCTGCAGCTCACGGGACTCTCCGAGGGCGCAGTTGCCGAATTGACAGCCCTGCTGGCAGGCGGCGAGCCCGATGACGGACTGCTGCGGCTCGCCGGCGGGGCGGCGGGCAACCCGCTCTACATCACCGAACTGGTCGCCGCGCTCACCCGCGGCTCAGGACTGGTTATCACCGGCAGCGGGGCTGCCGAGCTGACGAGGGCCTCCGTGCCGAGCTCGCTGACGGCGGCCATAGCAGACCGGCTGGACTTCGTCTCCGGGCCGGTGCGGGAGGTGCTCCGGGCGGCGGCCCTGCTCGGAGTCGATTTTGCGGTGCCGGACCTGGCGACCGTGCTGGGGCGCGGGGTGGCGGACCTGGTCCCGGCGGTTGACGAGGCCCTCGCCGCCGGCGTGCTCGCCGAATCGGGGGATCGTCTGGGCTTCCGGCATCCATTGATCCGGACGGCGCTGTACGAGGAGATCCCTGTTCCCGTGCGCGCCGCCTGGCACCGGGATGCGGGGCGGTCTCTCGCCGAGGCCGGCGCACCGGCGGACCGGGTGGCCCGGCAGTTGCTGGCGGCGGTCGGCGGGCCGGGCGGCCGGGCCGAGCCGATGGACGACTGGATGCTCGGCTGGCTGGCTCGCACCGCAGAGCTGCTGGTGGCGCAGGCTCCTCAGGTGGCAGCGCAGCTTCTGCGCCAGGCAGCCGCGAGTTCCCCTGTCGGCTCGGCCCAGCACGACCGGCTCGTAGCCCGGCTGGCTGACGCCCTGTACCGGGTCGGCGATACCGCCGAAGCCGAAGAGGTGGCCAGCCAGGCACTGGAATATGCCGCCGGGCCCGATGTCCTGGCTGACCTGCACTGGACGCTGGCGCAGTGCCGGATGCGGGTCGGCCGTTTCGCAGAATGCCTGGCCACGCTGGACGAGGCGCTGGCCGCGCCCGGGATCCCCTCCCGGCTGCGTGCCCGGCTGCTCGTACTCGCGGCGCGCACGCACTGCAAGTGGGGCGAAACCGAGAAGGCCGGGCGGGTCGCCACCGACGCGCTCGCAGCGGCATCGGAGGCGGACGACAACTGGGCGACCGGCTGGGCATTGCACGTGCTCACCATCGTCACATCCGTTAACGGGCAGATGACCGACACGCTGCCCCTGTTCGACCGGGCACTGACCGTGACCCGGTCCGACCCGGCACTGACTGACCTGCGGCTGCTTGTGCAGATCAACAAGGCCGTCATGCTGGGCAATCTGGACCGGCATGACGAAGCCCTCGCTGCGGCGCGGCAGGCCCGGGATCTGGCGGGCCGGGTCGGTACGGTTATCCGGCTGGCGCAGGCGCACAGCGCCCTTGGGCAGCTGCTCTTCGATACCGGCCGCTGGACCGATGCCATGGCCGAGGTGGAGATCCTGCACGAAGGCCTCAAGGAGCCCATGGCAGTCTGCTGTGACCTCGGCATCGCTGCGGCGATCTGCTTCCACCGTGGCGAGATCGCTGAAGGGCGCCGCCGGCTCGCGGCCGCCCTCCCGCATGCCGAGCGGATCGGCAACCGGAACATCGGCCCCTTTGCGCTCGCCCGCAGCCTGGACCGTGAGTATGCCGGTGACCTGCCCGAGGCGCTCGCCGCGCTGACGGCCGGGTTCGACGGCAAGATCGAAGAACTCGATGACATCGAGGACCTGTTCGCTGACGCCATGCGCCTCGCCACGAAAACGGGTGACCTGGCCACGGCGCAGGCTCTCACGGATCACGCCGCCACCCTCGCGGGCGGTTCGGAGATCCCCCACCGGCAGGCGAACGCGCTGTACTGCCGCGGCCTGCTCGATCATGACGGTCCCCGGCTGCTCGCCGCAGCGGAGCGCTATCGCGACGCCGGGCGGCCGCTGCTCTCCGCGAAGGCGCTGGAAGCAGCCGCCGGGGAACTGGTGCAAGGCGGTGACCGCGGCCAGGCAAGGACCGCGTTCACCGGTGCCGTGGAGATCTACGCCTCACTCGGCGCCGCCATGGATGCCGCCCAGCTGCAGGCGACGTTCCGTGCGCACGGCATGCGCCGCGGCCCGCAGTCGAAACACCGGCAGGCGCAGAGCGGCTGGGACAGCCTCACGCCCACCGAGGCCAAGATCGTCACGCTGGTCCAGGGCGGGATGTCCAACCCGGAGATCGCCGCCAAGCTGCTGCTGTCCCGCCGGACCGTGGCGACCCACGTCTCTCACATTCTGAAGAAGCTCGATGTGCACTCGCGGACCGACATCGCCCGCGAAGCTGCCCTGCGGACCATCGCGTCGCGCTGATCGCCGGGTGAGAATGGTCGCAGGGCGTGTCCGGTGGAATGGCCGGGGGGCGCTGACGATTCACCGGACACGCCCTGCGGGCTTGGCGCGCCCCCGTCAGGGATCGGCCTGGAACCCGAGCGTGAAGTACACGACCTTGCCGGTCCCGGTCCAGTGGTAACCCCAGTACGAGGACAGGCTGTCGATCAGCATCAGGCCGCGGCCGGTCTCGGCGTCGGCTGGTGTCTCCACCAGGATCGGCGGGGACCACGACGTGTCATGGACCTCCACGCGCACGTGGCCCCAGCCGAGGCTGCAGACGAGCAGGACGGTTTCGCCTGCCGCGTGCGTGACGGCGTTGGTCACCAGTTCACTGGTGAGCAACTGCGCGATGGACGGGTCGACCGGGACTTCCCAGGAGCAGATGGCTGCCTCGACCTCGCTGCGGGCTGCCGCTGGCGCGGCCGGGCCTGCGGCCAGTAAGGCCTGCCGCTCGAGTCGCTGGGGAAGGCGGATCGGTAGCGTCGTTTCCATCTGCATTCCTTGCCAGGTGCATGACTGCGTCCGGGTAACCCGTCCGGCTGGTGCTGAGCCGTTCCGCTCAGGCCGGTAGTGCCGGGTGGCGCTGGTTGCACAACAAATGTTGATGCAACTTGCACGGGGAGACATCGGTCAGGTGACGGATTTTTAACCCCCAGGGCAGCGCCGGCCGGCCCGGCAGCCACCCAGGGCGTGACGATCACGAAGCACGCTGGTTCACCCCCCAGCGCGCCTGCCTCGGTGCCGGGTGGCGGTAGAAGTTCGGCGACTGGTCGACATCCTGGTAGTAGCGGTGGAAGACCGGTGTCGCGGACGAGGCCGCAGGCGGCACGATCCAGCTCCAGTCGGCCGGGCAGAGCCGGCCGTTCCGCTCTTCCCGCTCCAGGTGCCGGAGAAAACGGACCGACTCGGTGTGATGGTCGGCCATCGTCACCCCGGCGGCGGTGAACGAATGCAGGACCGCGAGGTTGAGCTCGGTGATCGCCCGGTCTTTCCACAAGGTCCGGTCGCTGGCCGTGGACAGGCCCATGTGCCGGGCGAGTACCGGCAGCTGGTTGTAGCGGCCGGGGTCACCGAGGTCCCGCGATCCGATCTCCGTGCACATGTACCAGCCGTTGAACGGCGCGGCCGGGTAGCAGATGCCGCCGATCTCCAGGTACATGTCGCTGATAACCGGCACGGCGTACCACCGCAGGCCCAGGCCGGCCAGCCAGCCGAACTCCGGGTGCTCGATGCTCACCTCGAGCACGGCGTAAGCGGGCAGGCCGTGCACGGAGACAGGCCCGCCCGCCTCCTGGATGAGCAGGGGGAGGATGTCGAAACGGCCGGCGGGCTGGCCGCCCGGCCAGCCGAAGTCGCTGGCCAGGCGGGTGATCTCCGCGTTTGCCGGATCGCCGATGACATCGCCGTCGGGGGTCTCGTAGCCGGCATAGCGGATCAGCTGCGAATTGAGGATCCGCGGGCCCGGCCGGTAGGGACCGTCGGGCGCGAACACGGTGATCATCGGCCGGATCCGGCCGCCGTTCGTCGCCTCCCGGAGGTGCGTGATCGACTCGGCCGCGATGTCGGCCGCCGCGGTGAGGTGGCGGCAGTCGCGCACCCGCAGGCTGCGCCAGTACAGGCGCCCGATACACCGTGAGCTGTTGCGCCAGGCGACCCGAGCGCCGAATGCCAGCTCGGCCGGCGTGTGCCAGTACGTGCCCGTTGCCTCGACCTCCCGGCGGACTTCGCGCAGCCGCCGGTCGGGGGCTCCCGCGTGGTTCTCGCTGTGGAACAGGGTGATGAACCGCTCGGCGCTGACCAGCAGGCTCTCGAGCGCGAACATGCCATGGCCCGCGAGGCCGGTGTCCATGCCGGTGGCGGTCACCGGGCGTGCGGGCAACGGCGGGGACATGACGGGCCACCCGCCCGAATGCTGGATGCCGCCGCTCCTGCCTGGCCAGCCGCGATCCGGCGGGTGCCAGGGGTGGTCCGGGAACACCGGGCCCTCGTTCAGAGCCATGGATACCTCCCCTCCTGGCCTACGCGGTCCTGGCTGGCAGCAGCTCGGCTGCGGCCGTCGCGGCCTTGCTGGCCGCGACGCCGAAATAGTCGCCGCCCTTGTGGCGGGGATTGTCGGTCCCCCAGTGACGGATCCGGGACTGGGGGACCAGCTTGGGAATGTGCTTGGAACAATGGATGAAGGCCTCGGTGACGTGGATCATGACCCATCGCACCGGCCTGCGGCCGGGTGCCTCCTCCTCCAGGATGCCGAGGTCATATTCATGCATGCAGGCAGGGGAGACGATGCTGGCGTCGCCGTTGATGTGCAGGCCGATGAGGTCGCGGGTGAAGTCCGCGAGGAACAGGCCGATGTGCGGATTCTGCAGGATGTTGCCCAGGCTGGTCATGACGCCGTTACCCCGGTATTCGGGGTAGGCGATGGTCTGGTCGTCCAGGACCCTGATGAAGCCCGCCGGGCCAGCGCGGAAGCTGCAGTCACAGTCGCCCGCGCCGTCGCTCGTCGCGATGAACGCCATTTCCATGCGCTGGATGAATTCCCGCATGACCGGGGTGAGCCTGCCGGTGACCTGGTTCTCGTAGAACTGCCCGGCCCGCTGCGCCGTGCCGAAACTCTCCTGGAGTACGCGTTCGCCGGCGGAGCCGGGCTGGCGCTGGTGACCGCTGCTTTCCGGCGCTGGCGCGAAAGCCCGGGCCGCGTTGTCCACTGTTGTCATCGCCTGCCCTTCCCCGGACATGACCGTTCTCCTTGCTGCGGCACCCTGCCCGCCGGCGGTGGCGGCTGGCTCCGGCGGTTTCACCGGCAGGAACCGCTACCGGGAATGTGCACCACGGGCTGGGCCGCCAGGCTTGCATCCGCCTTGACGGGTGTCTTGCACCGCAGGTCACGGGCACAAGCGGGGGTGCTGCTCCCCGCGGCTCCCCGGCATGCCGGCGCCGCGTCAATCCCGGGGGTGAGCGCGGCCTATGACGACTGGCGCTCGAGGGCCGGCACGGTGTTCTCGATGCGTATCCGCGCCGACTCGGCCTCTGGCACACCGAGCCTCTCGAAAATGTCCAGCGCCTGCGTGAGGATGATCCGCGCGGTGTGCGGCTTCTGCGCGCTGAGGTGCGTCTCGGCGATCCCTTCGAGGATTTTGGCTTCCTCGTACGGGTCGCCGACGTCGCGTGCCAGCCTGAGCGCGTCGTCGTAACTGGCAAGCGCTTCGGCGCAGCGGCCGGATTCGCGGTGCACGTCGGCTGTCCCGCGGAGCGCGACTATCTGGGCTGACCGGTTCCCGGCCTCCCCGGCGATCATCCCGGCCTTCTGGTAGTGGGCGAGCGCCTCATCGTGGCAGCCCGCGTCCTGGTAGATGGAGCCGATGTCGACGAGTACATCGGCTTCGTTCGGGAGATCGCCGATGATGCGATACATGGCCAGCGCGCGCCGGTACTCGGCCAGCCCCTCCTCGTAGCTGCCCTTGTAATGGTGGACGTTGCCGATGTTGTGATGCAGGATCGCCTGGTTCTGCTCGCCGCCTATCGCCTCGAAGATGTCCAGTGACGTCCTGAAGCTGCTGAGCGCGTCCCGGTGCAGGCCGCTGTGCAGCTGCATCTTTCCGAGATTGTTGAGGGTTTTGGCTTCGCCGCGCCGGTCGCCGGCGTCACGGTAGCGCTCCTGTGCCTCCTCCAGGTGACGCATGCCGTCCGGGTGCCGCCCGAGCTGCCAGCAGGCGATGCCGGAGTGGCTGAGCGTGTCGGCGATGCCGTGCCGGTCCGCGGCGTCCTCGTAGAGGGTCCTGGCTTCGCGGAAGTACGCGAGCGCCTCCCGGTAACGGGCGGCCCGCTGGTTCACCAGGCCTATCTGGTCGAGGGCTTCGGCCAGGCCGCGCGGGTCGGCCAGTGAGCGGTAGATCGCCGCGGCGTCCTCGGCCAGCTCGAGGGTGGCATCCTGCCGGCCGGTCTGCTGGCTCATCACGCTGAGTTCGAGTGAGGCCTGCGCGATCCGGGCTGGGTCGGCGAGGTCACGGCACGCCTGCAGGGCCAGCGTGTGGGCGGCGATCGCCTCCTCCCAGTACCCCTTGATGTCCACGTAGCCGGCGAGGGCGTGCGCAAGATCGGCGCACTGCCGCTTCCGCTCGTGCCGGCCCGCGAACTGGGCGGCCTGCAGGACGTTGCGCCATTCCGCGTCCAGCCAGCCTGCCGCGTCTTCCTGGGTGCCCAGCGCCGGGACCGCAGCGGGCGGGTGGGCGACCGACACCGGCAGCCGGTGCCGGAACGGCAGGAGCACCCGGTCGGCCTGGTCGGCGGCGGCGAGGTAGTAGTCCAGCAGCCTGCTGACGGCCTTGCGCCGGTCGAAGGCGGAGTCGTCCTGGGCGGCCCGGGCCGCCGCGAATTCGCGGATGAGGTCGTGGAAGCGGTACTGCCCGGCTTGGTCCTGTATCAGCAGATGGTGATCGAGCAGCGCGGTGACGGCCTTCTCGGTCTCCGCCAGGGTGCCGCCGCTGAGAGCCGCCGCTGCCTGGAGGCTGACCTGCGCGCACGGGCTCGCGCCCAGGCAGCGGAAGAACCGCCGATGGTCGGCTTCGAGCGCGCGGTAGGACAGCTCGAAGGCGGACATCACCTCGCGGCCCGCCGCGCCGGTGCTGCCGAGACGGGCGGGGGACTGGGACAGCTCCTCGATCAGGCCGGCGACCCCGAGGGCGGGGCCCTGCGCGAGCCTGCCAGCGGTGAGCTGGATCGCGAGCGGCAGCCGCCCGCACAGCCCCACCGCGCTGGCGACCTCGTCCTGGTCCGGTGCCCTGCCCGGGCCCGCAAGCGTCGTGAACAGCCTGGCCGCGTCCCCGGGGGACAGGACGTCGAGTGAGAGCACCCGGGCGCCTGCCAGGCCGGGCAGCCTGCGCCGGGCGGTGATCAGGATGAGGCACTGCCCGGCCGCGGGCAGGAGCGGCCGGACCTGGTCATGCCGGGCGGCGTCGTCGAGGATCACCACGGCGCGCCGCCTGCTCAGCTGGGCGCGCCAGAGGGCGGCCCGCTCGCCGGGGGTGTCCGGGATCTGGGCCGGCGGCACGCTCAGCATCCGGAGCAGGCGGTGCAGCGCCTCGGCCGCGTCCAGCGCCCGGGAGCCCGGGTCGTGGGTGCGCAGGTTGAGGTAGAACAGCCCGTCCGGGTACCGGCCGGCGACCAGGCGGGCAGCCTGGACGGCGAGCGCAGTCTTGCCTGCGCCAGGCATGCCCTCGATCACGTGGATCTGGGGCGAGTCCCCGGCGGCCCCGGTGAGCAGCGCGAGTTCCTCGCTGCGGCCGACGAACTCCGCGGTCTCCGGCGGAAGCTCGTCCGGCTGCGGCGCCAGGCCGGGAGGCTGGCTGGCGAGCGGGGCGGCGAGCTGCGGGTCGGCGTTCAGGATGCGCTGGTGGAGTGCGGACAGCGCAGGCCCGGGCTCGGTGCCCTGCTCCTCGACCAGCCGGTCGCGGGTCTCCCGGAACAGGCTCAGCGCGTCGCCTGGCCGGCCGCTCCGGTACAGCGCGGTCATCTGATGGGCGATGAAGGTCTCGTCAAGCGGGTACTGCGCCAGCAGGCCGTGCAGCTCCCCTACGAGGGCGGCGTGCTTGCCGAGCGCCAGCTCACACCCGACCCGCTCCAGGATGGCCGCGCGGCGCTCTTCTTCGAGGCTGCCCCGCATCCGCGCCACCCAGTCGCCGCGGATCCCCGCCAGCGCCTGGCCCCGCCACAGCCCGTCCGCCTCGCGCAGCAGGACGGCGGCGTGGCCGTTCTCGCCGCTTGCGATCAGGGCGTCCGCCTGCCGGCGCAGCCGCCGGAACTGGAACAGGTCGATCGTCTCCGGATCCAGGTCGAGCACGTAACCGTTCGCGCGGCCCGCCAGCCGGACACCGTCCCCGGCAGCCTCCCGCAGGGACGAGCGCAGCCTGGCGATATAGACCGACAGACTTTCCCGCGCCTTTGGCGGCGGATCGGTGTCCCACAACCGGTCGATGAGGGTCTCGGCCGGCACGATCGCGCGCGGCGTCAGCAGCAGGATCGCCAGCACACTGCGCACCTTGGCAGACCCGAGGTCGCATTGCTCGCCGTCCGACCACAGTTCAGTCGGCCCGAGGACCCGGAATTCCATGATCGCCACGCACTCTTCTCGGTCAAGCCCGCAGCTTGAATCAGGCGGAACTAACAGCTGATTACCCAGTCATTACCCTCCGCTCACATGAATGCTACGTGAATTCACGGGAATTGCAATTGCTGCCCTCAGGAGGGCGTTTGCAAATTGCATGGCACCTTTCCTTGACAGGACATTCGGACCGAACCTCCGTATTCGCCGAGGTGTATTCACTCTGCTGGGTAAAAGGGCAATCTCATGTGAAAAAAGGCGCTGGCGGAGCGCGAGAGTGCCAACGGCCAGGCGTGCTGCTGTGTGCCTGATGAGATCCATGTAAGGGCAGAGCCCGGCGATGCTGCTGTGACAGAAATGCGGTTTCACCGGCGGTGACCGGCGGCAGCTTACCCGCAGGTGCCGGTTCTCTGGCCGTGCCCGTCCCGCGCCATTCGGCGGCCGTCGGGGATTGGCCGCTGGTCAGCAGTGCGCGGGCGGCATGGCTGCCCGCTATGGACATGGTCGCAGGCAACTGCCGCAGCCGATTGCGATGCATGAATCACTGCAAATGTCACGTGCGCCCGCCAGCAGCGGTGTAGCTTGTCGCACTTGAAGGGCCTGGCATTCAGGCAGACCAATGGAAGGATTTCTCGATGAACACTCACGGGCCGTTACAGGATGTGACCGGGCTGACCGGCAGGCCGGCGCAGGGCGCTCACCGGAAAGCCCCGGCGCGGGCAGCCCGCACCCAGGCAGCACGCAGGATTCTCGTGTCAGCTCTGGTGGCCGCCAGCCTCGGCTCCGCGGCTGCGGTGTCGCTGGCCAGCAGTA
>JBLMWU010000275.1:0-20527 GCA_050257395.1 Gemmatimonadota bacterium | reverse complement strand
CCCGGGCGCCCGGCTCTCAGCCGCCCTTGACGAATCTGATGAACGTTCGTTTAATTCTGCCCATGGGCCGCACCCCCGGCGTGACCGCCGCCGAGACGCGGGAGCGGCTGCTGCGCGCGGCAGCCGACGTTTTTGCCGAACGAGGATACGACGGGACCAGGGTCGCCGACATCGCGGCGGCCGCGGGGGTGAGCAACGGCGCCCTGTACGCGCACTTCGCCTCCAAGGCGGAGCTGCTCGTGGACGCGCTGCGCACGCACGGCCGGCGGCTGCTCGCCGATCTGCTCGCCGCCGGCCCCGACCGGTCCATCACCGAGCTGCTGCTGGTGATCGGCCGCTGGCTCCCCCGCCGCCGCGACCCCCGCGGCTATCTCATCGTCGAGGCGCTGGTCGCGGCCCGCCGCGACGCGGACGTGGCCCGGCCGATGCGCGACTACATCTGTGAGCGCGCCGACTGGCTCGGCGAGCTGGTCCGGGTGGCGCAGGCCGACCGGGAGCTCGACCCCGCCCTGTCGCCGAACGCGCTGGCCCACTTCTGCCTGCTGCTCGCGATGGGCAGCGCGCTCGTCACGCCGGACCTGCACGCGGTCGGCGAGGACGAGTGGGCAGCGCTGCTCGCCCGGGTCGCGGCCGCGCTCGCGCCTGCCGGAATCACCGCACAGACAGGAACCCAGCCGTGAAAGTGCAGATCAACCCCGAACGCTGCCAGGGGCACGGGCGCTGCTACGACCTCGTGCCCGGCCTGTTCGGCGAGGACGACGAGGGCTACGGCACGGTCCCCGGCGGCGGCGTGGTGCCGCCGGGCCAGGAGCACGACGCCCGCCGGGCGGCCGCGAACTGCCCCGAAAGCGCCATCGACATCCTGGAGGAGGAGGCCTGACATGGCTGCCGACGACCGCTTCAGCACCGACTTCCGGGAGAGCCGGGAAGAGGAGCTGCTCGGCACCCGCAGCGAGATCGTCACCGGCCCGGTCGCCGACTGGGCCACCGACTTCTCCCACATGGAGCCGGAGTGGGCCGCCGACCCGTTCCCCATCCAGGACGACCTGCGGCAGCGCTGCCCGATCGCGCACACCGGCCGGTTCGGCGGCGCCTGGCTCCCGGTGCGCTACGAGGACGTCGCCGCGATCGCCTACGACACCGAGCGGTTCTCCTCCCGGTCGATCATCCTGAGCAACTTCCGCCCGCCCGCCGAGCTGGCGCCGATCGGCGGCTCGCCGCCGATCTCCTCCGACCCGCCGTTCCACCACGACGCGCGCAAGCTGCTGCTGCCCGCGTTCACGAAGAAGGCGGTGAGCCGGCAGGAGGCGGCCACCCGCGCGTTCTGCCACGGGCTCATCGACCAGTTCGCAGGGCAGGACGTGGTGGACGCCGCCGCCGACTACGCCCAGCACATCCCCATGCGGGTGATCGCCGACATGCTCGGCTTCCCCCCCGAGGACGGCCCGCAGTTCCGCGAGTTCGTCGAGGACCTGCTGGAAGGCATCAACCTGGAGCCGGACGACCGGATCGCCCGGGTGCAGCGGCTGTTCGACTACCTGCTCACCCAGGTGCACGACCACCTGGACAACCCGCGCGACGACCTCACCACCTACCTGCTGAACGCGGAGATCTTCGGCCAGCAGCTCAGCCCCGACCACGTCGTCGGCACGATGGCGCTGCTGCTCATCGCCGGCATCGACACCACCTGGAGCGCGATCGGCGCGTCGCTGTGGCACCTGGCGGACAACCCGGCCGACCGGCAGCGGCTGGTCGCCGAGCCGGGCCTGCTGCCGACCGCGCTGGAGGAGTTCCTCCGCGCCTACGCGCCGGTGACCATGGCGCGGCTGGTCAAGGAGGACATGCACTACCGCGGCGTGGACATGAAGGCCGACGACTGGATCCTGCTGTCCTTCCCGGCCGCCAACCGCGACCCGGCGCAGTTCGACCGGGCCGGCGAGGTCGTCATCGACCGGGAGGTCAACCGGCACGCCGCGTTCGGACTCGGCATCCACCGCTGCGTCGGTTCCCACCTGGCCCGGATGGAGCTGCGGGTCGCCCTGGACGTGTGGCTGTCCCGGATCCCCGAGTTCACCCTCGCCGACCCGGCCGCGGTCACCTGGTCCACCGGCCAGATCCGCGGCCCGCGGGCGCTGCCGCTGCGCATCCGCTGAGCAGCGGCGTCAGCCCGGGATGGCCCGGGTCAGCCGGACGTCTTCTTCGCGGTAGCCGCGCTGGGCGTAGAAGGCGCGGGCGGCGTGGTTGGCCGCCCCGGTCTCCAGGGTGAGGAACGCCAGGCCCCGGCGGGCGGCCCAGGCCTCGGCGGCGTTCATGAGCTGGGTCGCGATGCCGCGCCGCGCCAGGCCGGGCGCGACCGCGAGCTCCCCGACATACGCGTCCTTCTGGCCGGTGAAGTGCGCCCGCTCGGCGACGGTGACCACCCCAGCTACGTGCCCGTCAGCGACCGCGACGTAGACCGCGTGGCCCGGCTCGCCGGCGGCGCCGAGGGAGGACTCCACCCAGCCGCGGACGGCACGCAGCACGGCCGACGGATCCCGCCAGCCGGCGGCGCCTTCGGTGAGACGTGGCGCCAGCGCCAGGACCTCCGCGTGGTCACCGGGCTGCACCGGGCGGATCTCAACCTGCTGCTGATCGGTCATAGCGCGAGCCTGGCACACGGCACCCCCGGCAAAAAACCTCCAGGTGAGGCGCAGCCGGCCACAGGTGTGGGCCCCGGTCCCTGGCTGGCTGGCGCAAACCTGTGCGTCCCCCGTTGCGCAGCCACAGTTTTGTTACCTGGAATGGCCGGGTTTCCGGGGTTTTAGTCATAGTCAGGACCGCATCCCGCCCGGGCGGCCGCAGGCTGCCCGGGAGCTGAAAGGACGTGACCTGGCATGCGCACAGGCGGGCGCACCACCGCCGGGCCGCTCATGACCCGCCCATCCCGGCGCACGCCCGGCGCTGCGCTGCTGCCGCCGGTGAGCGCGTTCGCGGGAGTGTCAGCGGTCGGGCTGGGGCTGGCCGGCCTGCTGCTGCCCGCCCACCACGCGGCCGTGACCCCGGCGGCAGCGCCGTGCGCACAGGCAGCGCCGGGCTCCGCCCAGGGCGGCTACACGCTCTGCCTGTCGGTGGTGCAGGTGACCAAAGCCAGCAAGCTGCTGCCCGGCCACGACGCGGACTTCACGATCCAGGTCTGGCTGGCCGGCCAGCCGGCCTCGCCGCCCCCCTCCCCGCCGGCGGGCACGGCCAGCCCCGCGGACAGCGGCACGCCGTCGCCGGCCGCCTCGACGCCCGCGCCGTCCCCGGGCCCGTCCGCCGCCAACGTCACGGTCACGCTCACGGCGCCAGCCGGCGGCCCGGTGCCGCGGTTCCTGTCCTGCCCCGCGGCCGTCAGCAACGGCACCTGCCCGCTGGGCACGGTCACGGACGGGCCGCCCGCCAGCACCCTGACCGCCGACATCGCGATTCCCGCCACCGCGACCGCCGGCCAGACGGTCACGTTCACCATCACCACCGCCACCGACACCGCCGGCGTCGGGCAGCCCGCAGCCACCCAGTCGTTCACCGTGGCCGCCCCGGCCGTACCGGCCTCCCCCGCCACCTCGCCCGCGAGCACACCAGCCGCCACCGGGACGTCCCCCACCCCGACTCCCGGCGCGACTCTCCCGGCCGGCCTGGGCACCCCGGCGCCGCTGGCCTCGGTGCCCGCCCTGGGCCCGCTGCCGGGGCCGGCCACCACCGGCCCGGCTGCCGTCTTCCCGGTCGTGACGCCCGCACCCAGCCCGGCGCCCGCCACGGCCAGCTCCGGACGGATGCCGCTCACCACCATCTCGGAGCAGTTCCCGCTCGTGGGCAGCCAGCTCGGGATCCGGTTCGGCGGGCTCGCGCTGGCGGCCGCCCTCACCTGCCTCGGCACCGCCTGGGTGACCGTGCGCCGGCGCCCCGGCCCGGGCAGCGGCTCCGCCCGCACCCCGCCCACGGGTGGCCGCCGGCCCTGACCGGCCTCGCCGGGACTCGGGCGCCGAAATCCCGCGGAGCGGAAATCGAAAGTTTCGGCCCGCCGCCGGTCCGCGTGGGGAACCATTGACAGGGCCGCGTGCTGCGGCATGACTGTATTTACGGATGCCGTTAGCTGTTGACACGGAATGGCCGCGCGCTTACTTTTGCGCTCACCACTGGCAATTATTCCGAAATATTTCGGGCGCGGTGGCTTCTCGGCGCAGAGGAGGCAACACCAGATGAGGCTCCGTCAACTTCTCGCAGTGAGCGCTGCCGGGGCGGCCGTGCTGCTCGGCATCGGCACGGCCGCGGTCGCGGCCCCGTTAGCCGCCCGCTCCCCCAGCGCACCCGCCCCCGACTCGCTGCGGGCACTGGCCGCCCGGGTCGGGCTGCACGTCGGCACCGCCGTCATCCCCTTCGACCTGGACCACCCCGACTACGCCGCGATCGTGGCGAACCAGTTCTCGGTCGTCACCCCCGGCAACGAGATGAAGTGGCAGGTGGTCGAGCCGACCCAGGGCACCTACGACTGGTCGGGCGCGGACCGGCTGGTGAACTTCGCGAAGGCGCACGGCCAGCTGGTGCGGGGGCACACGCTGCTGTGGCACAACCAGCTGCCCGACTGGCTGACCAGCGGGGTCGCCAACGGCACCATCAGCGACACCGACCTGCTGGCCCTGCTGCACAAGCACGTCACCGACGAGGTCACCCACTTCAAGGGCAAGATCTGGCAGTGGGACGTCGCGAACGAGTTCTTCACCGACGCCAACCCCTCCGGGATCAACCCGAAGGACTTCTGGGTGTCCCACCTCGGGCCTGGCGTCATCGCCGACGCTTTCCGCTGGGCGCACGCCGCCGACCCGCACGCGCTGCTGTTCTACAACGACTACAACATCGCCGGTGAGGACGACACGAACGCCAAGAGCGACGCGGTGTATGCGTGGCTCAAGCAGATGCTGGCCCAGGGTGTGCCCATCAACGGCGTCGGCGACCAGGGCCACCTGGACACCCAGTTCGGCTTCCCGACGAAGATGACCCAGGACCTGCAGCGGTACGCGGGCCTCGGCCTCAGGGTGGCCATCACCGAAGCGGACGTGCGCACCTTCGTGGACAGCCCCACCACCCAGGTGCCCACCGACCACCTGGCCACGTTCGCCCAGCCGTACGAGTTCTCGCAGATGCTCAAGGCCTGCCTGGCGGTGCCGCAGTGCATCTCGTTCACGGTCTGGGGTTTCGGGGACGCGGACTCCTGGGTGCCGGGGTTCTTCACCGGCGAGGGCTACGCCACGATCTACGACGTGAACCTGCAGCCCAAGCCGGCCTTCTTCGACCTGCAGCAGGATCTGCAGCTCGCCGCGAACGGTGCCCCGCACCGGACCGGCATCTTCCCGTAGGCACCACCCGCGGAGCCCCCTGGCAGCCCCCCGCCAGCCAGCGGGCTCCGCGCCGCTGCAGCACGCAGCCGGGCCGCGGCACCACAATGGTGTCCTGCGGAACCAGCCCCGGCAGCTCACCCTGGAAGGCGCCCATGGCCAGCGTGCTCGTCCTGAACGGCCCGAACCTGAACCTGCTCGGCACCCGCAAGCCGGAGGTGTACGGCACCGCGACCCTGGCCGACGTGGAACGGCTGTGCCGGCACGAGGCGGGCGAGCTCGGCCTGGACCCGGTGTTCCGGCAGTCCAATCACGAAGGCCAGCTCATCGACTGGATCCACGAGGCAGGCGCCGAGGCCAGGGCCGGGAACTGCATCGGCGCGGTGTTCAACCCCGGCGCGTTCACCCACACCTCGGTCGCCCTGCACGACGCGATCGAGGGCACCCAGCTGCCGGTGATCGAGGTGCACATCTCGAACGTGCACAACCGGGAGGAGTGGCGGCACCACTCGTGGATCTCCCCGGTCGCCCGCGGCACCATCATCGGCCTGGGCATCCTCGGCTACCCGCTCGGCGTCCGGGCGCTGCACCTGGCAGCGGCGGCCGGCTGACGCCGGCCGCCGCCCCGGCTCGTCAGTACCGGATCAGGCCCCGGATGTTGAGGCCGTTGCGCATGTCCTCATAGCCCTGGTTGACGTCCTCCAGGGCGTACTCCCGGGTGATCAGCTCGTCCAGCTTGAGCTGGCCCAGGTTGTAGAGCTCCAGCAGCCGCGGGATGTCGTGCTGGGCGTTGGACGACCCGTACAGCGCGCCCCGGATCTGCTTCTCCATCATGGTGAGCATGAACAGGTTGCCGCTCATCTGCATGTCGGTGGGGTGGCCGACCGCGGTGACGACGACCTTGCCGCGCTTGGTGACCACGTCCAGCGCGGGGCCGATGTAGTCGCCCTCGGCGACGTCGGTGGTGATGATGAACGAGTCAGCCATGTTGCCGCGGGTCAGCAGGCCGACGATCGGGCCCGCCTCCTCGACGCTCGCCGCGGTGTGGGTGGCGCCGAACTCCTTGGCCTTCTCCCGCTTGAACTCCACCGGGTCAACCGCCACGATGTAGCGCGCACCGGCGATCCGGGCGCCCTGGATGGCGTTCATGCCGATGCCGCCGATGCCCTGGACCACCACCGTGTCGCCGGCCTTGACCTCGGCGGTCCGCACCGCGCTGCCGTAGCCGGTGGTGACGCCGCAGCCGACCAGCGCGGCCTTGTCCAGGGCGGTGCCCTCGTCGACCTTCACCACCGACTGCACCGGGACGACCGTGTACTCGGAGAAGGTGCCGAGCAGGCACATCTGGCCGAGCCCCTGGCCCCGGGCGTGGAACCGGTAGGTGCCGTCCAGCTGCGGGCCGTTGATGATGAAGGCGCCGAGGTCGCACAGGTTGTGCATGCCGCGGGCGCAGTACGAGCAGCGGCCGCAGGCAGGCAGGAAGCTCAGCACGACGGAGTCGCCTTCGGCCACCTGGGTGACGTTGGGGCCCACGCTCACCACGGTGCCGGCGCCCTCGTGGCCGCCGATCACCGGGAACGGCATCGGGATGTCCCCGGTCACCAGGTGCTCATCGGAGTGGCACAGGCCGCTCGCGGTGAGCTTGACCAGGACTTCGCCGTCCTTGGGGTCGTCGAGCTCGACTTCCTCGACCTGCCACTTCTCGTGCAGGCCCCACAGCACCGCAGCCTTGGTCTTCATGCGCGCCGTCCTTACGTCGTTGTCGGGACTCGTGCCTGGGAGCGGCCGGCCCCCGGAGCAGACGGATATGCCCGCAGATTACCGACTAGAACCTGTTCTAGGAAGGCCCCGGGAACGGAAACCGTCTCCCCGCAGCCCGGACGGCGGGGATTGACCCGTGCGGGCCGGCGCGCTACCCGTACCGGCTCAGCTCGTGGAAGAAACCGTCGATGACCTGCAGCCCGCCCGAGCGGGCGACCTGGTCGTAGACGAACTTGCCCACCGCCAGGTCGAGCACCCCGAGCCCGAACGGCGAGAAGATCACCGGCCGGTCCGCTGGCAGCGTCACCCGCCCGATCATCACGTCAGCCAGGGTGCCGTCCAGGAAGGCCCGGCTGCTGGTGAGCTGCTCGGCCAGGTGCGGTGAGGTGGCCGCCTTGAGGCAGTGCTCGACGTCGTCCACGATGTTGGCCGAGGCGAGCAGGATCTGCGGCGCCAGATCGCGCAGCGACACGTGCAGCACCAGCGGGTTGTGCGCGAACCAGGACACCTCGCTGACGTGCGGCTGGCCCGCGACGGTCGCGAAGACCACCAGGTCGCTGGCGCGGATGAGCTGCTCGGGGCTGTCGTGCACGGTGATCCGGCCGCTGGTGCCGGCGTCGGCGAGATAGCCGACGAAGCCCGCGGCGCTGGCGGCTGACAGGTCGTGCACGCCGATCTCATCGAACGACCAGCCGGTGGCGGCCAGGAACGTGTGGATGTAGCGGGCGATCAGGCCGGTGCCGAAGAACCCGGCCCGGGCCGGGCGCGGCCGGTCGCGGCTGAGCCAGTCAGCGGCCGCCGCCGCCGACGCCGCGGTCCTGGTGGCGCTGATGATCGAGCTCTCCAGGCAGGCGAACGGGTAGCCGGTGGCGGGGTCGTTCAGGATCAGCACGGCAGAGGCCCGCGGGATGCCGGCCGCCACGTTCTCCGGGAAGCTGGAGATCCACTTCAGCCCGGCCACCCGCGACTGGCCGCCGATGGAGGCCGGCAGCGCGATGATCCGGGCTGACGGCCGGTCGGGAAACCGGAGGAAATAGGACGGGGGGTTCACCGTGTCACCCGCGCCGTGCAGCCGGTAAGCGGCCTCCACCAGCTCGGTGAGCTCCCGCTCCCGGCCCGCCAGCACCTGCCTGACCTGCGCCCCGGGGATCACCGCGAACGGCGGCACCAGGCCGGGCCCGGCCGCGGCGGCGGCCGGCTCGGCGGCGGTCATCCTGCGCTCCCCGCGAAGGTGGGCGAGCAGTCGGCCAGCCGGACCGGGTCGGCGAGGGCAGCGAGCACCTCCCGCGGCCCCTCGTACGGATCCCTGCTGTGCGCGGTGCGGATGTTGTCCACCAGCAGCAGGTCACCGGCCTGCCAGGGCTCGCGTGCGGTGTGCGCCTCGTAGACCTCGTTGAGCAGCTCCACGACGTCCTCCCCGACCGGGTCGCCGTTGCCGAAGCGGGTGGTGAACGGCAGCCCGTCCTCGCCGTAGAGGTCCACCAGGTACTCGCGCACCTCCGGCTCGATGGTCCGTTCGTTCAGGAAGGCGATCTGGTTGAACCAGCAGCGCTCGCCGGTGCGCGGGTGGCGGATCACCGCGCTGCGGTGCTGGCGGGTGCGCAGCCCGCCATCGGGCTGCCACTCGAACTCGATGCCGCTGGCGCGGCAGTAGCTCTCCACCGCCCCCCGGTCCCCGGTGCCGAACGCCTCCGCCACGGACGCGCCGATGTCCTCGTTGTAGTTGCGGACGAGCAGCCAGCCCTCCCGCTCGAACCGGCCGGTCAGGTCAGCGGGCAGCGCCCGGAGCACGGCCGGCGAGTCGGCCACGCCGGTCGCCCCGCCAGCGGCGGGCGCGGTGAGGCACGCGAACATCATCAGGCCAGGGAACTCCGACCCGTAGCTCAGCTCGTGGTGCATGCACATCTGCTGGCCAGGCGGCCACTTCGAGACGGAGTACACCCCGCCCGGGTAGGCGAGCCGGGGCGCGAAGGCCTCCCGCTCGGTCATGAGGCTGGCGGCCAGCTGCTGGAAGACCACGCCGGTCTCGGCCGGGCCGCTCAGGCCGAGGCCGCGGACCAGCACCGACCCGTGCTCGGTGACGATGGCGCGCAGCGCGTCCCGGTGCTGCGCCGCCCAGTTCTGCGCGCTGCCGGCGGCCTCGGCGTGCAGCACCGGGGGCTTGCCGGGCTGGAGGTCGACGCCGGGCAGCGAGGCCGGGGGTGTGGACGACATCTCGGTTCCTTTCCGTGGATCTCAGGCCGGAGCCACCAGGCCGGCGGCGCGCAGGACGCACCGCGCGGCCTCGGCCACGCGGGTGCGCAGGAAGTAGTGGCCGCCGACCGCGAGCTGCTGCAGCTCGACCTGCCCGGCCAGCAGCTGCCAGTCCAGGTACCGGTCCGCGGCGCCCGCGGTGACCGGGTCGTCGGCGGCGGCGACCACGGTGACGGGTGCGGCCAGCCGCAGCTGCGGCGGGCTTTCCAGCAGGCCGGCGAAGTACTCGTGCATGGCCAGGCAGTCGTGCCGGTACGCGGCGGCGACCTGCCCGGCCCGCTGCGGGTCCAGGTCCCCGAGCTGCCCGTAGCCGGTGTCCGCGGTGAGCTCCGCGATGAGCTCGGCATCGTCCTGCCCGGCCAGCGCGGCGATGGCGGCCCGGCGGCCGGCCGCGTCGCCGGGCAGCTGGGCGCCGAGGAACACCCGCTGGACGGCCGTCCCGCGCGCCTGCAGCTGCCGGGCGGTTTCGACGGCGAGCGCGGTGCCCGAGGAGTGGCCCCACAGCAGGATGCGGGGCAGGCCGAGCCGGGTGATCTCGGCGGCGGCCTGCGTGGCGATGGTGGTGATGGCCGCGAACGGTTCCCGGTCGGCGGCCAGGTCGTGGCCGGGCAGCTCGGCCGCATAGACCGCCAGCCCGCTGCCGCGCAGCGCGGTGGCCAGCGGCTGGAAGTTCACCGCGTTGCCGCCGGCGTACGGGAAGCACACCAGCGCCCCGGCCTGCCCGCCGCCAGCACCTGACAGGGACTGGAGGAGCCCGGCGCGCCGCTCGGTCCTGCCGTCGATCAGGGCGGCCAGCTCGGCGAGCACCGGGTGGCGGGTGACGTCCTTGAGCGACACCGCCCGGTCCACGGCGATGGCGAGCTTCACCGCCGACAGCGAGGTGCCGCCCAGGTCGAAGAAATTGTCCCCGCGGCCGATCTGGTCCTGCGGGATCCCGATGACGCCGGCCCACGCGGCCGCCAGCCGCTGCTCGGCCGGCGTGGCGGGCGGCTGGTAGTCCGTCCCGCCCGCGCCGAGCTCGCTGGCGAGCGCGGCCAGCCGCTTCTTGTCGATCTTGCTGTTGGCGGTCAGCGGCAGGCTGTCCCGCCAGTGAAACGCCGCCGGGACCATGTACCCCGGCAGCGACTCCGCCAGCCGGTCGCGCAACAGGCCGCCCTCCAGCGGGCGCGGGCCCGCGTAGAAGGCCACCAGCTGCCTGCTCTGGCCGGCCTCGGCCACCACCACCGCACCGTCGCGCACCCCCGGCACCCGCAGCAGGGTGTTCTCGATCTCGCCGATCTCGATCCGGAATCCGGAGATCTTGACCTGGGTGTCCCGGCGGCCCAGGTACTCGAGCTTGCCGTCGGGCAGCCAGCGGCCGTAGTCGCCAGCCTGATACAGCCGCTGGCCGGGACGGTGCGGGTCGGCCAGGTAGGCCAGCCGGGTGCGCTCGGGGTCGTTGATGTAGCCGCGGCCGACGCAGACGCCGGAGAAGACGATCGCGCCCGGGGCGCCCAGCGGCACGGGCGCCAGGTGCTCGTCCACCACGTAGATGTGCACGTTGCTGATGGGCCGGCCGAGCGGCACCCGTTCGGTGGCCGGCACCCGGTCCATGACCTCGTGGTTGGTGTCGTCGGAGGTTTCGGTCAAGCCGTAGGCGTTGACCAGCTTGATGCCGGGCCTGGCGGCGAACCAGCGCTCGGTGAGCTCCTTCTTCAGCGCCTCCCCGGTCACCGACACGTAGCGGAGGTCCGGCAGCTCGCGTGGGTGCTGCTCGAGGTAGGTGAGGACGACTTCCAGGTAGGACGGCACGATCTGGAGGACGTTGACCCTGCCTTCGATAATCTTGCTGACGAACCGCTCGGCGTCCAGGATGGTCTCCTGCTCCACCAGCAGCGTCCGCCCGCCGGCCAGCAGCGCGGATACCAGCTGCCACAGCGAGATGTCGAAGCACTGGGGAGCCGTCTGGGCGACCACCTGCCCCTCGCCGATGCCCAGGTCGCCGATCTTGGCGTACAGGTGGTTGAGCATGCCCGCGTGCTCGCACATCGCGCCCTTGGGCTCGCCGGTGGAGCCGGAGGTGAAGTAGATGTAGGCGAGCTGATCCGCGGTGACGGTGATGCCGAGGTCGCTGCCGTCGTGGTCCTCTTCGCTGGCCGCCTCGAGGTACAGCAGCCGGACGCCGGGCAGCGAGTCGAGGGCCTTCTCCAGCGTGGTGGTGCTGCCGGCTTCGGTCAGCACGAGTTCGCAGCCGGCCCGCGACAGCGTGGCCGCGATCCGGTCGGCGGGGAAATGCGGCTCGATGGGCAGGTAGACGCCGCCCGCCTTGAAGACCGCGAGCACCGCGGCCAGCCATTCCAGGTTGCGCTCGGTCACCACCCCGACGACGCTTTCGCGGCGCAGCCCGCGCGCGAGCAGGGCCCGGCCCAGCCGGTTGGCCCGGGCGTTCAGCTCGCCGTAGGTCCATTGCCGGTCGCCCTGGACGGCCGCGACCGTGCCCGGGTGGGCGGCGGCCCGCTGCTCGAACAGCTCGTGGAACCGGCGGTCCGGCAGCTCCCGGCGCGGCCCGGCGAGGCCGTCGAGCTGGAACCGCAACTCGTCCGCGGACAGCAGGCTCTGCGATCCGTGCCCGGCGTCCGGGCCGGCGGCGATCAGCCTGAGCGCAGCCAGGTGGTAGCCGGCGATCCTGGCGGCGCACCCGCCGTCGAGCACGTCGGTGCGGTAGCGCAGCCGGAGCAGCAGCCCGCCGCCGTGTTCCAGGGTCCCCACCCACAGGGCCGTGCCGGCCGCGAGGGCGCCGGGCACCGCGCCGTCCGGGTCGAACTCGGTCTCGAACGGGCGGCCGGGCACGCCCAGCTCGCGCGCGAGGTCCCCGACCGGGAAGCCCTGGTGCGCCAGCAGCTGCGCCTCAGCCTGGGCGGCGGCCGCCACCACCGCCCGCCACGTCGCCGGCCCGGTCGTCAGGCGGCAGGGCAGCGGCTGGCCGCTGCCCGGGGCGGCATACCCGGTCGTCACCTCGGCCTCGCCGGACAGCGCCGCGAGCACCTTGGCGTGCGCCGCCAGCAGCAGCGAGCTGACCGGCACCCCGAGCTCGCCCGCCCGGCCCCGCAGCTCCTGCGCCAGGCTGGCCGGGACGGCCGTCTCGTGCCCGGCGACGCCCGCCACGGGCACCGGAGCCCAGCGCGGGATCGTGGTGAGGCCGCCCGCCGTCAGCACGCCGTGCCAGAATTCCCGGCCGGCCCCGGCAGTGGTGGCGGACTCGCGCACGCTGACTGTGGTCATGTCACATCTCCCTGGCCGGGTTGCCGCCCCAGACGGCGTGTGCGGGCATTTCCTCGCCTTTCATCAGGAAGGAGTCGGCGGCGAGCACCGCCCCCTCCCCCACGGCAACGCCGTAGTGGATCATCGCCCCGACCCCGAGGGTGGCGCCGGCGCCGATCGAGCTGCGGTCGGACTTGAACGTGCCGTCCTCCTGCGAGTGGCACTGGATCTTGCTGCCCAGGTTGAGCGTGCAGCCGTCCCCGATCGAGGCGAGGGTGCGCTCGGTCAGGTAGCAGCCGTCGTCGAAGACCCGTTTGCCGAGGCGGACACCGAACAGGCGCCAGATCAGGTTCTTGAACGGGGTGCCGTCGAAGATGTGCAGGAAGTCCATGGCCGGCACCTTCCAGAGGCGCTCGTGCCGCCAGAAGTACGGGTCGTAGATGGAGCAGTACTTCGGCTGCAGCGGGCGGAACCGGACGATCACAAGCTCGGTCAGCGCGAAGTAGACCGGGCTGATCAGGACGCTCAGCGCCAGGAAGCCGGCCGTCGCCGCGTCCGCGGCCACACCGTAGAACTCCACGGCGGTCATGCCGATCAGCGTCAGCAGCAGCACGTGCAGCCAGCGGGCGGCCAGGAAGACCGCCATGGTGCGCAGGTTGTACCAGTTCTTCGCGCGGAGGCGGCGGCGCAGCTCGGCCCCGGTCGCGAGATGGTCGAACCGGCCGTCCCGCTCCACCGAGCGCGGGATCTCGAAGCACGGCGACCCCAGCAGCCCCACGCCCTCGCGGATCTCCCCGTCCAGCGGGATCATCACCTTGGTCGCCAGCAGGCAGTTGTCGCCGGTCCTGCCGCCGGGCGGATAGGCGATGGCGTTCCCGAGGAAGTTGTGCGGGCCGATCGACACCTGCGACACGCGGAACGAGGTGCTGGAGAACTCGGCATTCATGATCGACAGCCCGTCGGCGACCATCGTCCCGCGGCCTACCGAGCTCAGGAACGGGCTCTCGTGCGCCACCTCGGTGCCGAAGTTGGACCCGGTCTGCTCCACCGCGGACAGGTGGTAGCCGAGCCACCGGAGGTAGTAGACGATGTACGAACTGTCGCCGAAGAGGTAGTTGAAGAACTTCCGGCTGGTGATGCGGGCGATCGCGTGGTGCACCCGGTAGTGGAACCCGAACAGCGGGTAGACCCTGCCGGGCCTGATGACGAGGTTGAGCAGCCGGGGGACGGAGGCCACGAACAGCAGGCCGCAGATCAGCGCGCCGCCGAAGACGATCAGGGACAGCGCCAGCCCGTCGAGGTAGAACTGCCGGGACGATGCCGTGCCGCTGCCCGGGTCCAGCACCCGGGCCAGCGGCGGGGAGACCCGCAGCAGCAGGTAGATGCTGCCCACCGCGAGCGGCAGGTACAGCAGGAGCAGCGTGGCCAGGACGCCGGCGCAGTAGCCGGCCTTGCGCAGCGGGCCGCACCGGGCCGGTGTCACCCGCAGGTAGCCGATGCCGGTGCGCTGCGCCGGGGAGCCGTGCCACCGCTCACCGGCGGGCACCGCCTGGCCGCTGTGCAGCGCGGAGGTGTGGCCGAGCTGCGCGCCGTCACCCATGGCGGTGCCGATGTCGAGCACCGTCTTCTCGCCGATGAACACGTTGCGGCCGAGAGTGACCGGGCCGGTCTGGATCTGCCCTGCCTGCGCCCGGTAGCAGAGGAGATACGAGTCCTTGCAGATGATGGTGCCCGCGCCGACGGTGAGCAGGTCGGTGCACACGGGGAAGCTCCGCGACAGGATCACCGCGCCGCGCCCGATCTTCGCGCCCAGCGCCCGCAGGTAGAGCACGTGCAGCGGCGTGCCCGGGAACAGCAGGGCCAGCGGGCTCGCCCGGACCAGCGTCTTGACCAGCCAGAAGCGGAAGTACCCCAGGCTCCAGATGCGGACCTGCGCGGGCTTCCACCGCCCGATGAGCACCCACTTGGCCAGCACCGGGAAGGCGCACACCGCCAGGAACGCCGCGCCGCCGAACACCACCGACCGCAGATAGACGTCAGCCAGCCCGGACCCGGCGGAGATCCACTGATAGGAATGGGCAGCCGCGAGCGCGACGAGGTAGCAGTAGCCGAGGAAGAACAGGAACTGCAGCGCTCCGCAGCAGAGGTAGGCCGCGGCGCCGGCCGGCTTCGCCAGCCCGGCCGGGTCAGGTCCCGGTGCCGCTTCCGGCGCCGGTGCCGTGGCGGGCTCCGCGGCAGAAACGGAGGCGGCAGCGGCTTCCGCGGGCGCTGCCACGGCCGCCGCCAGGCTGCGGATGGTCGGGTACCGGTAGATGTCCTTGATGGACACCGACGGGAGGTCCTGCCGCTTCCTGACCCGCGCGCAGAAGTGCGCCATCATGAGCGAGTCCGCGCCCAGGTGGTCGAAGAAATGACGGTCGGCCGGGACGTGCTCGACGCGCATGACGCCCGCCAGCACCTCGCCGAAGGCCGCTTCGATGCCGGCCGCCGGGGCTGCCAGGGCATCAACCGGGTGGCCCACTACGTACGCTCCTTGGGGTTCAGAAAGCCGGCGGTCAGGTGGCGCGGCCGGCCGGTCACGGGCCGACGGCGGCGGGCTGAGCGGGGCTGAGCACGTCTTCGCCGTAGAGCTCGTGCAGCCAGTTGCTCTGGTAGATGGTGTCGAGATAGCGCTCACCGAGGTCCGGGGCGATCGCCACGGCGGTCAGGTGGTCCGCGTCGTTCCGGGCGAACCAGTCCATCGCGCCGCTGACCACGGTGCCGGTGGAGCCGCCGAAGAGGAAGCCGCGGCCGGCCAGCCGGTGGCAGACCCGGATGGTGTCGGCCTCCTCGACCCGCACCACCTCGTCCACACAAGACTCGTCCAGCAGCGGCGGGCGGACGCTGGTGCCCAGGCCGGGGATCATCCGCCGGCCTGGCGGCCCGCCGAACGCGACCGAGCCGACGCAGTCGACCGCGACGATCCGGACCGGGCGGCGCCACTGCCGGAAATAGCGCGCGCAGCCCATCAGCGTCCCGGTCGTGCCCGCCCCGACGAACAGCACGTCCAGCTGCGGGAACTGACGGGCGATCGCCGGCGCGGTGGTCCGGTAGTGCGCCCGCCAGTTGCCCTGGTTGGTGTACTGGTTCAGCCACACGTACCGCTCGTCGGCTGCGCAGAGCGCACGCACGTGGCTGAGCCGCGCGCCCAGGAAGCCGGTCACAGGATCCGGCTCGGCGATGACATGCACCTGGCTGCCCAGCGCTTCCATCAGCCGCCGGGTCGACAGGTTGCACCGGGAATCCGTCACGCACAGGAACCGGTAGCCCAGGCTCGCCGCGATGATGCTGAGCGCCACGCCCAGGTTCCCGGACGAGGACTCGACCAGCGTCGACCGCGACGTGAGCAGCCCTTCTCTGACCGCGCCCTCGATCATCTCGGCGGCGGCTTTCAGCTTGATCGAGCCCGCGAAGTTGAAGCCCTCACACTTCAGGTACAGCGGGCACCCGGCGATACCCCGGAGGTCGACGAAGAGGTCGTCCTGATTGAACGCATGCGGCACTGATATGACCGGCACAATGGCCCCCCACTCACAGCTCCGTTGCTGCTCACCCCTGAGCGCAGGTCACGGCGCGCACCCAACCCCGGAACCACCATTACCCGCGCAATGCCTCTGATTTACTGACGACTTACTGCCCCGGAAGGTTCAGCCGGCCGGCGGGCCATTTTTCAGCCGGCACTGTGCGTTATGGCTTATGTGCGGAACGTCAGCAGGGCTGGCCGTGGTGACTGGCCGCTGTCATCGCCGGGCGACCATGCCGGTTGCATGCTGTTATGGGGCTTATGCCGGTTACGTTAGGCTCACGGGATGGCGGACTCCGTGAACCCTGCCCCCGGCTTTGACACCTCGGTTCCGAACGCCGCGCGCATGTACGACTTCTGGCTCGGCGGGAAAGACAACTTCGCGGCCGACCGCGAGGCCGCCAGGCGGTCTGCCCTCGCCGTCCCGGAACTGCCCCGGCTCGCCCGCGAGAACCGCAAGTTCCTGGGGCGCGCCGTGCGCTTCTGCGCCAGGGCCGGGGTGACGCAGTTTCTCGACATCGGCGCCGGCCTGCCCACCATGGAGAGCGTGCACCAGGTCGCCGGGCAGGAGACCGCGGAGCCGCACGTCGTGTACGTGGACCACGACCCGCTGGTGATCTCCCACGCGCGGGCGCTGCTCGCCACCCCGTGGACCACGGCCGTGCAGGGAGACCTGGCCCGGCCCGCGGAGTTCCTCGCCGCCCCGGAGGTCCGCGCGCTGATCGACTTCAGCAGGCCGGTGGCCGTCCTGCTGGTGGCCGTCCTGCACTTCCTGCCCGACGAGGCCGACCCGGCGGGCTCCGTGGCGCAGCTGCGGGAGGTGATGGCGCCCGGCAGCTACCTGGTGATCTCCCACGTCGAGATGGGGCCAGGCCAGGTCGCCGGCACAGAGCCGCGGACCGGTGCCACCCGGGAGCTCGGGGAGGCACGGCAGGGGATGCCTCCCGCCCGAGCCCGGAGCCGGGACGAGCTCGCGGCCTTCTTCGAGGGCATGACGCAGGTGGAGCCGGGCCTGACGGAGGTGTGGAAGTGGCGGCCCGACGAGGACGCCGCCCCGGCCGCCAGCGAGGTCATGACGGTCGTCGGCGGCGTCGGACGGAAAGGCTGAACCCGCGGCGAGCGCGGCCTCCATGTCCACCGGGCGGGCGCCGAGGATGCGCAGGGGGCCGCAGTCGGTGACGTCCTCGGTGAGCACGGTGATGTCCCACCCGGCCATCAGCGGAATCGAAGCTACCAGCCCAGCCGCCCTTTGCCCGACACCAGCGACCTGGCGATCACCAGCCGCTGAATGTCGTTGGTGCCCTCCCCGATGGCCATCAGCGGGGCGTCCCGGTACAGCCGCTCGACCACGAACTCCGCCGAGTAGCCGTAGCCGCCGTGGATGCGCATGGACTCCAGCGCGCACCTGAGCGCGACCTCGGAGGCGTACATCTTCGCCATGCCCGCTTCCAGGTCCACCCGGCCGCCGGTGGCCTGCGACCTGGCCGCCGCCCAGTACGTCAGCAGCCGGGCGGCCTGGATCTCGGTGGCCATGTCGGCCAGCTTGAGCTGGATGGCCTGGAAATCGGCGATCGGCCGGCCGAACGCCTCCCGCTGGCGGGAGTAGCCGAGCGCCGCCTCGTAGGCCGCCTGCGCGACGCCGACCGCCCGGGCAGCGATGTTGATCCGGCCGATCTCCAGCCCGTTCAGGACCTGCCGCAGGCCGCGCCCCTCCTCGCCGCCGAGCAGGTTCGCGGCTGGCACCTGCACATCGTCCAGGACCAGCTCGCAGGTCTCCGGGCCTTTGTAGCCGAGCTTGGGCAGGTCCCGGGTGACGCGGAACCCGGCGGCGGAGGTCTCCACCAGCAGCACCGACATGCTGTGCTGGCCCCGTCCCGGCGGGCCGGTCCTGACCAGCACCGGGAGCACCCCGGCCACCCGTGCGTTGGTGATCCAGGTCTTGGCCCCGTTCACCACATAGTGGTCGCCGTCCCGGACCGCGGCGGTCGTGATGCCCTGCAGGTCCGTCCCGGCGCCGGGCTCGGTCAGCGCGATGCCGGACCGCAGCTCGCCGGTGGCCATCCGCGGCAGGTACCGCTCCTTCTGCTGCCGGGTGCCGTTGCGGGCGATGAGCCAGCAGGCCACCGAGTGCGGGCCGATCAGCCCGGCCGCGCCCAGCCAGGCCCGGGCGATCTCCTCGAAGGCCAGCGCGTAGGAGACCCGGTCGGCGGCCAGCCCGCCGTACTCCCCGGGCACGTTGAGGCCGAACAGCCCCAGCTCGCCCAGCCGGGCGGCGATCTCCGAGGGATAGCGGCCGGTGCGCTCCCACTCGGGCGCGACCGGCATGATCTCCTTGTCGGCGAACTCCCGCAGCGTCTGCCGGAACAGCCGCTGCTCATCGCTCAGCTCAAAGTCCACTCTGCTCTCCTGCTCGCAGGCGGGTTACTTCCCGGTCCAGACCGGCTGCCTGCGGGCCGGTTATACCACCGTCCGCAACCTGGGGCTGTTCGTCAAGACCGGCGGCCGGGCACGCGATCACCCCCACCGGCGGGCATCTCGACCCGGCCATCTTCGCGGCGTTCGCGCCCGGCGCGCTGCTGCACACCCGGTCCCGCCCCGCGGCTGGTGCAGCTGTGACCGGCCGGGGGCGCCCCGTCCGCCGGGCTGCGGTGAGAACGGGCTTCTCCAGAACGCCGCGAAGGCACGACTATCCCGGTCAAGGGTCCTACCAGAATAGTGCAGTAAGGTTCTACACATGACGCAGAGGACGGAGCCGGCCTTGACCGTGCAGGGCGAAGAGCCGGCCTGGAAACAGCGCGCAGTCGAGCGGTCCACCAGGGCGGCCAAGCTGCGGGCCGAGCAGCGAGTGCAGCGTTTTCTGGACGCGGCCCAGGCGATCATCACGGAGAAGGGCAGCACCGACTTCACCGTGCAGGAGGTCGTCGACCGGGCCCGCCAGTCGCTGCGCAGCTTCTACCAGCACTTCGACGGTAAGCACGAGCTGCTTCTCGCGCTGTTCGAGGACGCCTTGCGCCGGGCCACCGACCAGATCCGCGTCGCCGCCGCGGGCCAGTCCAAGCCGCTCGACCGGCTGCGGGTCGCCGTGGAGCTGCTGTTCGAGCTCTCCCGCCCCGACCCCGCCGCCCGCAGGCCGCTGTTCACCGACTTCGCCCCGCAGCTGCTGCTGACGCACCCCGCCGAGGTGAAGGTGGCGCACGCGCCGCTGCTGGCGCTGTTCACCGAGCTGATGACCGAGGCCAGGGAGGCAGGCCAGCTGCGGCCGGCCGCCAAGCCCCGCCGGGCGGCCGCCCTGACCATGCAGACCGTCATGTTCATCGCGCAGTCCAGCGGAGTGTCCGGCGAGGAGCAGGCGCACGCGCTGAGCGCCGGTGAGGTCTGGGACTTCTGCGCGCACGGATTCGCCAAGTCGCGCTAGAGAATAGAATTCTCTATTTCTGAGAATTAACAACTCCAGGCATACGTCCCGCAGCTGAACGACGACGTCATCCGGCTGGACGGCGCCCTCCGCTTCCCGCCGAAGCAGGCCGGTACCGCCACCGCGGCCGCCGCCGTGTTCGCATCCGGTCCCGGGCTCAGGAGCCCGGCAGGCGGGCCTGGTAGAGCTCGCCGAGTGCCGCCCAGTGCCGGGCGCTGGCCTGCGCGTCGTAGGTGGGGTTGTCGGGCACCGCGAATCCGTGCCGGGCCGGGTAGAACTCCACGGTGTGCTCGACACCGGCGGCGGTGAGCGCGCCGTCCAGCAACTCCGCCTGCCCGGCGGTGAACGAGCCGTCGTCCTGGGCGCCGGCCACGTAAACGGTGGCGGCGATGCGGTCCGCGGACAGGTGCGGGCTGGCCGGGTCGTCCGCCACCGCGAGCCTGCCGCCGTGGAACGACGCCGCCGCGGCGACGGTGCGGCCGAGCCCGGCGGCGGCCACCAGCGACAGGCGGCCGCCCAGGCAGTACCCGGTCGTGCCGATCGCGGGGCCGGTCACCTCCGGCCGGGCCAGCAGGAAATCCGCGTAGGCGGCGGCGTCGGCGGCGATCCGGTCGTTGCTGAGCACACCCGCGAGGCTGCGCATGCGCGCCCGCTCCCGCGGGTCGGTGAACAGCGTGGCGATGTCGAACGGCGCCCAGTCGCCCCCGCGGTAGTAGATGTCCGGGACCAGCGCCACGTAGCCCATGCCCGCGAGCTGGTCAGCCATCTGCCGGATCGTCTCCCGCGCCCCGCCCGCGTCGGGGAAGACCAGCACGCCCGGCCACGGGCCGTCCCCGTCCGGCAGGTGCAGCGTCCCGCTGCTGCGGCCATCGGGTGCGGGGATCTGAACGTCCAGGCGCCGCATCAGCTGCCTCCACCGGCTCGCCGTCGCTGATCGCCCGCACG
>JBLMWU010000274.1:0-7745 GCA_050257395.1 Gemmatimonadota bacterium | reverse complement strand
CTCGGGCCCCGCCCCCCTCACCCCGGGCCCGGCCCGGGCTGAGCGGCGGTCTCGGCGGCCAGCGCGACGGCGCCCATCAGCTCGGACCGGGTGCCCAGCCCGGCCGGCTGCACCCGCACGGCCGCGGCCGCGGGCGGCTGGGCGTGCCGGTCGATGGCGCCGCGGACCGCGGTGGCGAACGGGCCGCCCAGGACCCCGACCTCACCGCCCAGGATCACCGCCTCCGGGTTCAGCGTGTCGCACAGGCTGGCCAGCACCCGGCCGAGGGCGGCCCCGGCCTCGCTGAGCACCCGGCTGACCGCCGGGTGCCGCGGCAGCGGAGCATCCGGCCAGCCCGGGCCCTCCTCCACCAGGCCCAGCTCCAGCAGCCGCTGGCGGAGCGGCCACACGGTCGTCAGGGTGGCCACGCAGCCGCGGTTGCCGCACAGGCACTGCCCGCTGGACCCCGGCACCAGCACGTGCGCGATCTCACCGGCGATGCCGCGGGTGCCGCGGTAGAGCCGGCCGCCCAGCACCAGGCCGGCGCCCAGCCCGTGGGAGACCTTGACGTACAGGAAGTCGCGGCAGCCGCGGGCCGCGCCGAACCGCAGTTCGCCCAGGGCCCCCAGGTCCGCGTCGTTGCCGATCGCCACCGGCCGGCCGAAGCGGCCGGACAGCTCCGGGGCCACCTCCCGGCCTTCCCATCCCGCCATGATGGCCTGCACGCGCAGCGCCCGGGTGCCGCGCTCCAGCGGCCCGGGGATGCCCGCGCCGACGGCCAGCACCTCGGCCATGGTCAGGCCCGCCTGGCCGAGCACGTCGCGGGCCAGGCCGGCGGCCAGGTCCAGCGCCGCGTCGGCGTCGGCGTCCACGTCGGCCGGCACCCGGGCCTCGGCCAGCACCCGCCCGGAGGTGTCCGCGACCGCCACGCTGATGTGGACGTGCCCGAAGTCCACCCCGATCACCTGGCCCGGCCGCCGGGCCGGCCGCAGCAGCACGGAGGGCCGCCCGCGCTGGCCCGCCCGGTTCCCCGGCGCTTCCTCCTCGGTGAGCAGCCCGTCGGCGAGCAGCGCCGCGACCGCCTGCGCCACGGTGCTGCGGGACAGGCCGGTGAGCCTGCTCAGCTCGGCCCGGGTCAGCCTGCCGTGCGCCCGGATCACGTCGAGCAGCTGGGCGGGTGTGCGCTGCCGCCGCGCCAGCGCCCCCGCGCCGGGTGCGGGGACGCCATCCGCCGGGGACGTGCCGGCTGCCATGGCGGCGATGGTAAACCGCCAGGTTTCGTCCGTTCACCGGATTAATTGTTTGTTAATTCCACTGCTTTAGGGCCGGATTTATGATCACGGCGAAACCCGCCCCATTCCCGCCGATATCCCCGGACACCCAGCCCTCCGCCCGCCCCACGGAGAGGACCAGCCATGCACCCCACCCGCCGGGCCGCGCGCCTTGCCGCCTCCGGGCTCACCTCCCTCGCCCTCATCGCCGCTGGCGCGGCCGCCGCGCCGGCCGCCGCCGCCCGCACCACCGCCGCCCGCACCACCGCCCGCGCCACCGGCGCGGCCCCGGCCGCCGGCAGCTGGGCCAGCGCATCCCAGCAGGCCTGGGCGTTAGTCAGGCAGCTCACCCTGGACGAGAAGATCTCGCTGGTGCACGGCGACTCGTTCGGGTCGCCCGGGTTCGCCGGGCACGTGCCCGGCATCCCGCGGCTGGGCATCCCCGACCTGTACCTCGCGGACGGCCCGAACGGGGTCGGCGACGGCGCCACCGGGGTCACCGCGTTCCCGGTGGCCGAAGCCGACGCGGCGTCCTGGGACCGGGCCCTGGTGCGCCAGTACGGCGCCGCGCTCGGCGCCGAGCAGTCCGGCAAGGGCAACAACCAGGAACTGGGGCCGACCATCAACATCCTGCGGGTGCCCTACTGGGGCCGGGTGGCGGAAACCTTCGGCGAGGACCCGTACCTGGCCGGCCAGCTGGGCGCCGCCGAGGTCCAGGGCCTGCAGAGCCAGCACGTGATCGCCACGCCCAAGCACTTCGCCGGCAACAACCAGGAGACCTACCGGCTGGGCGTCGCCCCGGACGGCAACAACGTCGACGAGAACATCCCCGCGCGGGCGCTCAACGAGATCTACTTCCCGGCGTTCCGGGCCACGGTGCGCCAGGGCGGCACGGGCTCGGTGATGTGCGCCTACAACCAGGTCAACGGCAACTACTCGTGCCAGAACGGGGACCTGCTGACCAGCGCGCTCAAGTCGGCCGCGCAGTTCGACGGGTTCGTCGTCTCCGACTGGTTCGCCGCGGTCAAGGACACGGTGAAGGCGGCGAACGCGGGCCTGGACATGGAGATGCCGCTCGGCACCCATTTCGGCGCCGCGCTGAAGCAGGCCATCGCCGACGGCCAGGTGCCCATGTCCCGGCTGGATGACATGGTGCACCGCATCCTCACCGCCGAGATCGAGGTCGGCCTGTTCAAGCACCCGGTGTCCCGGCCGCCGCTGGCGAACGTGAGCACCCCCGCCCACCAGCAGCTCGCCGCCCAGATCGCCGAGCAGGGCAGCGTCCTGCTCAAGAACGGCCGGGGCGCGCTGCCCTTCGGGAGCAGCGTCCACTCGGTCGCGGTCATCGGCTACGACGCGGGTGACCACTTCCAGTACACCGAGGGCGGTTCCGGCGCGGTCAACGCCTCCGGGCTGGTCACGCCGCTGCAGGGGATCACCGCCCGGGCGGGCCCGGCAGTGAAGGTCAGTTACGCCCAGGGCACCCTCGGCGACGTGGCCCTGCCCGCCGTGCCGTCCAGCGCGTTCACCCCGTCGTCGGGCACCGGCCCGGGCCTGACCGCCAGCTACTACGGCAACCTGACCTTCAGCGGCACCCCGCTGGCCACCCGGGTGGAGCCCACCCCGTCGGTCAGCGGCACCCCGTCGGTGCCCGGGCTGCCCGCCGCCTGGTCGGCCCGCTGGACCGGCACCATCACCGCGCCCAGCAGCGGCGCCTACCGGTTCTCGGTGTCCGGCAACGGCGCGTTCCGGGTCATCGTCGGCGGCAAGGTGATCGCCGACACCCCGTACGCCGACTTCGCCACCCTGGACCAGGGCATCGCGGACCTCACCGCGGGCACCCCGGTCCCGGTCACCGTCGAGTACGCCGCGGTCGCCGCCATCGGCGGGCCGTCGCTGTCCATCGGCTGGTCCGCCCCGGATCCGGCCATGGTGAGCCAGGCGGTGCAGGCCGCGAAGAACGCCGACGCGGCCGTGGTGTTCGTCAACGACGTGACCGGCGAAGGCAGCGACCGCAGCAGCCTGGCCATCCCGGGCGACCAGGACCAGCTCATCTCGGCGGTGGCAGCAGCGAACCCGCACACCGTCGTGGTCCTCAACACCGGCGGGGCGGTGCTGATGCCGTGGCTGGGCAAGGCCGCCGCGGTCATCGAGTCCTGGTACCCCGGGCAGCAGTTCGGCACCGCCATCGGCGCGCTGCTGTGGGGCGACGTCAGCCCGTCCGGCCACCTGCCGATGACCTTCCCCGCCTCGGACGCGCAGGCACGCTCGTCCATCAGCTGGCCGGGCACGATCGTCAGCGGCCCGGCCGGGGCGCAGCCCACCGTGACCTACAGCGAGGGCATCGACGTCGGCTACCGCTGGTACGACGCGAACGGCCAGGCACCGCTGTTCCCCTTCGGGTACGGCCTGTCCTACACCACGTTCGGCTACAGCGGCCTGCGGGTGCCCCCGGTCGCCGACGGCCGGCACCCGATCGTGGTGCACGTCCGGGTCACCAACACCGGCCACCGCGCCGGGGCCGCGGTGGTGCAGCTGTACCTCGGGATGCCCGCCGCGGCCGGCGAGCCGCCGCGGCAGCTCAAGGCGTTCGCGAAGGTGCCGCTCGCGCCGGGTGCCAGCGCGGTGGTGCCGCTGGTGCTCAGCCCGTCCGCGCTGCAGACGTGGGGCAGCGGCGGCTGGGTGACCCGGCCCGGGGTCTACCGGGTGATGGTCGGGGACTCCTCGGCCGGCATCCGCGCCGCCGGCGCGTTCACGGTCGGCTGACGCGCCGGGGGCGGGGCCGCCATCCCCAGCCGGTCCCGCCCCGGGCGCCCGCCCCGGGCCGCCGCGGTCAGGCGCCGCGGTCAGGCCGGGGCCGGTGTCGGCGTGCCCAGCAGGGCGGCCAGCACCGCCGCGGTGTCGGTGAGGTCGGGCAGGACGGCGTGCGCGCCTGCGGCGGCCAGTTCGGCGGCGGTGGCCGAGCCGGTGGCGACGCCGACCGCGCGGGCCCCGGTGGCAAGCGCCGCGGCCACGTCCAGCGGCGTGTCGCCGATCAGCACCGTGCCCTGACCCTGGAAGTCCCGGCCGTAGGCGGCCGCAGCCCGGCGCCGGGCCAGGTGGACCAGTTCCGCGCGGCTCTCGTGGTGGTCGCCGTAGGCGCCGATCGCCAGGTCCAGGTAGGCGGCCAGGCCGAACGCGGTGAGCTTCGCCTCGGCGATCGCGGGCACGTTGCCGGTGAGCACCGACTGGACCGCGGCCGGCGGCGGCCCGGCGACCGCGGCCAGCGCCGCCAGCGCGCCGGGCAGGGCCCGGCCGCCCTCCGTGACCAGCCGGGCCAGCAGCTCCGGCGCCTGCCCGGCCAGCCCGGCCAGGAACGCGTCCACGTGCCGGGCGGGCTCGGCGACCCCGGCCATGGCCAGCGTCTCGGCGATGATCGCCCGGTCGGTGCGGCCCGCCATGGCGGCCGCCTCCGGCAGCTCGCGGCCGAACAGCTCCCGGAACACCGCCGGGTACAGCCGCCGGCCGGCACCTCCGCCGTGGATCAGCGTGTGGTCGATGTCCCACAGCACCAGCACGCCGTTCACGAGCCGACGGTACCAGCCGCGCGGTGGCGCCCCGCCCGGGCCGGCAGGCAATAGACTCGCCGGGACGGGAGCAGCGAAGCGGGGAGCGGAGGGGCGCATGGCAGGCCGGATCCGCCAGGAGGACATCGCGCTGGTTCGCGAGCGCTCGCCCATCGACGAGGTGATCGGCGAGTACCTGCAGCTGCGCAACGCGGGTGGCGGCTCGCTCAAGGGGCTGTGCCCGTTCCACGACGAGAAAACGCCCTCCTTCAACGTCACCCCCGCCCGGGGCCTGTGGTACTGCTTCTCCGAGGCCATGGGCGGGGATGTCATCAGCTTCGTCGAGAAGATCGACAACCTGTCGTTCGTGGAGGCGGTTGAGCGGCTGGCCGCCAGGGCCGGCATCGACCTGCGCTACGAGCAGGGCGGCCACGTCCCCGGGCAGGAGCAGAGCCAGCGCCGCCGGCTGCTGGAGGCCAACAAGGCAGCGGCCGAGTTTTTTGCGGAACGGCTGCGCACGCCAGCGGCCGCGGCCGGGCGCGCGTTCCTGTCCGGGCGGGGTTTCGAGCTCGCCGACACCGAGCGGTTCGGCGTCGGGTACGCACCCGCCGAGTGGGAGGCGCTCACCCGGCACCTGCGCGGGCGCGGGTTCACCGACGCCGAGCTGATGACCGCCGGGCTGGCCAGCCAGGGCCGCCGGGGGCCGGTGGACCGGTTCCGCGGCCGTCTCATCTGGCCGATCCGGGACCTGAGCGGCGACGTGATCGCCTTCGGCGCCCGCAAGCTGGAGGAGCGCGACGACGGCCCCAAGTACCTGAACACCCCGGAGACGCCGCTGTTCAAGAAAGGCAGCGTGCTGTACGGGGCGGACCTGGCCCGCCGGGACATCGGCCAGCGGCGGCAGGCCGTCATCGTCGAGGGCTACACCGACGTCATGGCCTGCCACCTGGCCGGGGTGACCACAGCCGTGGCGACCAGCGGCACCTCGTTCGGCGAGGGCCACATCAAGATCGTGCGGCGGCTGCTGATGGACGCCAGCGAGTTCCGGGGCGAGGTGATCTTCACCTTCGACGGCGACGCCGCCGGGCAGCGGGCCGCGCTGCGGGCGTTCGGCATGGAGGAGAAGTTCGTCACCCAGACCTTCGTGGCGGTCCAGCCGGACGGCCTCGACCCGTGCGACCTGCGGATCAAGCAGGGTGACGGGGCGGTGCGGGACCTGGTGGCCCGGCGGGTGCCGCTGTATGAGTTCGTGATCCGCTCCGAGCTGCGCGACTACGACCTGGAGACCGCGGAAGGGCGGGTCGGCGCCCTGGACGCCGCCGCCCGGTCCATCGCCCGCATCAAGGACGACGCCCTGCGCAAGGTGTACGCGGGGAACCTGGACCGCTGGCTCGGCCTGAACGACCAGGCGCTGATCCTCAGCCGGATCGCCAGCCACCTGCGCGGCGGCCGCAACCGGGGCGGAGACGGCGGTGGCGGCCCGGCCGTGCTGCGCGGCGACGCCGGGCTGGGGGAGCGGGCGGCCATGACGGCCCGCCCGGCCGGCCGCGGCGGCGGGGACCAGCCGGAACGGCGGTACGACCTGAGCGACCCGGTGCTCCAGGTGGAGCGGGAAGCGCTCAAGCTCGCGGTGCAGCTGCCCGCGCTGTGCGGCCCCGGGTTCGACGTCCTCGGCCAGGACTCGTTCACGGTGCCGCAGCACGCCGCGGTGGCCGGGATCATCGCCGGCTGCGGCGGGGCCGCGGGCAGCGGCGGCGGCCGGGAGTGGGCCGCGCGGCTGCGGGAGGCCGCGCCGAATGACGCGGCCCGCTCGTTCGTGACCCAGCTGGCGGTGGAGCCGCTGCGGGTGCCGCGGGCGGACGGCGAGGCGGACGCCCGCTACGCCGGCGCGGTGCTCGCCCGGGTGGAGGAGCTGGCGGTGGGCCGCCAGATCGCCACGGTGAAGTCGCGGCTGCAGCGGATGAACCCGGCCGAGGAGTCCGGTCACGCCCGGCTGTTCGGCGACCTGATCGCGCTGGAGCAGCGCCGCAAGGTGCTGCTGGAGCGCGCCGCGGGCGCTGACTAACCGCTGCCGGGCGGCCACGGACGGCCATCGCAAGGTAAAGATCCAGGCCTGGGCGGCCTGGCACCCGGCCGCGCCGACTGCCAGGCCGGCCGGTGTACCGCCAGGTTGCGCGGGCTGCCGCGGCGGCAGGAGCCGGGCGGCACATACCACACCAGCAGCGTTACTGCCGGGAAGGTGACAAAATTAGGCCCCCCGTAACCGAGGGTTCCTAGCGCACACTGTTGCACGTGACCTTCACGATGGTGCGCAGCAGCGGACGGCAGCAAGGCGACCAGATGGCGGACTTGGTCGCGCAGGCCCGGGAGCGGGGAGCGATCGCGGTCACCGAGATCTCGGCCGCGCTCGACGGGACTGATCTCACCCCTGAGGCCCTCGACGGCGTGGTGCGGATGCTCGCCGACGAGGGCATCGACATTCTGGAGGCACCCGAGGACCCGGCCGAGCTGCGCCGGGCCGGGCAGCCGGACGACGGGCGGCGCGGCGGCGGCGCCGCCACCAGCGACCTGGTGCGCATCTACCTGCGCGAGATCGGGCGGGTGCCGCTGCTGACGGCCGAGGACGAGGTCGAGCTGGCCAAGTCGATCGAAGCCGGGCTGTTCGCCGAGGAGAAGCTCAACGGCGACTTCCAGGGCGCCGGCGCTGCCGCCGACGACGAGCTCGCGCACCTGGCCGCCGACGGCCTGCGGGCCAAGCAGCGGCTGATCGAGGCCAACCTGCGGCTGGTGGTGTCCATCGCCAAGCGCTACATCGGCCGGGGCCTGGTCTTCCTGGACCTGATCCAGGAGGGCAACCTGGGCCTGATCCGGGCGGTGGAGAAGTTCGACTACACCAAGGGCTACAAGTTCTCCACGTACGCCACCTGGTGGATCCGGCAGGCCATCACCC
>JBLMWU010000273.1:0-4291 GCA_050257395.1 Gemmatimonadota bacterium | reverse complement strand
GCCGACGGGGCCTGGCCATCACCGCCGAACTCGACGTGGGGAAGACCGAAAGGCTTGCCGGGCTGCTCGGGCCCGGCCGCCCGGTGCTGGTGGTCGCCGCGGGCGGGGACGGGACTGTCGGCACGGTGGCCGGGTGCCTGGCGGGCACGGAGCATGTGCTTGGCGTACTGCCGCTGGGCACGTCCAACGACTTCGCCCGGTCCCTCGGGATCCCGCTCGACCCCCGGCGGGCCGTGGCCCTGCTTACCCGCGGTAAGACCGCGGCTATCGACCTCGGCCGGTATGTACCGGCCGCCGGGCCGCCCCGGCATTTCGTGCACGCCGCCACTGTCGGGCTGAATACCCGGTTCGCCCGGATCGCCACCCGGGGTGATGTCCGGGACCGGCTGGGCCGGTTCGCCTACCTGCTCGCCGCCGCCCACACGATGCGTCGCCGTACCGCCTTCGGCTGCGAGCTGCGCTACGCCGGCACGACGCAGAAGGCCACGCTCACCCAGCTATCGGTGATCAACGCCCCGGTGTTCGGCGGGCCGTTGCAGCTGAGCGTCCCGGCCTCCGATCCCGACGACCGGCTCCTGGATATGCTCGCCATCGACGACATCACGCCCGGCCAGATGCTCCGGTCCGGTACCGCCCTGCTGCTGCGCGCCCGGCGGCCGGTCCCCGGCATCCGGATCTGGCACGCATCCCACCTGTGCGTCCAGGCTGATGAGGAGCTTGAAGTGACGCTCGATGGCGAGATCGCCGGCACTTTGCCCGGCCGCTTCGAAGTCGCCGGGAATGCCCTGCGCATCATCACCCCGCTCGACTTCGATGACATCGACTGACGCGGGCCAGCGCATCAGCCACGGCGAGGACCAGCGGCACGTGGCCGAAGGGCCGGGCCGGTGGAGATGACCCTGATCGTCGTCGCGCTGCTGGCCGCCGCCGGCGGCCTGGCCGTCGCGGCCGCGTCAGTACTGCGCTGGGCGGCTGCGCACTCCGATGACATGCTCGCCGCGGCCGGGCGGGCAACGGTCCGCCTGCACATGCAGCGGATGGCAAGCCTAGCGGCCCGGCTGCGGCCGCCGTGGCTGTTCGGCATGTCCACCGCGCTGGGACTGGTCGTCGTCACGTCGGCCGCGGTGGGCGCGGGCGTGCTGATGGAGGACGTTACCGACGGCGACGGCGTGGCAGCGCTGGACCACCCGGTGGCCGGCTTCGTCGCGGCGCACCGCACCGGGGCGCTCACCACGGTGATGCGGGCGGCGAGCAGCGCGGGCGGCCCGGTGGTCCTGGGTATCTTCACGGTGGCGGCCGGGGTGGTGCTCGGGATCATCTGGCGCAGCCGCGCGGCGGTGCTGGTGGCGGGTATGACCGTGGTGGGCAACGGCGTCCTCACGCTGGCACTGAAGCAGGCCGTTGCCCGGCCCCGCCCGCCGCTGAGCGGCGGGCTGGCGGCGGCGGACGGGTACGCGTTCCCATCCGGGCATGCCGCGACCGCGGCCGCGGCCTTCGGCGTACTGGCTTTCCTGTGCGGCGGGCCGCTGCGGGCCTGGACGGCCCGGGTGGCGCTTTGGGCGGCCGCGGCCATGCTCGCCACGCTCGTCGGCATCTCGCGGATTTACCTCGGTGTGCACTGGACCACGGACGTCCTGGGCGGGTGGGCCTTCGGCGCCCTGTGGCTGGCCGTCGTGGTGACCGGATCCACCGTCCTTGCCCACGGCCGGAGCGGCCGGGGATCATCCTGAGGGCAGAGGCGGAATGCCTCACGCGGTGCCGTCCGTACCGGGCGGGCGGGACCTTCTGCTCTGGTCCCCGGGGGATGCCCCCGTGAGCGTGGCGTTATGGGCATGGCGATGGGGCCGGGGCTGGAGCCCGCTGTCGATGCACGGGCGGGCTCGGAGGGTACCCGGCTGGATCTGGACGGGGTGTGCCGCTGGTTCGGGGTAGGCGACACCGTGGTCAAGGCGATCGATGACATCAACCTGCACGTCGATGAGGCGGCGTTCGTCGTGGTGCTGGGCGCCTCGGGGTCGGGTAAGACCACGCTACTGAACCTGATCGGCGCGCTGGATGCGCCCACGGCGGGCACGATCCGGCTGAACGGGCGGGATCTGACCACCGCGTCGCGGGCGCGGCGGATGATGATCCGCCGGCACACGGTCAGCTTCGTGTTCCAGAGCTTCAACTTGTTTCCCGCGCTGACCGCGCTGGAGAACGTCCAGTTCGGCGCGGACGTGGCCGGGCGGTCCTGTGCGCAGGAGGTGGCCAGGGAGGTGCTTGGCCAGGTGGGACTGGCGTCCCGGGCGGACCACTTCGCCCATCAGCTGTCCGGCGGGGAGCAGCAGCGGGTGGCCATCGCCCGGGCCCTGGCTACCGGTAACCCGATCCTGCTGGCCGACGAGCCCACGGGGGAGCTGGACTTCCGCACCGGGGTGCAGATCCTGGAACTGCTCAGGGCGCAGGCGCAAGGGGGCAAGACCGTGCTGGTGGTGACGCACAACCGGGAGATCTCCCGGGTCGGTGACCGGGTGATCGAGCTGTCCAGCGGGCACATCGTGGCCGACCGGCGCCCGGCGGGCGGGCCGGCGGCGATCGCGGACCTGCACTGGTAGGCCGTGATGTCATCCCGGGTGCTGTGGCTGCGGTGGTCCTGGCGCGACCTGCGGGCGCGGTGGGCGCAGGTGTGCGCGCTGGCCGCGGTGATCGCGCTGGGCACAGGCAGCTATGCTGCGCTGCTGTCCACCTCGGCATGGCGCACCCAGTCCAACGATGCGAGCTTCGCCCTGCTGCACACCCACGACCTGCGGGTAGCGCTGGCGCCAGGCAGCACGGTCCGGCAGGGCAGTCTGCTGGCCCTGGTCCGCGGGCTGCCGCATGCCGCCGATGTCACCGGCGCCCGGGAACGGCTGATCGTCCCGACCCAGGTCGCCGCGCCGAAGGGAGTGCTCGGCCCGGGCGAGCTGGTCGGCACCGGATCAGGGCCGGGTCCGGCCGTGGACGCCGTGCACGTGTCCGCCGGCCAGGCCCTGCCCGCGACGTCCGCCGGCCCGCCGACGGTCATCGTGGACCGGGGGTTCGCCCGGCAGAACGGGCTGCCGGACAGCGGGATGCTGCGGGTGGCGGGCGGCGCCGGAGTCCGGTACACCGGGATCGGCCAGTCACCGGAGTACTTCATGGGCGGCGGCGGTGGCGGGTCGGGCGGGGCTACGGTGTTCCTCAGCCAGAAGACCTACGCCGTGCTGTTCACTACGCTGGCCGCCGCCCAGCGGCTGGCCGACGCTCCCGGGCGGGTCAACGACCTGGTCCTCACGCTCAGGCCCGGCAGCCTGGCCGCGGTGCAGCGTGAGCTGAAGGGCGCCTTGGCCGCGGTGCGCCCGCCGGTCAGCGCGACCGTCTCCACCCGGGCCGACATCCCGTCCTACCGGGTGCTGTACGACGACATCAAGGGCGACGCGGAGTTGTGGCGCGTGATCGCGCTCCTGCTGCTGGCCGGGGCGGCGTTCGCCGCGCTGAACCTGACCACCCGGATCGCGGAAGCGCAGCGTCGCGAGATCGGCATCGGGATGGCGCTCGGCGTGCGCCCGTGGCTGCTGGCGGTCCGCCCGCTGCTGTTCGCCGCGCAGGTCGCGCTGATCGGCGTGGCGTTCGGCGCCGGGGTCGGCTACCTGGTTGGCATCCCGCTGGCCCGGGTGTTCCAGGACCTGCTGCCGCTGCCGGTGTGGCGCACCCCGTTCCAGGGCGGCACGTTCGCGCAGGCCGCCGTGATCGGGTTCGTGCTTCCGTTCGCCGCGGCCGCCTGGCCGGTCTGGCGGGCGGTCCGGGTGCAGCCGGTGCAGGCGATCCGGGTCGGCCACCTGGCTGCCCGCGGCAACGGCCTCGCCGGGCTGTTGCGGTGGCTCCGGCTGCCCGGCCGCGGCTACCGCCAGATCCCGCTGCGCAACATGCTGCGTACCCCGCGGCGCTCCGCCCTGACCCTGCTCGGCATCGCCGCGGCCATCGCCACCCTGGTGACGATCGTCGGCCTGCTCGACACCTTCCGCGCCACCCTGGATGACGCCTCCGCCGGGCTGCTGCGCGCCGCGGCCGGCCGGGTTACCGTGTCGCTGGACTCCTACTACCCGGCGGCCGGGGCGGTGGTGAACGAGGTGCGCGCCCTGCCCCAGGCCGGGCAGGTGCAGGCCGGGCTGCTGGTCCCCGGCACGGTGCGCAGCCAGGGTCGTTCGGTCGACGTGGCCGCCGAGGTACTGCCTGACGGTGCCGCCTGGACGCCGCGACTGTCCGCCGGCCGCCTGGACGGCGGGCTGGT
>JBLMWU010000272.1:0-36085 GCA_050257395.1 Gemmatimonadota bacterium | reverse complement strand
CTTTCCCCGCGCGCCGTCTGATGACGGCCGCCGGCGCCACCCTGATCCTGGCGGTCAGCGGGGCAACCGCGCTGACCGGGCCAGCGGCTTCGGCCGGCCAGATGACCGGGCATCCAGGCACCACCGGCCGGGAGGCAGCGCAGCAGGCCGGTGGGGCACCCAGGGCCGGCCAGGCGCAGGCGGCCACGATCGGCGGCGCGCAGCTCGCCGGACGGGCAGTGGTCGTCAGCTACCCGGCCCGCGGCGCCCGGCTCCTGCCCTACGTGCGGGCCTCCGCCTTTGTCATCGCCGACGCGGGCACCGGCCAGGTACTGGCGGCCAAGGACCCGCACGGCTGGTACCGGCCCGCCAGCACGCTGAAGGTACTGACCGCCATCACCTTGATGCGGGCGCTCAGCCCGGACGCCACCGTGATCGCCTCCCGCCGCGCCGCCGTCGCCGAACCGAGCAAGGTCGGGCTGATCGCCGGCGACAGCTACCGGGTCTCCGACCTCTTCCGGGCGCTGCTGATGATCTCGGCCAATGACGCGGCGATCGCCCTGGTCCAGGCGACCGGGTCGTACGGCAAGGGCATGGCGATGATCAACGCCGAGGCACACCACCTGCGGGCAGACGACACGGTAGCCGTGACACCGAACGGGCTCGACGCCCACGGCCAGCATGTCTCCGCCTATGACGAGGCGCTGTTCGCCCGGCAGGCGCTCCAGATCCCCGAATTCATGCGTGACGAGGGGCTGCGCGTCGTCAAGTTCCCGCTCAAGCCCCACCACCGCCCGATCACCCTGTACACCCAGAACACCATGCTCAGTACCTTCCCGGGCGACCTCGGCGGCAAGATCGGCTGGACCACCGCGGCCGGGGCGACTTTCATCGGCTGGGCCAGGCGTCATCACCACACGCTGGTGGTGACCATCCTGCACGCCACCCCGCTGACCGAGCTGCAGACCGCCGCCACGCTGCTGAGCTGGGGCTTCTCCGTGGACGGCCGGATCGCTCCGGTCGGCACGCTGGTCAGCCCGCTGCCGGTCGCCACCGCCAGGCCCCGGCACCCGGCCCGCCGCCAGCCCGCCCGGCGGGCCGTCGCCCACGCGGCGGCGGCCCCCGGCCGGTCGCCGGTGCTGCCGATCGCCGCCGGGGCCGGCACCTTCGTCGCCGCCCTGCTGCTCGGCCTCGGGATCACCGCCGCGGTGCGCCGCTCCCGGACAGGAACCCGACGCGCTCGTTTACCGCAGCCATAGTCTCGCGGGCGACCGGCCGGGCCCGGGCGGCGCCGTGGGCCAGCAGCCGGTCCAGCTCGGCCTCGTCAGCGAGCATCTTCTCGGTCCGCTCGCGGACCGGCGCCAGCGCGCCGGCGACCACCTCGCCGAGTTCCTTCTTGAACGTCCCGTAACCGGCGCCCTCGTAGCGGGCCTCCAGGACCGGTACGGACTCCCCGGACAGCGCCGAATAGATCCGCAGCAGGTTGGTGATCCCGGGCTTGGCCTCCTCGTCGGCCCGCACCCCGGTCCCGGTGTCGGTGACCGCGCGGGCGATCTTCTTGCGGATGGCGCCGGGCTCGTCCAGCACGTCGATGATCCCCTGCGGCGACGATGACGACTTGCTCATCTTCGCGGTGGGGTCCTGCAGGTCGGTGATCTTGGCGACCCCGCCGAGGATGTAGGCCGACGGCACGGTGAAGGTCTCGCCGAACCGGTGGTTGAACCGCTGCGCCAGGTCCCGGCTCAGCTCCAGGTGCTGCCGCTGGTCCTCGCCGACCGGCACCTGCTCGGTCTGGTAGAGCAGGATGTCCGCCGCCTGCAGCACCGGGTAGCTGAACAGGCCCAGGCTGGCCTGCTGGGCGCCGCCCCGGGCCGCCTTGTCCTTGAACTGGGTCATCCGGCTCAGCTCGCCGAAGCCGGTCAGGCAGCCCAGCACCCAGGCCAGCTCGGTGTGCTCGGGCACCTGGCTCTGCACGAACACGGTGCACACGTCAGGGTCCAGGCCCGCCGCGAACAGCTGGGCGGCCGCCACCCTGGTCCGCTGCCGCAGCCGCGCCGGGTCCTGCGGCATGGTGATCGCGTGCAGGTCCACCACGCAGTAGAAGGCGTCGTGCGACTCCTGCAGGGCGACCCACTGCCGCAGCGCACCCAGGTAGTTGCCCAGGTGGAACGAGTCAGCCGTCGGCTGGATGCCGGAGAACGCGCGTGGCCGGGACATGGGCCAGAGTTTAGTGGCCGCCGCGGGGCAGGCTGTCCCCGGCGCGCGGCCCGGCCGGGCCGGAGCCGTCCGCCAGCGCCCCGGCGGGCAGTTCCCGCACCGCCCGGCTGGCGGCCACCGCCGCCTGGTACTCCTCGAGCTCGGCCGCTGCCTGCCGGGAGTCCCAGCGCAGCGGCCGGGTCATCAGCGCGGCGGCCTCCCGGGCGGCGGACAGGCCCTGGTCCGGTGTCTCGATCGCGATCCGGGTGCGCCGCGCCAGCACGTCCTCCAGGTGGCGGGCGCCCTCGTGGCTGGCCGCGTACACGATCTCGGCCCGCAGGTAGTCGTCCGCGCCGGTGACCGGCCGGCCCAGGTCCGGGCTGGCCGCGATCAGCGCCAGCACCTCGGAGATGAGCGAGCCGTAGCGGTGCAGCAGGTGCTCGATCCGGGCGACGTGCAGGCCAGACGACTCGGCGATCCGGTGCCGGGCGTTCCACAGCGCCACGTACCCGTCCGCGCCCGCCAGCGGCACCCGGTCGGTGCAGGACTCCGGCACCCGCCAGTCCAGGCCGTGCGCCACCGCGTCCACCGCGTCCCGCGCCATCAGCCGGTAGGTGGTGTACTTCCCGCCGGCCACCATCACCAGGCCGGGCACCGGGCTGGCGACCACGTGCTCCCGGGACAGCCGGGACGTCTCCTCCGACTCCCCCGCCAGCAGCGGGCGCAGGCCCGCGTACACGGCGGTGACGTCCTCGCGGGTGAGCGGCAGCGACAGCACCAGGTTGGCCTGGCCGATCAGGTAGTCGATGTCGTCGCCGGTCACGGTGGGGTGGGCCCGGTCCCCGGACCAGTCGCTGTCGGTGGTGCCGACGATCCAGTGCCGGCCCCACGGGATGACCAGCAGCACGCTCTGCGGGGTCCGGGTGATGATGCCGGTGCTGGCGTGGATCCGGTCGCGCGGCACGACCAGGTGCACGCCCTTGGACGCCCGCACGTTGATGATGCCGCGCCCGCCCACCAGCGCCTGGATGTCGTCCGTCCACACCCCGGTGGCGTTCACCACCTGCTGGGCGCGGATCTGCAGCTCCGCCCCGCTCTCCAGGTCGACCGCCCGCACCCCGGTCACCCGCTCGCCTTCCCGCAGGAACCCGGTGACCCGGGTGCGGGAGGCCAGCCGGGCCCCGTAGCCGGCCGCGGTCCGGGCCAGGGTGGCCACGTACCGGGCGTCGTCCACCTGCGCGTCCCAGTAGGCCACCGCGCCGGTGATGGCGGACCGCTTCAGCGCGGGCGCCAGCCGCAGCGCGCCGCGCCGGCTGAGCTGGCGGTGGCCCGGCAGGCCGCGCGGCTGGCCCAGGGAGAAGCCGAGCGAGTCGTACAGGCTCACCCCGGCGCCCACGTAGGCCCGTTCCCACACGCGGTGGCTGAGCGGGAACAGGAACGGCACCGGCCGCACCAGGTGGGGGGCGATCCGCTGCAGCAGCAGCCCGCGCTCGGTCAGCGCCTCCCGGACCAGCCCCAGGTTGAGCTGCTCCAGGTAGCGCAGCCCGCCGTGGATGAGCTTGCTGGACGCCGAGGAGGTGCCGGACGCGAAGTCGCGCTCCTCCAGCAGGCCCACTGACAGCCCGCGGGTGGCGGCATCGAGCGCCACCCCGGCGCCGACCACACCACCGCCCACCACCAGTACCTGATGCTCAGCCCCGGTCAGCGCCGCGAGTGCCGCGGTCCGCTCAGCGGGGCCGAGCCTGGCCGCCTCGGCCGCCTCGGCGATCACAGCACGACGCTAGCATCATGCTTGCTCCGGCTAGCGCCGGGCCGGGGCTCCGGGGGTGACCACGACCTCGACCCGCTGGAACTCCTTGAGGTCGGAGTAGCCCGCGGTCGCCATGGTCCGGCGCATGGCCCCGATCAGGTTCAGCGAGCCGTCGGGCACGGTGGACGGGCCGTGCAGGATCTGGCCGAGGGTGCCGATGGTGCCGACCCGCACCCGGTTGCCGCGCGGCAGGTCGGGGTGGTGTGCCTCGCTGCCCCAGTGGTAGCCGCGGCCGGGCGCCTCCTCGGCCCGCGCGAGCGGGGAGCCGACCATCACCGCGTCCGCCCCGCAGGCGAGCGCCTTGGTGATGTCGCCGCTGTGGGTCATCCCGCCGTCGGCAATGACGTGCACGTACCGGCCGCCGGACTCGTCCAGGTACTCCCGGCGGGCGGCGGCCACGTCCGCGATGGCGGTGGCCATCGGCACCGCCACCCCCAGCACCGCGGCGGTGGTGTGGCCGGACCCGCCGCCGAAGCCGACCAGCACGCCCGCGGCGCCGGTGCGCATCAGGTGCAGCGCAGCCGTGTAGGTGGCGCAGCCGCCGACCACGACCGGCACGTCCAGCTCGTAGATGAACTGCTTGAGGTTCAGCGGCTCGGCCCGGCCGGACACGTGCTCGGCGGACACGGTGGTGCCGCGGATCACGAAGATGTCCACGCCCGCATCCACGACCGCCTTGTAGTAGCGGACGGTGCGCTGCGGGGACAGCCGGCCGGCCGCGGTCACCCCGGCCGCGCGGATCTCCTCGATCCGCCGCCCGATCAGGTCCTCCTTGATCGGCTCGGCGTAGATCTCCTGCAGCCGCCGGGTGGCGGCCTCGTCGCCGAGCTCAGCCACCTCGGCCAGGATCGGCTCCGGGTCCTCGTACCGGGTCCACAGGCCTTCCAGGTCCAGCACGGCCAGTCCGCCGAGCTTGCCGATCGCCGTCGCGGTGGCCGGCGAGACCACGCTGTCCATCGGGCTGACCACCAGCGGCAGGCCGAACCGGTAGGCGTCGATCTGCCAGGCGGTGGACACCTCCTCGTGGTCCCGGGTGCGGCGGGACGGCACGATGCCGATCTCGCCGAGGGTGTAGGCCCGGCGGCCGCTCTTGCCCCGGCCGATCTCCACGGTCATGTGACCCGCCGCGCGTAGTTGGGGGCCTCGGTGGTCATCTGGATGTCGTGCGGATGGCTCTCGGCCAGCCCCGCGGCGGTGATCTGGATGAAGCGCGCTTCCTGCAGCTCGGCGACGGTCCGGCTGCCGCAGAACCCCATCGCCGCCCGCAGGCCGCCGACCAGCTGGTCGGCGACGGCGGACAGCGGGCCCCGGTAGGGCACCTGGCCCTCGACGCCCTGCGGCACGAGCTTGTCCTCGCGGAGGACGTCGTCCTGGAAGTAGCGGTCCTTGGAGAACGAGCGGCCGCGCATCGCACCCAGCGACCCCATCCCCCGGTACTGCTTGTACTGCTTGCCCTGGATGAACACCATCTCGCCGGGTGCCTCCTCGCAGCCGGCCAGCAGGCTGCCGAGCATCACGGTGTCGGCGCCCGCCGCGATGGCCTTGGCGATGTCGCCCGAGTACTGGACCCCGCCGTCCGCGATCAGCGGGACCCCGGCCGGGCGGGTGGCCCTGGCGGCCTCGTAGATGGCCGTCACCTGCGGCACGCCCACGCCTGCCACCACCCGGGTGGTGCAGATGGAGCCCGGCCCGACGCCCACCTTGACGCCGTCCGCCCCGGCCTCGATGATCGCCTGCGCGCCCTGCCTGGTGGCGACGTTCCCGCCGATCACATCGACCCTGGTGTTGGCCTTGATCTGGGAGATCATGTCCAGCACCGCCTGGGCGTGCCCGTGTGCGGTGTCCACCACCAGGAAGTCGGCCCCGGCGTCGGTCAGCGCCTGGGACCGCCGCTTGCCGTCCTCGCCCACTCCCACGCCCGCGCCGACCAGCAGCCGGCCCTCTGAGTCCTTGGCGGCGTGCGGGTACTGCTCGGTCTTGGTGAAGTCCTTGACGGTGATCAGCCCGCACAGCCGGCCGGCGTCATCGACCAGCGGCAGCTTCTCCACCTTGTGCCGGGCCAGCAGCGCCAGCGCTTCCTCCCTGGCCACCGTGGGCGGCGCGGTGACCAGCGGCATCGGGGTCATCACCTCGGTGACCCGGCGGCCGTGGTCGGTCACGAACCGGATGTCGCGGTTGGTGACGATGCCCACCAGCACCCCGTCCGGCGCGGTGACCGGCACGCCGGAGATCCGGTACCGGCCGCACAGCGCCTCCACGTCGGCGATGGTGGCGTCCGGGCCGCAGGTCACCGGGTTGGTGATCATCCCGGCCTCGGACCGTTTCACCATGTCCACCTGCTGGGCCTGGTCCTCCACCGACAGGTTGCGGTGCAGCACGCCGACCCCGCCCTGGCGGGCCATGGCCACCGCCATCCGGGCCTCGGTCACGGTGTCCATGGCCGAGGACAGCAGCGGGATGGCGATGGACAGCCGCCGGGTGAGCCGGGCCCTGGTGTCGGCCGCGGACGGCAGGATCTCGGTGTGTGCCGGCAGAAGCAGCACGTCGTCGAAGGTAAGGGCCGGCGGGCCGAACTTGGTGTCGTCGGACATGGCACCTTCCGGTGGGCTGCGACGGGATGGAGCCCAGTCTAGTGACCGGCGGTAGGCTGTCGCCGCCATGGCTGGACGCGCAACGCCGGCGACGGTGCTGCTGGCGAAGCAGCGCATCGCCCATACGGTGCATACCTACGATCACGATCCCCGGCACGCCTCCTACGGGCTGGAAGCGAGCGACGCGCTCGGGGTGGCCCCGGAGCGGGTCTTCAAGACGCTGGTGGCCGAGGTGGACGGGGCGCTGACGGTGGGCGTGGTGCCGGTCGCCGGCCAGCTCGACCTCAAGGCGCTCGCCGCCGCGGCGGGCGGCAAGAAGGCCGTCATGGCCGTGGTGGCCGCGGCCGAGCGGGCCACCGGCTACGTGGCGGGCGGGATCTCCCCGCTGGGCCAGCGCAGGCGGCTGCCGGTGGTGGTGGACGCCTCGGCGATGGCGTACCCGACCGTGTTCTGCAGCGGCGGCCGCCGCGGCCTGGAGATCGAGCTCGCCCCCGCCGACCTGGTCCGGGCGGCCGGGGCGGTGGTGGCGCCCATCGCCGCGCCCGCCTGAGCCGTGCCCGCCTAGTAGCCCAGCTCGCGCAGGCGCTCGTCATCGATGCCGAAGTGGTGGGCGACCTCGTGCACCACGGTCCGGCGGACCTCCCTGACCACGTCCGCCTCGGTGTCGCAGCCGGCGCAGATCGCCTGCCGGTAGATGGTGATCCGGTCCGGCAGCACCATGCCGTACTGGGTGGTCCGGCTGGTCAGCGGGATTCCGGTGTAGAGGCCGAGCAGCCCCGGCGGGCCGGGATCGTGCTCGACGGTGACGGCCACGTTGCGCATCAGCCGGCCGAGGCCTTCCGGCAGCCCGTCCAGGGCGTCGGCCACCATCTCCTCGAACCGGCCCGGCTCCACCACGATCACGAGCCCATTGTCGGCCCCCGGGCTGGCCGGCGGGGCGGGTCAGCGCCGGTGTGATCCCGGGCCGCGGCCGGGCCAGGTGAGCCGGGCCAGGGTGCTGGCCGCCAGCAGGCTGGTGGTGCCCGCCACCACCACCGCCAGGATCAGCGCGGCCAGCGCGCTGGCCACGAGCGCGGCCACGGTGGCCTGCCGGGGCCGCCAGGCCGCTGCTGGCCGGGCCGGCGGGCGCCGCGCCGCGGTGCCGCGCCGGGCCGCAGTGGTGCGCGGGGCGGTGCCGCGCGGGGCCGGGCCCGTCCCGTCCACGTCCGCCGCCAGCACGCTGAGCACCGCGAGCGCGGGGTCGCGGCGGGCCAGCGGCGTGTCCAGCCGGCGGCCCGCGACCAGGTCGAGCAGCGCGTCGCAGCCCTTGATCGCGCCCAGGTCCGCCAGGCCCGGGTCAGCCCCGCTGTCACCGCCGGGCGCGTCCGGTGTCCGCCCGCCCGTCAAGCAATCGACTCCTCGACCGCGAGTGCCCGCAGGCGGCTGAGTGCCCGGTGCTGCGCCACCCGTACCGCCCCCGCTGACATGCCGAGTACATTACCCGTCTCCTCGGCGGTCAGTCCTGTCACTACGCGTAGTACCAGCAGGTCACGGAGGTGCACAGGGAGTCTTGCGAGCAGTGCCCAGGCTCGCTCCGCTTCGAGGCAGGACACCACGGTCTCCTCCGGACCGGGCCGGTCGTCCGGCCCGTCCGGCAGATCGTCGGTGGGCACCGCCAGCCGGGACGCGTTCCGCAGCGCGTCCGCCACCTTGTGCGAGGCGATGCCGAAGACAAATGACGCGAAGGGGCGTCCCATGTCCTGATATCGGGGAAGCGCGGAAAGGACCGCGATGCACACTTCCTGCGCCACATCGTCCGCCACGTGGTAATGGCCGGTGATCCGCCCGAGCCGGGCCCGGCAGTACCGGACCACCATCGGCCGGATCCGCTCGAGCAGGGACTCGATCGCGGCCGGATGGCCCCGCACCGCGAGCGAGGTGAGGTCCCCGAGCCCGCCCGGATCGTCCGCGGCCGGGCGGGGTGCGGGCACGCCGCCCCGTTCCGCCAGGCTGACCGCGGCTCCGCCGCGCCATGCGCTGCCAGCACTCATATCCTGAGCACCGCCGCCCCCTTGCCGGTGCCAGCCCAGCTGCGGCCGGCCGGACACCGCTCCGTTGGTGCGTCCTCCGTCACCCCTGCATGATGCCCAGGAAAGCGGGGGTGCCCTCATCGCGGCGGCAACGGAAAGGTCACATTAATGTGGCCTGCGATAACACCCGGTGAATAAATTACAGCGAGTAATCACATTGATTACTCGCTGTAATTTACGCTGGCCCGGCCAGCACCGGCTGGCTCAGTGAGCGTGCCCGTGCGAGTGGCCGTGCCCCTGCGCCGCCGGCTCCTCTTCCTCCGGCTTGTCCACGACCAGGGTCTCGGTGGTCAGCAGCATGCCGGCGATGGAGGCCGCGTTCTGCACGGCCGAGCGGGTCACCTTGACCGGGTCGATGACGCCGCTGGCGACCAGGTCCTCGTACTGCCCGGTGGCGGCGTTGTAGCCCCTGCCGTACTCCATCTCGCGCACCTTGGCGACGACGACGAAGCCCTCCTGGCCCGCGTTCTCCGCGATCCACCGGCACGGGGAGTCCAGCGCCCGGCGCACCACCTGCACGCCGATCGCCTCGTCCCCGGTCCGCCCGAGGTCACCCAGCGCGGACGCGGCCTGCACGAGCGCGCTGCCACCGCCGGGGATGATGCCTTCCTCGATGGCCGCGCGGGTCGCCGAGATGGCGTCCTCCAGGCGGTGCTTCTTCTCCTTCAGCTCCACCTCGGTGGCCGCGCCGACCCGGAGCACGCAGACGCCGCCGGCCAGCTTGGCCATCCGCTCCTGCAGCTTCTCCCGGTCCCAGTCGGAGTCGGTGTCCTCGATCTCCCGGCGGAGCTGGCCGATCCGGTCCTCGATCGCGTCCTTGTCGCCGGCCCCGTCCACGATGGTGGTGGTGTCCTTGGTCACCACGATCCGCCGCGCCTTGCCCAGCGTCTCCAGCCCGGTCGACTCGAGCTTGAGCCCGAGCTCCTCGCTCACCACCTCGCCGCCGGTGAGGATGGCCATGTCGGCCAGCATCGCCTTGCGCCGGTCGCCGAAGCCCGGCGCCTTGACGGCGACCGCCGTCAGCAGGCCCCGGATCTTGTTCACGACCAGCGTGGCCAGCGCCTCGCCTTCGACATCCTCGGCGACGATCAGCAGCGGCGCCTTGGCCTGCGCGATCTTCTCCAGCAGCGGCAGGAAGTCGGCCATTGCGGAGATCTTGCCGGCGTGCAGCAGGACGTAGGCATCCTCCAGCACCGCCTCCATCCGCTCCTGGTCGGTGGCGAAGTACGGGGAGATGTAGCCCTTGTCGAACTGCAGCCCCTCGGTGAACTCCAGCTCCAGGCCCATGGTCGGCGCCTCTTCGACGGTGATGACACCGTCCTTGCCGACCTTGCCGAACGCCTCCGCGATCACCTCGCCGATCTGGCGGTCCTGCGCGGACACGGTCGCGACGTGCGCGATCTCGCCCTGCTCCTCCACCTCCCGGGCGGCGTCGATCAGCCAGTCCGAGACCGCGGTGGCGGCGGCGTCGATGCCGCGCTTGAGCGACATCGGGTTGGCCCCGGCGGTCACCGCCCGGCGGCCCTCCCGCACCATCGCCTGCGCCAGCACGGTGGCGGTCGTCGTGCCGTCCCCCGCGATGTCGTTGGTCTTCGTCGCGACCTCCTTGGCGAGCTGCGCGCCAAGGTTCTCGTACCGGTCCTCCAGCTCCACCTCACGGGCGACGGTGACGCCGTCGTTCGTGATGGTGGGAGCGCCCCACTTCTTGTCGATGACGACGTTGCGGCCCCGCGGGCCCAGCGTCACCTTCACTGCGTCGGCGAGGCGGTTCACGCCGCGCTCAAGCGCGCGGCGGGCTTCCTCGTCGAACTCCAGCATCTTGGCCATGACCACCTCTGAATCAGCTATAGGAACATTGCGGGCAAGCGCCCCGCTCACGAGCAAGCGCCCCGCTCACGAGCAACCGCCCCGGGCGCCAGCAGGGCGCCCGGGGCGGTTTGCTACGAGAATGCAGGCGCCGTCGCGGGTCGCAGCCCGCGCCGCATGATGCTTCGTCTACTTCTCGACGATGGCGAGCACGTCACGGGCGGAGAGCACCAGGTACTCCTCGCCGTGGTACTTCACCTCGGTGCCGCCGTACTTGCTGTAGAGCACCACGTCGCCGACCTTCACATCCATCGGGATGCGCTTGCTGCCGGCGTCATCGAACCGGCCCGGGCCGACCGCAAGGACTTCGCCCTCCTGGGGCTTCTCCTTGGCGGTGTCCGGGATCACGAGGCCGGACGCAGTGGTCTGCTCGGCCTCCAGCTGGCGGACCACGATGCGGTCTTCGAGTGGCTTGAGAACTACTTTGGTGGCGGTCGTCACGATCTGACCTCCCCCTCCGGAAAGGCTGGCTGAAAGGACTAGATGGGGCGACCGCGGCTGTCTGTCGTCGCGGGTGCCAGTCAGCCTCGTCGCGTTAGCACTCTACCTTAGTGAGTGCCAGTTCCGAACAGTATCGCCACGATGCGGCGCCGTCAACCTGGCACACCCGGGGCCGGACCCCAGGCTACGGTGAGGACCGTGAGCGGCTCCGGGCGGGACCCAGCCGAGCGGGAACGCCAGCGCCACGGGTCGGTGTTCGGCATCCGGGCGGCAGCCTACGCTGAGCACCGGCCGGACTACCCGGACGCCGCGGTGACGTGGGCGCTCGCGCCGCTCCGCGGCCGGCCCGGCAGCGCCCGGCCCGGCGGCGGCCTGCGCGTGGTGGATCTGGGCGCCGGCACCGGCAAGCTCACCGGCACGCTGGCCCGCCACACCGGCCGGGTGCTCGCCCTGGAACCCGACCCGGCGATGCTGGCCGAGCTCCGGCGGGCCGTGCCGGGCAGCCTGCCGGTCCTGGCCCGGGCCGAGCAGCTCCCGCTGCCGGACGCCTCGGTGGACGCGGTGCTGGCCGCGCAGTCCGCGCACTGGTTCGACCTGCCGCTGGCGATGCCGGAGATCGCCCGGGTGCTGCGGCCCGGCGGGGTGCTGGCGGGCCTGTGGAACACCGACGACGACCGGGTGGGCTGGGTGGCGGGGCTGGCCGCGGTCATGCCCGGGCTGGCCAGCGTGCCACTCAGCCGGTGGCGCGAGCAGGGCGGCGACCCCCTCTCCCGCTGGCTGGCCGGTGCCCCGGACGCCGGGTTCGGCCCGGCCAGCCGGGCCGAGTTCGGCCACTGGCAGCAGCGCACGGCGGACTCCCTGGTGGCGACGATCGCGACCCACTCCACCGTGCTGCTGATGGACCCGGCCGGGCGGGCCGCCGCGCTGGCCGCCGTGCGGGAGTTCCTGGCCGGCCAGCCGGAGACGGCCGCAGGCCCGTTCCGGCTGCCGATGGTCACCAGCGTCATGCGCGCGGTCCGCCGCCGGCCCTGACCGGCGCGGACCGTGGCCGCGGGGCCCAGGCATCAGCCGAGCAGCACGCTGGTCACCGGCAGCGAGGAGTCGGCCGGGAAATCCAGCGGCGAGGACGGCGCCCCGCGGGCGGCCAGCTCGGCGCCCAGCGCCGCCACCATCGCCCCGTTGTCGGTGCACAGGCCCGGCCGGGGCACCCGCAGCCGGATCCCGGCCGCCTCGCACCGCTGCGCCGCGAGCGCCCGCAGCCGCGAGTTCGCCGCCACCCCGCCGCCGATCACCAGGTGGTCCACCCCGTGCGCCCGGCACGCGGCCACCGCCTTGCGGGTGAGCACGTCGGCCACGGCCTCCTGGAACGAGGCCGCCACGTCGGCCACCGGCACCGGCTCCCCGGCCGCCTCCCGCGCCTCCACCCAGCGGGCCACCGCCGTCTTCAGGCCCGAGAACGAGAAGTCGAACGTGGCGTCGCGGTACTTCCCGCGCGGGAACGCGATGGCCGCCGGGTCCCCGTCCCGGGCCGCCTTGTCGATCGGCGGCCCGCCCGGGAACGGCAGCCCGAGCACCCGGGCCACCTTGTCGTAGGCCTCCCCGGCCGCGTCGTCGATGGTGGCGCCGAGCGGCAGCACCTTCTCGGTCACGTCGCTGACCAGCAGCAGCGACGAGTGCCCGCCCGACACCAGCAGCGCCACCGCGGGCTGCGGCAGCGGCCCATGCTCCAGCTGGTCCACGGCGATGTGCGCGGCCAGGTGGTTCACCGCGTACAGCGGCTTGCCGAGCGCGAGCGCGTAGGCCTTGGCGGCGCACACCCCGACCAGCAGCGCGCCGGCCAGCCCGGGCCCGGCGGTCACCGCGATGGCGTCCACCTGCCCCGCCCGCACCCCGGCGGTGGCCAGCGCCCGGTCGACCGCGGGCACCATCGCCTCCAGGTGCGCCCGGCTGGCCACCTCGGGCACCACCCCGCCGAACCGGGCGTGCTCGGCCACGCTGGACGCCACCGCGTCCGCGAGCAGCTCCCGCCCGCGGACCAGCCCCGCCCCGGTCTCGTCGCAGGACGTCTCGATCCCCAGTACCAGCGGCCCCGTCATACTCGCTGGCCCCCGCTCGGCGCCGACTCGCTCAGGCTGCGCCGCATCACCACGGCGTCGGTCCCGGAGGGCTGGTAGTAGCCGCGGCGCACGCCGATCCGGGTGAAGCCGCGGCGCAGGTAGAGCTGCTGCGCCCGGTCGTTGTCCACCCGCACCTCCAGGAACACCTCCGGGCAGCCGCGCCGGGCCGCCTCGGTGAGCAGCGCGTCCAGCAGCAGCGAGCCGATCCCCTGGCCCCACCGCTGCCCGGCCACGGCGATGGTCAGCACGTCGGCCTGGCCGCCGCCGGGGGCGAACAGGCCCGCGTACCCGGCCACCGCGCCGCCGTCCTCGGCCACCAGGTAGTACCGGTCGGGCAGCTCACCCAGCTCGCTGGCGAGCATCTGCCGGGACCAGGCCTCCTCGCCGAACAGCTCGTGCTCCAGCGCGACCACGGCCGGCAGGTCGGCACTGGTCATCGGCCGCAGCGCCGCCGTCATGCCGGGGTCACCCGCTTCGGCGGGCCGGGCTCGCGGGCGTCGGGCCGACGCAGGTACAGCGGCTCCGGCGGCGGCAGCGGCTCCCCCGCGGCGAGCCGCTCCGCGGCCAGCGCGGCCAGCGTGGCGGCGGCCGGGTAGCGCGGCGGCAGCGGCTCGCCCAGCAGCTCCGGGTACAGCTCCGCGGCCGCCCCGGCCACCGGCAGCTCCCGGCCCAGTGTGGCCGGCCCGGCCACCGCGGGCCCGGCCAGCCGCAGGCCTGCGGGCGAGTAGCGGGCCCAGTAGACCTCCCGCCGCCGGGCGTCGGTGGCGACCAGGAACTCCCGGCCGGCGGCCGCTGGCGCGGCATCGCGGGCGATCACGTCGAGCGTGCACAGGCCATAGGCGGGGATGCCCAGCACCGCGGCGAGCACCCGGGCGGTGACCAGGCCGGCCCGCAGCCCGGTGTAGGGGCCGGGCCCGGCGCCGGCCGCCACCGCGGTGAGGTCGCGGCGGTCCGCGCCCGCCTCCGCCAGCACCCCGGCGACCGCGGCCGTCAGCAGCTCACCCTGCCGCCGGGCGTCCACTGTGGTCTGGCCGGCCAGCACCCGGCCGTCACCCCACAGGGCCACGGTGACCGCCGGGGTCGCGGTGTCGAAGGCAAGCAGCAGCACGGTTGCCCAGCTTAATGTCCGGGACGGGGCGCCCCGGCCCGAGCGAGCCGAAGGGCCGCGCCGCCGTCTGGACTGACGAGCGAGGCGGCGAAGGAGCCGGAGCGAGGAGGGAAGACGGCGGGCTCCAGCGGCCCGGAGGTGAGCGAGGGCCCGGAAAAAGGTCAGTGCACGCTGGCCAGGACGTCCCGGGCCGCCGCGACCGCGCCGGCCTGCAGCTGCGGCACGGACACCGGCCCGTACTTGCCGCCCGGGGAGTGGGCGAGCCCGTCGAACACCACCGTGACCAGCACGTTGCGTTCCCGGGCGACGACCGTGACCAGGTCGGTGGTGTCACCGCCCGCCCTGGGCACCTGCAGCGCGGAGAACGCGGCGCTGCCGAGGCCGGGCAGCGCGCTGATCGCCGCCTTCGGCTGGTGGCTGGCCTTGGCCGGGTTCGCCTTCTGCTGCATGGCCTGCTGGTAGGCGTCCACGGCCGCCCTGGTGGCGCTGCCGTTGCCGCTGGCCAGGCCGCTCGGCGAGTAGGCCTGCACGGTGACGTCCAGCAGCCGGTACCTGGGCGGCGCGTCCACGGTCCAGTCGCACATGCTCTGCGCGCGGCCGTCCAGCGAGTGCGGCACCACGGTGTGCCGGGTGCCCGGCAGGTACTGGCTCAGCGTGGCCGCGCTGACCGCCTTGCACGCGTCCGGCACGGTCCGGGTCTCGCCCGGCTGGAACGTGGTGACCAGGTTCCCCATCGAGTTGTCCGGCGCCGGGTGCGCCAGCAGCTTCGGCACCTCGTACACCCCGGCCGCGACGATCACCAGCGCGGCCGCCGCCAGCAGGTACCTGGTGCGCCGCGCCCGCTTGGCCCGGGCCTGCGCCAGCCGCCGCCGCACGCCGGGCACCGGGCCGTCGCCGTCCTCCGGCGCTGGCTGGGCGGCGTGCCGGGAGCGGCGGGACTGGCCGGAGTCGGCCATCCGGGGCTTGACCCCGGGTCCCGCCCAGGGCGGCAGGTCGCTGTCAGTGTCGTCGTCCGACCACTGGCGCGGGCGGCTGGGAGCGGACGTCTTGCCTGACTTGGGGGACGGGGGCCCCTGGTAAGTCACGGTGCGCCTCCGGGGAAGGGATCGAGCCGGCGCAATCACCCGCGCCTGGCGATCATGGCTGCCACGGAGACAGCCCAGGCAGGGATGGTCAGTCCGGAACTATAGGCCCTCAGCACCGCCCCGCACGGCCATACCGGCCGAATCCGCGGCCGATTCCCAGCGCTGCCCGGTGCCGGTGACCCGCACCGTCCGCGGCTCGTCCGCCTCATCCGGGCCCGCATCCGGGCTCCCGGCGGGCCGGGCCGGCGGCCGGTCGATGGTGATCTCCAGCCGGTCAGCGGCCAGCCCCTCGGCCAGCCCGCCGCCCCACTCCACCACGGTCACCGAGTCGCCGAGGCTGGCGTCCAGGTCCAGATCGTCCACCTCGGCCGGGCTGGCCAGCCGGTACGCGTCCGCGTGCACCAGGGCCGGCCCGCCAGCCAGCGCCGGGTGCACCCGCGCGATCACGAAGGTGGGCGAGGTGACCGGGCCGCGCACCCGGAGCCCTTCCCCGATGCCCTGGACCAGGGTGGTCTTGCCCGCTCCCAGCGGCCCGGCGAGCAGCACCAGGTCCCCGGCCCGCAGCACCCCGGCGAGCCGGCGCCCCAGGTCCCGCATGGCCGCGGCCGTCTCCACCCGGACCTCCGCCCGCATGCCCACCGGCTGCCCTCCGTGCCTGAGTCCGCGCTGCCCGGGCTCCATTATCAGGGGGAACGAAAGGTCCGGGGCGCAGCCTGCGCGGGTCAGCCGGCCTGGCGCCTGGACACGTCGCCGCCGCCCGCCCGGCCGGTCCGCTCCATCACGGCGGAGATCGCCTGGTTCACGAGCGCGGGGCGTTCCAGGATGAGGGCGTGGCCGGCCCCGGGCACCCACACGAGCTGCGAGCCGGGAATCCGGGTGGCGACCTCCAGGCCCAGCTTCGGGGCGATCAGCCGGTCCTTGTCGCCCACCATGACGGTCACCGGCACCCGGCCCAGTACCGGCAGCGCGGCCCGCATGTCGCACTCCAGCAGCGCCCGGCCGAACTGGGACACCACCTCGATCGGGGTGTCGCGGATCATCCGCTCCAGGAAGGCGACGACCGCCGGGCTGACCTCGCTGTCGCCGAACCCGATGTAGCGGGTGCCCAGGAACGCCAGGTCGCCGGAGACCCGGCGGCTCTGCTCGACCAGCACCGCGCGGCGGCCCTTGGCGGCGCCGCTGAGCGCCACCGGCAGGGCCCGGCTCAGCACCGGGCGCAGCGGGCCCGGCATCCACGGGCTGCCGTGGTCCAGGCCGCGGGCGGCGGTCGAGATGAGCACGGCACCCGCGACCTTGCTGCCGAACAGGCGGGGGTGCTGGTCGGCGAGCGCCATGATGGTCATCCCGCCCATGGAGTGGCCCACCAGCACGGCCGGGCGGTTGCCCGGCACGGCGGCCGCCAGCACCGTGTGCAGGTCCATGCCGAGCTGGCGGACGCTGGCGCTGCCCCGCTCGGACCGGCCCGACCGGCCGTGGTCGCGCTGGTCCCAGAAGACCAGCCGGTGCCCGGCGAGGTCGCGGCGCTGGAAGTGCCAGCAGTCCTGGTTCAGCGTGTAGCCGTGGCAGAAGACGATGGACAGCGGGGCGTCCTCCGGCCCGTCCACCTCGACGTGCAGCCGGACCCCGTCCTCGGCGAGCACGGTGAGCGGGCGGCCGCGCAGCTGCCCGAGCGGCTCGGCGGCCTCCGGGTCCGGCTGGCCGCGCAGGCGTCCCACGGCGATCCGCTCGGCGGCCACCACCGCCCCGGCCCCGGCCGCGGCTGCACCCGCGACCAGCCCGGCCGCGCCGGTGATCCGCCGCCAGCTCGCCATCGAGCCACCTCCTGCCCGATCCTCGTCCGGCGCTGGCCGGGCGCTGCCATGCTCACGCGGGCGGGGCCGTGACGGCCGTCCCAGGCGCCTCAGCCGCCACTGCAGCCCGAACGGGACCTTCCTCACATGCTACTCCACGGTAGCTTCGAGGCACCCGCGCTGCGAACCTGGTCACGATGTCGTAGGAGAGAGTGCCGAGAGCGTCTGCCCACTCCTGGGCCGTTGGCTCCCCCGCATCACCCGGTCCAAACAAGACCACCTCGTCACCTTCCGCTACCTCATCATCACGGAAATCGAGGACGAACTGGTTCATGCACACGGTGCCGGCGATGCGCCGGCGCTGGCCGCCCGCCAGCACCTCGGCCACGTTGGTGGCGGCGCGCGGCACGCCCTCCGCGTAGCCCAGCGGGACCAGCCCCAGGGTGGCCGGCGCGCTGGTGTGGTAGCGGTGCCCGTAGGACACCCCGGTGCCCGCGGGCACCCGCTTGACCTGCACCAGCTGGGTCCGCACGGTCATGGCCGGGCGCAGCCAGCCCGGCGCGCCGCCGGGCAGGGTGGCCAGGCCGAAGATCCCGCCCCCGGGCCGGACCAGGTCGAACCAGGTCTCCGGCAGGGTGACGGTGGCCGGGGTGTTGGCCAGGTGCCGCAGCTGCGGCCGGGCGCCCGCCCGCTCGGCCAGCGCGACCGCCTCGGTGAACGCGGCCACCTGCGCGCCGATCGAGGGATGGCCGGGGATGTCGGCGCAGGCCATGTGCGACCAGATGCCGGTGATCCGGACCTGGCCAGCCGCCTCGGCGGCCAGCGCGGCCGCCACCAGCCCGGGCCAGTCGGCCGCGGTCGCGCCGCCGCGTGACATGCCGGTGTCGGCCTTGAGGTGCAGGCTGGCGGGCCGCCCGGCGCGCTCCGCGGCCGCGGCGGCCTGCCACACCATGCCCTCGGTGCTGGCGGACAGGTCGATGCCGGCCGCGATCGCGTCGTCGTGCGGCGCGTCCGGCGCCGACATCAGGCACAGCACCGGCGCGGCCAGCCCGGCCCGGCGCAGGGCGAGCCCTTCCTCCGCGCGGACCACGCCGAGCCAGTCCGCGCCGCCCGCCAGGGCGGCCCGGGCGGCCGGCACCATCCCGTGCCCGTAGCCGTCGGACTTGACCACGGCCATGACCCCGCAGCCCCGGGTGTGCTCGCGCAGCGCACGCACGTTCCCGGCGACGGCGTCGAGGTCGATGACGGCCTCAGCGTGACCCTCCATGGCCCCCCAGTGTGCCAGGTGACCCGCGATGCCCTGGGGACGCCGGCGCGATTATGGCCGCCCCCAGCCTGGGCCGCAGGTTGCCCTAAAAGGCGAGCCATAGATCCGGAAAAGGTATCGATCGCCGTACGAAAGACAGAAAGTTCTTCGCAAAATGACAGCCCGGGATCATACTTGGGGCCGGTCAAGAGTTGGACTTGGCACGACATGGAGGACTCATGGGGAGACGGCATTGGCGCTGGGCGATAACCGCCCCCGCCACGGTGCTGCTGCTGGCGGCCGCGGGCACCCCCGCATTAGCTGGCACAACCCGTCCGGCCGGCCAGGCGGTGGTGCGGGCACGGACCGCGGGCGGCCCGGATGACCTGGCCTGGAAGAAGAAGTTCCTGAACCCTGGCGGCTCGGTGTACTGCGGCGGCGTCGCCAGCATGCTCTGCACGGACATCGACGGCCGGTACACCGCCTCGGCCGGCCACACGAACTGGTATACCGGCCACGACGAGCCGTCGGCGCTGTTCTACAGCAACAAGGCCGGCTCCGGGAACAACAACCACTACCTGCTGCGGCTGCCCCGCGACCCCGCGCTCCAGCCCAATCAGGCCGGCACCGGCGGAGTCTGGAACTTCCAGCAGCACCCGGCGTTCTGGTTCGGCATGGCGATGTGCGACACCCAGTCGTTCCCCGAGTACAACATGAAGTCCTGCCGGCCGGACTCCAACTCCAACATCTTCGCGAGCACCAACCCGGCCTCACCGAAGTTCATCGGCAAGCACACCGGCGCGGCGTTCATGGAGATGCAGTTCTACCCGCCGGGCTGGTCGCCCTGGCCGGCCGGGGTGAGCTGTGACGCGCACCAGTGGTGTGCCGCGCTGACCATCGACAGCCTCAACGAGAACTCGGCCGGCGTGGCCAACAACCAGGCCTGCCTGAAGTCCGTGGGCATCGAGCCGGTGAACTTCGCGTTCATCACGAAGAACGGCAAGCCGCAGGCGTCGCCTGACCCGACCAAGGCAAGCGCGGCCGCCTACACGCCGGACCCGAAGCAGGACCTGTTCATGAACCCCGGTGACCTGATCTCGGTGAGCCTGCACGACACCCGGGCCGGGTTCCAGGTGGTTCTGCACGACGCCACCACCCACCAGGACGGCTCCATGACGGCCAGCGCGGGCAACGGCTTCGCCCAGGTCCTGTACCAGCCGGACCAGCCGGGCGTCACGCAGCCGTGCAACTCGGCGCCGTACACCTGGCACCCGATGTACTCGACCTCCAGCCCGGACACCCGGGTGGTGTGGGCGGCGCACTCCTACAACGTCGCCTACTCCGACGAGATCGGGCACTTCGAGTTCTGCAACGCCGTGGACGCGAACGGCAACTGCACGCAGGCGGGCGTCACCGACCCCAGTGGCACGGACAGCGACGACTTCGGCTGCTTCGACGCAAGTCAGAGCCTGCTGGTCAAGGTCAGCGGCTGCATCGCCTCCGACGGTGACTTCGACGGGCCGGAGTACGCCGCCTCGGGCTGGGCGCCCAGCCCGAACACCCCGCAGCCGGTCGCGTTCACCAGCCCGACGTTCAACGGCGGGAAACGCTTCTCCCAGGTGGCGTTCGAGGCTGACCTGCCGCGGATCGAGGACCCCAACTTCAGCACGAACAACAACTGCAACCGCAGCACCGGCGTCGGCTGCGTCAACCCGCCGAACGGGGCGAGCTTCTACCCCATCTTCTCGACGACCAGGTCGATCCTGCACGGGACCTGCACCTGGCAGGAGGGCGGCGGAAACATCCCGGGCACGATCAGCAACTTCGGCGGCAACTCCAAGGCTGAGTTCGGGCCGCTGCTGAAGCTGGTCTACCCGACCAGCCCGACCACCTTCACCCGGCGGTACAACGATTTCCGGCAGATCCTGAGAAACAACCCCTGCTGAGAGATCCTGACCCACGCTGCCCCGGCCGGGCCCGCCCGGCCGGGGCAGCGCCCTGTCCGGGCCGGCCATCCCCGCCCTGCACCCGCCCGGCCATCAGGTTTCATGATCATGAAGGATTTTCGGGCGTAGTGACCGAAAATCCTTCCCCTTGAGTGGCGGCGGGCTGGCCTCGGATTCGGGCTGCCATCCGCTGACTGCGCCAATCCCATGATCATGACCCGGTGACGGTCAGCTGGAGCCGCGCACCGCCCGGATGGCGCCCGGCAGCGCGGTGATGACGTCACTGGCGCCGATGGGCGCCGCGCCCCCGCCGCGCCTGCCGGCGGCTGCCCGGCGGGCCGCCAGGCCGTGCAGGAAGGCGGCGGCCGCGGCCGCCTGCGGGGTGCTGAGCCCCTGCGCGAGCAGCGCCCCGGCGAGCCCGGACAGCACGTCGCCGGTACCGGCCGTGGCGAGCCAGGAGGTCCCGGTCGAGTTGACCAGGACCGGTGCGGCCCACGCGCCCGCCGCGCCCTCCGGAGTCGCGATGACCGTGGTGGAGCCCTTGAGCAGCACGGTCGCGCCGAGTTCCGCTGCGGCCCGGCGGGCGTGCGCCAGCCGCTCCGCCTGCACATCGGCCGGGTCGGCCCCGAGCAGCCGGCCGAGCTCGCCCGCGTGCGGGGTCAGCAGCGTCGGGGCGGGCCTGGTCAGCAGCCCGCGCTCGCCCGCCAGGATGGTCAGCCCGTCCGCGTCCACCAGCACCGGCAGCTCGGTGGCCAGCACCGCGGCCAGCCGCTGCGTCGCCATCTCATCGGTGCCCATCCCGGGACCGGCCACCCAGGCCTGGACCCGCCCGGCCGCCGCGGGCTCCTCCCCCGCGGGCGCATCCTGCCCGATCGCGGTGATCACCGCCTCCGGCCAGTGCTGCCGCACCACGGCCACCGCGGTCGGCGCCGACACCAGCCGGACCATGCCAGCGCCGCCGCGGATCGCGCCGCCGGCGGCGAGCGCCGCGGCCCCGGTGAACCGGTCGCTGCCGGCCACGATCCCGATCACCCCGCGCCGGTACTTGTCCGAGTCGGCGGGCGGCCTGGGCAGCAGCGCGGCCACGTCCGCGGCCTGGGGGGCGGCCACCGCCGGGGCGGGCAGGTGCGGCCCGAGCCCGATATCGATGAGTTCCAGGGTGCCGGCGTGCTCGGCGCCCGGGTCGATGAGCAGGCCGGGCTTCCAGGTGCCGAACGTGACGGTGACGTCCGCCCGGACCGCCGGGCCGCTCACCGCGCCGGTGTCCGCGTCGACCCCGCTGGGCAGGTCCACGGCCACGGTACGGCCCGGAGCGGCCTCCGCCAGCCCGGCCAGGCCCGCGTAGGGCTCCCGCAGGCCGCCCTTGCCGCCGATGCCCAGCAGGCCGTCCAGGATCAGGTCCGCGGCACCGATCACCGCGGCCAGGTCCGGGTCATCCGCGCCGGTCACCCGGCCGCCCGCGGCCCGCAGCGCCGCCACCCCGGCCTCGTGCACCCGCGGCCCGGCGGCGACGGCGACGACCGCCGCACCCCGCCGGGCCAGCCGGGCGCCCGCGTACAGGGCATCGCCGCCGTTGTCCCCGCTGCCCGCCAGTATCGCGACCCGCGCCCCGTACACGGGGCTGAGCAGGCCCGCGCACACCGCCGCCAGCCCGGCCGCGGCCCGCTGCATCAGGGCGCCGGGCGGCAGGGTGTCCATGAGCGCCCGCTCGGCCGCCCGCACGGTCGCGACATCATGCGCATCTCTCACGGCCCGGCCACCACCATCGCGATGCTCACGCCTCCGTCAACCCCCGCCTCGCCGTGTGCGTTTCTCATGACTCGGCCACCACCATCGCGATGCTCACGCCTCCGTCGTGGGTGAGGGACAGGTGCCAGCGGCGCACGCCCAGCCGGTCCGCGGCCGCCGCGACCGTGCCGCGGACCACCAGCAGCGGGCGGCCCGCCGGGTCGTGGGTGACCTCGGCGTCGGTCCAGTGCAGCCCGGGCGGGCCGCCCAGGACCTTGGCCACCGCCTCCTTGGCGGCGAAACAGCCCGCCAGTGACTGGATCGGCCGTCCTCGTTCGCCTTCGGCGAACAGGCGGCCCGCGAGCGCCGGGGTCCGCCGCAGCGCAGCCGCCAGCCGCTCGACGTCCACCACGTCCACCCCGATGCCGACGATCACGACCCCAGCCTCCCATCCCGGGCGGCCGGGCGCCGCCGCGCCCGCCTTGTGCAGGCCGGGTCGCCGTGTCCGCCGCTGGCGTGCGGCCCGGGCAAACCCGGTCGACACGCCCCGGCCGGGCCGGCAGACTGGCGGGCATGACCCGGGTGCCGGCGCAGCGGGCGCGCTCCTCGCTGTGGCGGCACCGGGACTTCCTGCTGCTGTGGGGCGGGCAGTCGGTCAGCGAGCTGGGCTCGGCCGTGACGGTGCTGGCGCTGCCGCTGACAGCAGTGGTGGTCCTGCGGGCGTCCACGTTCCAGGTCGGCCTGCTGTCCGCGGCGTCCACCGCGGCGTTCCTGGCGGTGGCGCTGCCCGCGGGCGCGGTGGTGGACCGGCTCGCCAAGCGCTGGCTCATGCTGGCCTGTGACGCCGCCCGGCTGCTGATCATCGGCTCGGTGCCGGTGGCGGCGGCCTTGGGCATCCTGACCATGGCCCAGCTGTACGCGGTGGCGCTGCTGGCCGGGCTGGCCACGGTGTTCTTCGATGTCGCGTACCAGAGCTACCTGCCGGCGCTGGTCAGCCGCGAGCAACTGCTGGACGGCAACGGGAAGCTGCAGACCACCGCGGAGGCGGCGCGGCTGGGCGGGCCGGCCCTCGGCGGCGGCCTGGTCGCGCTGGTGGGCGCGGCCGGGGCGATGACCGCCGACGCGGCCTCCTACGCCGTGTCGGTTGGCTCGCTGCTGCTGATCCGGGCACCGGAGCCGCCGCCGGCCCGGCAGGAGGAGCGCCCGGGGCTGCGTGCCGGGCTGACCGCGGGGCTCGCGTTCGTGCTCCGGGAGCCGATCCTGCGCAAGATCGTCGCGTGCACCGGGACGGCCAACCTGTTCGCCAGCATGGGCACCGCCCTGGAGATCGTGTTCCTGGTCCGCGTCCTGCACGTCCGGCCCGCGGTCACCGGGCTGATCGTCGCCCTGGCAGCCCTGGGCGGCGTGACCGGCGGTGCGTCGTCCCAGTGGCTGGCCCGCCGGGTCGGGTCCGCGCGCATCATCTGGGTGTCCATGCTGGCGCTGGGCCCCGTCGGCCTGCTGGTCCCGTTCGCGCGCCCCGGCTGGGGCGTGCTGCTGTTCGTGGCCGGCTGGTTCGGCTTCTCGTTCACCGGCGTCGTCTACAACGTCGCGCAGCTCAGCTACCGGCAGGCGGTCTGCCCGCCGCAGCTGCTGGGCCGGATGAACGCCGCCGTCCGCTGGATCGTGTGGGGCACGCTGCCGCTCGGCGGGCTGCTCGGCGGGATCCTGGGCAGCGCGGCCGGGATACGGGCCACCTTGTTCGCGGCGGCCGCCGGGTCGTGGGCGGCCGGGCTGTGGGTGTTCTTCTCGCCGCTGCGGGGGATGCGCGACGTGCCGGCGCCGGGCACCGTCACCGTGGATATGCCGACAGGCGGCCCGCCGCGCCCGGCCACGGCCGCGGAGGGCTGACCCGCAGGGCTGACCGGCGGGGCCGCCCGGCCGCCTACTCGACCGTGACCGACTTGGCCAGGTTGCGCGGCTGGTCCACGTCGTGGCCCTTGGCGGTGGCCAGCTCGCAGGCGAACACCTGCAGCGGCACGGTGGTGACCAGCGGCTGCAGCAGCGTCGGCACGTGCGGCACCTCGACCAGGGTGTCCGCGTACGGCTTGACCTCGACGTCGCCCTCCTCGGCGATCACGATCACCCGCGCGCCGCGGGCCCGGATCTCCTGGATGTTGGAGACGATCTTGTCGTGCAGCACCGCGCGGCCCTCCGGGGAGGGGACCACGACCACCACCGGCAGCCGGTTCTCAACCAGGGCGATCGGCCCGTGCTTGAGCTCCCCGGCGGCGAAGCCCTCGGCGTGCATGTAGGCGAGCTCCTTGAGCTTGAGCGCGCCTTCCAGGGCGACGGGGAAGCCCACGTGGCGGCCGAGGAACAGCACGCAGCCCTCGTCCGCCAGCTCCCGGGCCAGTTCGCGCACCGGGGTCATCACCTCGAGCACCGACTCGACCGCGGCGGGCATCTGCGCGAGCTCGCTGATGACCAGGCTGACCTCGTCGCCGTACTTGGTGCCCTGCAGCTGCGCCAGGTACAGCGCGACCAGGTAGCAGCCGATCAGCTGGGTGAGGAAGGCCTTGGTGGACGCCACCGCGATCTCGGGCCCGGCCCGGGTGTACAGGACGGCGTCGCTCTCCCGCGGGATCGACGAGCCGTTCACGTTGCAGATCGCCAGCACCCGCGACTTCTGCTCGCGGGCGTGCCGCACCGCCATCAGCGTGTCCATGGTCTCCCCGGACTGGGAGATGGCGATGACCAGGGTGGACCGGGTCAGGATCGGGTCCCGGTAGCGGAACTCGCTGGCCAGCTCCACCTCGCAGGCGATGCCGCACCAGTGCTCGATCGCGTACTTGGCGATCATGCCCGCGTGGTAGGCGGTCCCGCAGGCGACGACGATGATCTTGTCGACTTCCCGCAGCTCGTCCGGGGACAGCCGCATCTCGTCGAGGACCAGGTTGCCGTCGGCGTCCACCCGGCCCAGCAGGGTGTCGGCGATGGCCCGGGGCTGCTCGGCGATCTCCTTGAGCATGAAGTACGGGTAGCCGGACTTCTCCGCCGCGTGCACGTCCCAGTCCACGTAGTACTCGCTGACCTCGGCCGGCCCGCCGTCGAAGCCGGTGACGGTGATGCCGTCCGCCCGGACCTCCACCACCTGGTCCTGGCCCAGCTCGACCGCGTGCCGGGTGTAGGCGATGAACGCGGCCACGTCGCTGGCCAGGAAGTTCTCCCCGTCCCCGCGCCCGACCACCAGCGGGGAGTTGCGGCGCGCCCCGACCACCGCGCCGGGGTCCCGGACGTCCACCGCGACCAGGGTGAACGCGCCGTCCAGCCGCTGGCACACCCGGCGCATGGCGGCGGCGAGCGACCCCGCGGGGGGCGTGCCGGTGGCCGGGTCGCCCGGGATGGCGGCCATCTCGGTCTCCAGCAGGTGCGCGACCACCTCGGTGTCGGTGTCGGAGGCCAGCAGGTGGCCCGCGGCCCGGGCCTCGGCCCGGAGAGCGGCGAAGTTCTCGATGATCCCGTTGTGGACGACGGCGAGGTGCCCGTTGCAGTCGCAGTGGGGGTGGGCGTTCGGGTCGGTCGGCGGCCCGTGGGTGGCCCAGCGGGTGTGCCCGACGCCGGTGTGGCCGGCCATGGCCGGGCGCTGCGCCAGCGCCTCGATCAGGTTGCCCAGCTTGCCGGCCCGCTTCTCCCGGGCCAGCTCCCCGTCGGCGACGATCGCGATGCCCGCCGAGTCATACCCCCGGTACTCCAGCCGGCTCAGGCCCTCGATCACCACATCGACCGCTGGCCGGCGCCCCGCATACCCCACAATGCCGCACATGACCGTCAGGCTATCGGCCGACCATGATCATCCAGGCTGGGCCCTCGACCTCACTGCCTGGGCCGAACGTCCTGGATAGGGCGGGTCCAGGCGGCCCGGGCAGCTGCCCGGGAGCCGCCGGGCCGGGCCGGTCAGCCAGCCTCGCGGACGGCGGCGGCGACCCGTTCGGCGACCCGGCGTGCCTCGTCCTCGGCGATTGCCTCGACCATCACCCGGACCGCGGGCTCGGTGCCGCTGGGGCGTACCAGCACCCGCCCGGACGTGCCGAGCTCGGCGGCGGCGCTGTTGATAGCGGCGGCCACCTCCGGTGAGCCGGCCACCCGGGCCTTGTCCACCCCCCGGACGTTGACCAGCACCTGCGGGTACTTCGTCATGATCGCCGCGAGATCGGCCAGCGGCTCGGCCCGCCTGGCCATGACGGCCAGCAGCTGCAGGCCGGTCAGCACCCCGTCCCCGGTGGTGGCGTGGTCGAACATGATGATGTGACCGGACTGCTCGCCGCCGAGCACGTACTTCCCCGCCCGCATGGCCTCGATGAGGTAGCGGTCACCGACCGCCGTCTCCACCATCTCGATGCCAGCGTTCTGCATGGCGAGGCGGAAGCCGAGATTGGACATGACCGTGGCCACCACGGTGTTGCCGGCCAGCCGCCCTTCCTCAGCCAGCTCGCGTGCCAGCACGGCCAGGATCTGGTCCCCGTCCACGACCTGGCCCGCGGCGTCCACCGCGAGACAGCGGTCGGCGTCCCCGTCGTGGGCGATGCCCGCGTCCGCGCCGTGCTCGACCACCGCCGCTGACAGCGCTTCCAGGTGGGTGGACCCGCAGCCCTCGTTGATGTTGAGGCCGTCCGGGTCCACCCCGACCGCGATCACGTCCGCCCCGGCCCGGCGCAGCGCCGCCGGAGCGACGTCGGTGGCCGCCCCGTGCGCGCAGTCCACCACCACCCGCAGGCCCGCGAGCGGCAGCCGGCCCGCCAGCTCGGCGCCGCCGATGGAGGTGATCAGGTGAGCCAGGTACCGTTCCCGCTCGGCGCCGTCCTCGTGGACCCGGCCGAACCCGCTGGCCGGCGGCCCGGCCTTGGCCGGCCCGGCCAGCCGGGACTCGATCTCGTCCTCGACCGCGTCGGGCAGCTTGAAGCCGCCCCGGCCGAAGAACTTGATCCCGTTGTCAGGCGCCGGGTTGTGGCTGGCGGACAGCACGATCCCGAATTCCGCGCCCAGGTCCGCGGTGAGGAAGGCGACCGCCGGGGTCGGGATGACACCCAGCCGCAGCACGTCCACGCCCGCGCCCGCCAGGCCGGCGACGACCGCGGCTTCGAGGAACTCCCCCGAGGCCCGCGAGTCCCGGCCCACCAGCGCCAGCGGCCGCTTGCCCGCGGCCCGGGCAACGTCGAACTCACCGGTGTCGCCCAGCACGCCGGCGGCCGCGGCCGCCAGCTCCATGGCGAGCCGGGCCGTCAGGTCGTCGCCTGCTACGCCGCGGACGCCGTCCGTTCCGAATAGACGTGCCATGAAACGAGCCCAGGTTTCCGATCTGCCGTGGTGGTCCGCTGCCGGCGCCGGGCCGGCCGCGGCGCGGTCAGCGCTTGGAGTACTGGGGGGCCTTGCGGGCCTTCTTGAGCCCGTACTTCTTGCGTTCCTTCACGCGGGCGTCCCGGGTCAGGAAGCCGGCCCGCTTGAGGGTGCCGCGGTTCGCCGGGTCGACCAGGGTCAGCGCCCGGGCGATGCCCAGCCGCAGGGCGCCCGCCTGCCCGGTGATGCCGCCGCCGGCGACCCGGGCGATGACGTCGAACTGGGTCTCGGCGCCCAGGTTCACCAGCGGTTCCTTGATCAGCTGCTGGTGGACCTTGTTCGGGAAGAACTCCTCCAGCGTCCGGTCGTTGACCCGCCACTGGCCGGTGCCCGGCACAATGCGGACCCGGGCGATGGCCTCCTTGCGGCGGCCGGTGCCCAGCGCGGTCCCGGTCACGACCGGCCTGGCCGCGTGGCTCTCCGCCTCTGGCGCCGTCTCGGTGGTGTACTCCGACATGTTCTCCCCGGCGTCGCCCGCCGCGGTCACGTCGGCCTCCTCAGCCAGCGCCTGCGTGCCTGTGGATTCGGCCACGGTCTCTTCCTCGTACTTCCTCATCGATCTTCACGGCGCCGCCGGGGCGGCCCAGCCTGCGTGCCTAGCCCTGCTGCGCGATCTGCTTGATCTCGAACGGAACGGGCTGCTGCGCCTGGTGCGGGTGGTCCGGGCCCGCGTACACCTTGAGCTTGCGCAGCATGTTCCGGCCGAGCGTGTTCTTGGGGAGCATGCCCTTGACCGCCTTCTCCACCACCCGCTCGGGATGCTTGGCGAGCAGCTCGCGGTAGGCCACCGAGTGCAGCCCGCCGGGGTAGCCGGAGTGACGGTAGGCACGCTTGTCCGCCAGCTTGTTGCCGCTCAGCGCGACCTTCTCCGCGTTCACGACGATCACGAAGTCGCCGGTGTCCATGTGCGGCGCGAAGATCGGCTTGTGCTTGCCGCGCAGCAAGATGGCCACGTGGCTGGCCAGACGTCCGAGGACGATGTCGGAGGCGTCAATGACATGCCACTGACGCTGGACGTCGCCGGCCTTGGGGCTGTATGTGCGCACAGTCGTAAGCCTTCACATTGGGACCTGATCATGGACCCGCACCGCGGCATACCGTCGGGGTGAGGGGGTCCGCCGCGCCCGCCACCGCGCAGCCAGCCCGCCAGACGGGCATGCAGACGCAGGCGAAGCGCAAGGACGCCTCAGCAGAATACCGGCCCTGACCGATGACGGTCAAAGCGAGCGCTTCCAGAGCCCCCCGGGGGCCGTGACCGCGAACTGCCCTGCCTGACGGCCCGCAGCGGTTACGCTCGCGGCATGACTTACCGGGGCGACGGGGACGGCCAGCCGCCAGGCCGCCGGGCTCGGCACGGTGCCGCGCCTGCCCCACCCCCGCGCTGGGACGAACCGGGACATGACGCAGACTATGGCGCCGTGCCCGGCTCCGATCCCGCCGCCCCCGGCGGCCAGCTGCCCCGCCACCCCGGCCAGGGCGGGTATCAGGGGCAGGACGCCGGATGGCCGCAGACGCCGCCTGACGGCCGCTGGGACGGGCCGGGCGGTGGCGGGGGGCAGGGACAAGGGCCCGGCCCCCAGGAGGCCGCAGAGGGCCGTTACCGGCCCGCCGGCGGCACTTACGGGGATCCTTACCTGTCCGCCGGGCCTCCGGGGACCGCTGACACCGGCGGCGGCGCCGGCGAGGGGACCCGCCAGGCCACTGGTTCCTACCGTGGCACCGAGTCGTACCGGGGCACTGAGTCCTACCGGGGCACTGAGCCTTACCAGAGCCCCGCGACCTACCAGGGTCCGGGGCAGTACCAGGGCTCAGAGCCCTACCAGAGCACCGGCCGTTACCAGAGCACCGAGTCCTACCAGGGCACCGGGACTCACCGGGGCACCGCGCCCGCCCAGAGCAGTGGGCCTGACCAGAGGCCCGGGACTCACCAGGGCACCCCGCCCGCCCACAGCAGCGAGCCCGGCCTGAGCCCCGGGACCTACCAGAGCACCGGGCCCGGCGAGAGCGCTGCGTCCTACCAGGGAGCCGCGTCCTACCGGGGCGCCGGGTCTCACCAGGGCGCTGAGTCCTACCGGAACACCGAGTCCTACCGGAACACCGAGTCCTACCGGAGCACCGGGTCCTATCCGGGTGCCGCTCAGCAGGACGCCGGGGGCGGCGCCGGCAGCCAGCGGGGCGGTGCGCACGCCGCCGGGAGCCCGGGCCAGTCCGGCGGTGCTCCGCCGGCAAGCCAGTTCGCGTCCGGCCCCGCCGGGCCGCGCCAGGGCACCGGCCCGCTGAGCCCCGGCCCCGGCCCTGGCCGCGGCGACCCGGCAGGCCCGGGCCAGGGCGGCAGCGGTGACCGGCTGGGCGGCCGGTCCGCTGGCAGCGACCCGCTGGGCAGCTCCGCCGGCAGCGGCCCGCTGCGGACCAGTTCCGCGGGCAGCAGCGCGCTGGGCACCAGATCCACCGGGATCGGCCCGAGAGGGGGCACCTCCACCGGCACCGGCCCGCTGGACACCCGCTCGGGTACCGGCCCGCTCACCCGCTCTGGTGCCGGCCCGCTGGACACCCGCTCGGGTACCGGCCCGCTCACCCACGCCGGTACCGGTCTGCCGGACACCCGCTCGGGTACCGGCCCGCTCACCCACGCCGGTACCGGTCTGCCGGACACCCGCTCGGGTACCGGCCCGCTCACCCACTCCGGTACCGGTCTGCCGGACACCCGCTCGGGTACCGGCCCGCTGGGGACCCGCTCCGGCACCGGCCCGATCGGGGCTGGTGCCGGGTCACCCGGTTCAGGCCGTCCCGGTGGCGGCGCAGGCGTGCTGAGCCATCAGGGCACCCGGCCGGCCCGCAGCCCCATCCGCGGCTACCCGCCGGCCCCGGGGCAGGCGGACCCGGTGTACCCGCCCGGGCAGTTCTCGGCCTGGAACCGGCCCTCGACCCGGGCCGCCTGGCTGGGGCGCCACGCCGCCGGAGCCGCCCCCGACGACGCCGAGCCCGGCTACTCGCAGCTCGCGATCAGCGACCCGTCGGCCGACGCGACCTCCACCCAGACGTGGGCGGCCATCGACGACGGCCAGGCCAGCGGCGACTGGCGCCCGCGCAGGCCGGGAAGCGGCCCGGACCGCGGCGAGCCCGGCGGGTCCCGCCATGCGGCAGGCCCGGGAGCGGCCGGGCGGCCGGCCGGGCCAGGGATACCCCCGCCCGCCGGTTTTCCGGGCCCGGGTCCCGATGGCGCCGCTGCTGCGGGCCCTGCCGGTGCGGCTCTCGGTGCCGCGGCTCTCGGCGCCGCGGGCGCGGCCGCGCTTGCTCCTGCCGGGCCGCGGACCGGCCGCCGGCCGCAGCCGGGCCGTCCAGGCGCTGGCGAGCGGCCAGGCCCGGGCGAGCCCGGCCCAGGACAGGCCGGCCCAGGACAGCGTGGCCCCGGGCAGCCCGGCCCAGGGCAGCGCGGTCCCGGCGAGTCAGGGTCCGCCCGCGGCGGGCCCGGCCGGGCCCGCCCCGAAGGCCTGCCGCCCTGGGAAACCGGCGATCCCGGCGAAGACCCGGGCCGCGACCCCGGCCGCCGCGGCGCCCGCCAGGCCATGCCGCCGCCGCCCGACGTGGGCGAGACCGGCGACTTCCCCGCCAGCGGCCGTGGCAGCCCCGCGCCGGGCGGCCGCCCCGCGCGTACCCAGCCCAAGCGGCGCCGGGGCCCGAGCCGGGTCCTGCTGGCCGCGCTGGCGCTGGCGGTGATCGCCGCGGCCGGGGGCACGTATGTGCTGCTGAGCGGCGGGCAGAAGCCCTCTCATCAGGCCGCGGCCGCGCCCAGCCACTCGGCCTCCGCCCCGGCCAGCCCGCCGGCTCCGTCCGCCCCGCCCGGGCAGTGGAAGTTCATCCAGTCCCGCGCGACCGACCCGCAGCCGCTGACCCTCACCGAGCTGTTCCCGAAGCAGTTCACGGCCAACGGCGACTCGGCCACCATGGTCATCGACAAGAAGGGCACCCACTGCACGGCGGCGCTCCTCGGGGCCACGCTGGGCACGGATGTGATCAAGGGCCACTGCACGCAGGTGCTGCGGGCCACCTACCTGTCCACGAACGGCCAGCTGATGGGCACCATCGGGGTGCTGAACCTGGCCAACGCGGCCGCCGCGGAGCGGGCCGGCAAGGCGACCGGCGCCACCGAGTTCATCGACCCGCTGCCCGCCCCGAAGGGCCCCACCCACAACATCAAGAAGGGCAAAGGGGTGGAGGAGGCCGAGGTCAAGGGGCACTACCTGATCCTGATCTGGGCCGAGTTCGCGAACCTGCAGCAGCCCTCCACGAACGGCCGGCAGCTGCAGCTCGAGCAGTTCGCCGCCGACCTGATCAACGGGACCGCCAACGTGTCCCTCACCAGCCGGATGGTGACCGGCAAGCCGCGCTGACGGCGTCAGCCGCGGACGCGGCGGGTGGCCACGGCCCGCCCGGCGAGCTCGGCGTCGGGCGGGTAACGGACCTCCTCCAGGCACAGGCCGTGCGGCGGCATGACCCGCACCCCCGGATCGCGCTCCCCGGCCGCCAGCACCAGCGCTGGCCAGCCGGCCGGCTGGCCGCCCTCGCCGACCCGGATCAGCGCGCCCACCAGCGCCCGGACCATGTTGTGGCAGAACGCGTCCGCCACCACCGTGGCCACGGCGATCGGCGGCTCCGGCCGCGACCAGTCCAGCCGCAGCAGTTCCCGGATGGTGGTCCCGCCGTCCCGGCGGCGGCAGAAGGCGGCGAAGTCGTGTTCGCCCCGCAGCGGCCCGGCTGCCTCGTTCATCAGGCCGACGTCGAGTCGGCGCCGGTGCCACAGGGTGTCGAGCCGCCGGAGCGGGTCGGCCGCGGCGGGATCGTCGCAGACCCGGTAGGAGTAACGCCGCCACAGGGCGGAGAACCGGGCGTCGAACCCGGGTGGGGCCGGGCCGATCCGGTGCACCCGGATGTCGTCCGGCAGCAGGCCCGACAGCCGCCGCGGGGCGGTGCCTGCGGCAGCTGCCCAGGCGTCCGCGGCCACGTCCACATGGGCTGCCTGGCCGCGGGCGTGCACGCCGGCGTCGGTCCGGCCGGCCACGGTCAGCAGCGGTGGCTGCGGCAGCCGCAGCACCCGCCCGAGGGCCTCCGACAGGGTCTGCTGCACCGTCCGCAGGCCGGGCTGGCTCGCCCAGCCCGCGAAGCGGGTGCCGTCGTAAGCGAGATCGATCCGCAGCCGGACAACGCCGGGATCCGCTGCGGGCGCCTGCGTCACCGCCGGTTCCCGTCCCTGGCTGGCCGCTGGCACGGCGTGGCGGGCCCGCCCCGGGACCGGTGAGCTGACCGGCCCGGGGCAGCCAGCCCGCTACTTGGCCTCGTCCTCGCCAGCGCCGGCCGCGTCCTCAGCCTCAGCCCCGGTGACCTCGCCCTCGGTGACCTCACCCTCGGCGGGCTCGGCCGCCGCGGCCGCCTCGGCCTGCGCCGGCGGCTCAGCCGCCTGCGGCGCGGGCTTGGCAGCGGGCTGGGGCCGGCGGGCCCGGCGCCGCCGGGACGTCCCGCCGGTCACTTCCTCGCGGACCAGTTCGATGACCGCCATGGCGGCGTTGTCGCCCTTGCGCGGGTTCACCTTGGTGATCCGGGTGTAGCCGCCGTCGCGGGCAGCGAAACTGGGGCCGATCTCGGCGAACAGGTTGTGCACCACGTCCTTGTTGGTGACCACCGTGAGCACCTGCCGCCGCGCGTGCAGGTCGCCGCGCTTGGCGAAGGTGATCAGGCGCTCGGCGAACGGCCGGAGCCGGCGGGCCTTGGCCTCGGTCGTGGTGATCTTGCCGTGCTCGAACAGGGCGGTGGCAAGGTTCGCCAGGATGTGCCGCTGGTGGGCCGAGCTGCCACCCAGCCGCGGGCCCTTGATGGGCGTGGGCATGCCTCGTTCTCCTCAGTCTCGCTACCCGGACCGGGTCAGTACTGCTCGGTCTCGACGTAGCTCTCGTCGTCGTCCGCGCTGTAGCTGTCCACCGCGGTACCCGGGTCGAACCCGGGCGGGGAATCCTTCAGCGCGAGCCCCATGTCAGCCAGCTTCTGCTTGACCTCTTCGATCGACTTCGCACCGAAGTTGCGGATGTCGAGCAGGTCCTGCTCGCTGCGGGCGACCAGCTCGCCCACGCTGTGGATGCCCTCGCGCTTGAGGCAGTTGTAGGAGCGGACCGTGAGGTTCAGCTCCTCGATGGGCAGCGCCAGGTCCGCGGCCAGGGCGGCGTCCGTCGGGGACGGGCCGATGTCGATGCCCTCGGCGTCCACGTTCAGCTCGCGCGCCAGCCCGAACAGCTCGACCAGCGTCTTGCCGGCGCTCGCGACCGCGTCGCGGGGCCGCATGGACGGCTTGGTCTCCACGTCCAGGATCAGCTTGTCGAAGTCCGTCCGCTGCTCGACCCGGGTCGCCTCGACCTTGTAGGTCACCCGCATCACCGGCGAGTAGATCGAGTCGATCGGAATCCGGCCGATCTCCTGGCCAGGCTGCTTGTTCTGGGCTGCTGACACGTAGCCGCGGCCACGCTCGACGGTCAGCTCCATCTCGAGCTTGCCCTTGCTGTTCAGCGTGGCGATGTGCAGCTGCGGGTTGTGCACCTCGACGCCGGCCGGCGGCGCGATGTCCGCCGCCGTGACCTCACCCGGGCCCTGCTTGCGCAGGTACATGACCACCGGCTCGTCCTGCTCGGACGAGACGACGAGCTCCTTGAGGTTCAGGATGATGTCGGTGACGTCTTCCGAGACCCCGGCCACGGTCGAGAACTCGTGCAGCACGCCCTCGATCCGGATGCTGGTCACCGCCGCCCCCGGGATGGAGGACAGCAGGGTCCGCCGGACCGAGTTCCCGATCGTGTAGCCGAACCCCGGCTCCAGCGGCTCGATGACGAACCGGGAGCGGAACTCGTCGACCGGCTCTTCGGTGAGAGTCGGACGCTGAGCGATGAGCATTGCCTACCCCTTTCCGCGGCGCCCGCTATATGACAGCCGCGATCCCCCCTTGCCGCCCCCATGCGGCGGCAAGGGCTGTTACTTCGAGTACAGCTCGACGATGAGCTGTTCCTGCACCTGGGTGTCGATCTGGGCCCGGGTCGGCAGCGAGTGCACCAGCACCCGCATCTTGTCCGGGATGACCCCCAGCCACGCCGGGACCGGGCGCTCCCCGGCCTCGGCCTTGGCGACCACGAACGGCGTCATCTCGACGGACTTGGGCCGCAGCTCGATGATGTCGCTCTCGCTCACCCGGTAGGACGGGATGTCCACCTTCTTGCCGTTCACCAGGAAGTGCCCGTGCATGACCAGCTGGCGGGCCATGTCCCGGCTCTTGGCGAAGCCGGCCCGGTACACGACGTTGTCCAGGCGGCTCTCCAGGATCTGGAGCAGGTTCTCGCCGGTCTTGCCGCGCTTGCGGGTGGCTTCCTCGTAGTAGTTGTGGAACTGCCGCTCCAGGATGCCGTAGACGCGGCGCGCCTTCTGCTTCTCCCGGATCTGCAGCAGGTACTCGCTCTCCTTCGGGCGGTTGCGGCCGTGCTCGCCCGGCGGGTAGGGCCTGATCTCAATCGGGCACTTGGGCGAGTCGCACTTGGCGCCCTTCAGGAAGAGCTTCATCTTTTCGCGGCGGCAGAGCTTGCAGTCCGCGCCCGTGTATCGAGCCATCTTGTCGCTAACTCCTCAGACCCGGCGGCGCTTCGGCGGCCGGCAGCCGTTGTGCGGAACGGGGGTGACGTCCTGGATCGAGCCGACCTCGAGGCCGGTCGCCTGCAGGGAGCGGATGGCCGTCTCCCGGCCGGACCCGGGGCCCTTGACGAAGACGTCCACCTTCCGCATGCCGTGCTCCATGGCACGGCGGGCCGCGGCCTCGGCCGCCATCTGGGCGGCGAACGGCGTGGACTTGCGCGAACCCTTGAAGCCGACCTGGCCGGAGGACGCCCAGGAGATGACGTTCCCCACCGGGTCGGTGATCGAGACGATGGTGTTGTTGAACGTGCTCCGGATGTGGGCGTGCCCGTGAGCGACGTTCTTCCTTTCCTTGCGGCGCACCTTCTTGGCGCCGGTACGGCTCTTCGGAGGCATCTGCTTCCCGTTCGTCGAGGTCGTCGGTCCGTGTGCGGCGGACTACTACTTCTTGCCGGCCTTCTTCTTGCCGGCCACGGTCTTCTTGCGGCCCTTGCGGGTGCGGGCGTTGGTCTGGGTCCGCTGCCCGTGCACCGGCAGCCCGCGGCGGTGCCGCACGCCCTGGTAGCAGCCGATCTCAACCTTGCGCCGGATGTCGGCCTGCACTTCGCGCCGGAGGTCACCTTCGACGCGGTAGTTCGCCTCGATCCAGTCGCGGAGCCTGACGACGTCGTCGTCGCTCAGGGCGTGGACCCGGATGTCGCCGCTGACCCCGGTGGCCTTGAGGGTCTCCAGGGCGCGGGTGCGGCCGATTCCATAGACGTACGTGAGGGCGATCTCCAGGCGCTTGTCGCGCGGGAGGTCAACGCCAACGAGACGTGCCATTGCCGGGCAGTTCTCCTTCGTCCGGGAGGTCCTCCGCATCGCGTCCCCGTCTCTGCCCGGACAGGGCCCCGGCCTCCTCCCGGGGGTTCCCCCGCCCGGCCAGGCCGGGCAAGGGTGCGATACGCGTGCTGTCGGTCAGCCCTGACGCTGCTTGTGCCGCGGGTCAGAGCAGATGACCATGATCCGGCCGTGCCGGCGGATGATCCGGCACTTGCTGCAGATCTTCTTCACACTCGGCTTGACCTTCATCATGGTC
>JBLMWU010000271.1:0-30826 GCA_050257395.1 Gemmatimonadota bacterium | reverse complement strand
CGTGTAGTCGGTCCCGTAGTGGGAAACCGGCTCGTGGTACATGGGTTCCCAGGCGAGCTCCTGGATCTTCTGGTGGGCCTTGGCCACGCTCTGGCGACTCATCGTCACCCCTTTCCCTCTGATCTCCCGCCGGCCGGAGGCAGCCCGCCGGCTGCCCTGCCCGCTGCGGCGCCGGCGCCCCGGCGCACCCGGCGGCGCGCGGGCCCGTTCCGGCCGGAAGTCCTCATGTGCTGCATCACAACCCGCCAGGGCCCGGGCCGGGCTCTCAACATGAGACACACCCCGCCGGGCGGTCACCCGTCGCCGAAGAACGCGTCCCGCAGCTGGGCGAGGTGGTCCTGGACGCGGGCGGAGACCTGCCGGTCCCCCTCCGGCGCGGGCTGGATGCCGAAAGCCCGCAGCAGCTCCGCGGCCGGAGCGCCGGGGTCGCCGGGCTGGCCCAGGACCGGGTGCAGGCCCTGGGCGGCGAGATGCTCGAACACGAGGTTGACCACGCTCCACGGGTTGTACGTCTCGGCCCGGGGTTCTCCGGCCTGGTTCACCTGGCCCCACCTCCCGGTGCGCGCGGTAACAAAGCGAGCCCGTGTCAAGGCATCGAAACCCGGTGACGGGCCGGTAACGGTCTCAACTTGAGACACGGGTCTGGAAAGGCACGTTTATGGTGGGGATACGTACGACGCGAGCCCGGCGGCCCGACCCGGCGGGCCGCGCCTCAGATTTCCCAGGGGCAACGGGAGGCACCGCACGGGAGGCGCAATGGTGCGCTCAGCAGCATCCGTCCCGGCCTCGGCCGGAAACGAGCGGCTGGCCGAGGCGCGGGAACGGTTCCTCACCCGCGACGAAGTCATGCCCGGTGTGGTCCGCGAGCCGATCCTCGCCTCCTGGTGGAGATCCCGTGACTGGCACGTCGCCGCCGACCGGGTCGAGCTCTCCTACACCCGCGACCCGGACCTGGACACCCCGCTGACCCGCACCGCGCTGCCGGTGCTGCGGAACCTGCACGAGCACCTGGATGGCCAGCCGATCAGCGTCATCCTCACCGACGCCGCGGGCGTGGTGCTGACCCGGCTGACCGCCGACCGTGACCTGGAGCGGCACCTGGACGGGGTCCAGCTCGCGCCCGGGTTCAGCTACGCCGAGGAGCACGTCGGCACCAACGGCATCGGCACCGCGCTGGAGGGCGGCCAGCCCGCGCACGTGTTCGGCCACGAGCACTACGCCGAGGACCTGGAGGATCTGGCGTGCGCAGGGGTGCCGATCCACGACCCGGTGTCCGGGAAGACCGTCGGCGCGATCGACCTGACGTGCTGGCGCAGGGACGCCGACGCGCTGCTGGTGGCGCTCGCCAAGACGACAGCCCACCAGATCGGCGGGGCGCTGATGACCGGCAGCAGCGCCCGGGAGGCCCAGCTGCTGCGCGAGTACCTGCGGGCCTGCCGGCACAGCAGCGGGATCGTGCTCGCCCTGTCCGCCGACATGGTGATGATGAACGACACCGCCCGGCAGGTCCTCGACCCCGCTGACCAGGCCGCGCTGCTCGGCCACGCCGCCGAGGCGCTGGCCAGGCCGCGGCCGGGCCCGGTCACCGTGACCCTGCCCACCGGCGCCCGGGCGCGACTGCACTGCCGCGCCACGGAAGGGCTCCGGGCCAGCGGCGTGGTCCAGGTCAAGCTCACCGAGCCGCCGGCCCGGCCGGCCGCCGAGCCAGCCTCGCGCAAGCCGATGTTCCTGCCCGGGCTGGTCGGCAGCGCACCGCTGTGGCTGCGCGCCTGTGGCCAGGTGGAGGCGGTGTGCGACGACGCCGAGTGGCTGGCACTGGAAGGCGAGCCCGGCATCGGCAAGCTGGCCGTGGTCCGCGCCGTGCACCAGCGCCGCAACCCGGCCGGCCGGTTCAGCGTGCTGGACGCGACCGACGCGGCCAGCCCCGACTGGCTGGCCCGCGCGCGCCGCGAGCTGCTGGAGAGCCGGGGCACCCTGCTGGTGCGCCACGTCGATCAGCTGGGTGCGCGGCAGCTGAACGCCCTGTCCTGTGCGCTGCAGGAGGCCCGCACCGCGGGCCAGCAGCCGAACCTGTGGGTGGTCGTGACCCTGGACGGCCAGCGCGGCAACAAGGACCTGACCAAGGTGCTGCGGTTCTTCCCCAGCACGGTCGAGCTGCCGCCGCTGCGCCACCACATCGAGGACCTGCACGAGCTGGTGCCGTTCTTCCTGGCCAGGCTGAGCCAGCAGGCGCGGCTGGCCTGCGCGCCCGAAGCCATGCAGTTCCTGCTGCGCTCCCGCTGGCCCGGCAATGTCGAGCAGCTCTGGCAGGTGCTCAGGCGCGTCGCCAAACGGCGCCGGGCGGGCACCATCTACCCGGCCGACCTGCCGCCGGAATGCTGGACCGTGAGCCGGCGCCTGCTGTCGCCGCTGGAGTCGATGGAGCGCGACGCCATCGTCCAGGGCCTGCTCGCCTACCGCGGCAACAAGGTCAAGACGGCGATCTCGCTCGGCATGTCCCGGGCCACCATCTACCGCAAGATCCGCGAATACGGCATCGTCGTCCCCGCCGAGTAACGGGCCCCGCACCGCTCCTTCCCCTCCGGGCCCGGCGCAGCACCAGCCCGTAGCTGGCACGCCCAGGATGCTGCTAGTCGCGCTTGACGAAAGCGCCCCACCCAGCATCGAGCCAAAACCAGCCACTGCCTGCGGCAAACCCGCGAAGCATGAACGCAACGATGTCCGGCTAGCGGATTAACCGCAGGGCGCTACGCTCAACGGCACGACCATTCGCCCAGACGGCGTCGTCCGCACGGTGCTCCGCTGACCCGTGCGAACCGAGGGCGGAAATCCCGGGAACCAGGACGAAATCCCCTTGGCCGGTCACCGGCTGGCACAGCACTGTGGGGATCATGAATATCGAAGTTGCTGTCCCCGACGACTGGACCCCCGGCCAGGCAATGGCTGTGCGGCAACTGCTCCAGCACGCAGTGCGTAACGCCCTGCCCGTCATTGCGCTCGTCCGCAAAGACGTCACAGCAGAACAACTCCAGGACATCTACCGCCGCATCGAGGAAGTGATCCGCGAGGCCGGCTTGGAGGCTGAGCCAGCGCCGAAGCCCACACCGTGAGGCGACGCCCGACCCGGGACCAGGATCGGGGATGTCCCCTCGGTGGGGCGCCTATGTCACCAAACGCACCTGACCAAGCTCTGCTGGCTGCCGGTCCGTGATGGCATGGCGCCGGCCGCCTGCTGATGCCCACCGGTTCCGCATCGCATCAGCAGCACCATGATCATGAACGGGGAGACCGGGGATCGCGCCGCTGCGACGGTGGCTGCCGCGCGCCGGGATCCACGTTCAGGTGGCGCTGGAGGAACTGCACCTGATGCCAGACCAGCTTCTCGGTGAGCTCACCGCCGATGGCCTGGTGGCCGGCGCCGGGCAGGAGCAGCACCTCGTGCGGGCGCCCGGCGGCCAGCAGCGCGCTGGACAGGCGCAGCGTGTTCGCCACGAACACGTTGTCATCCGCGAACCCGTGGATCAGCTGCAGCGGCCGGGTCAGGTGCGGTGCCTCCCGCACGAGTGAGCATGCCTCGTACCGGCCGGGGAACTCAGCAGGGTGGCCGAGGAACCGCTCCCGCCAGTGCGCGTCGTAGAGCAACTGGTCAGTGACGCCCGCGCCGGCCACCGCCACGTGGAAGACGTCCGGACGGCGGAGCACGGCCAGGGCCGCCAGCGAGCCGCCGAAGGACCAGCCGCGGATGCCGACCCGGTCCGGATCGAGATCGGGGTGGCGGCGCACGGCTTCCTGCACCGCGGTCACCTGGTCGTCCAGCACCGGCCCGAAAAGGTCGCCGTGCACCTCCCGCTCCCAGTCCGGGCCGCGTCCGGGCGTGCCGCGCCCGTCGGCGACCAGGACGGCGAATCCCTGCTCGGCGAACCACTGCGACAGCAGCGACGCCCAGCTCAGCTCGGCGGTGACCTTCTGCATCCCGGCCCCGCCATAAGGGTCGGCCAGGACCGGCAGCTTCCCATCGCCGGGCCGGTGCCAGGACGGCAGGTACAGCTCGGCCCGCAGCTCGCGCGGGCCGAGCACCAGCCGCGTCACGTGGACGTCCAGCACCGGCCGCTCCGCCAGGGACGCGATCGTGACCGGCGCCCTGCCCGGCCGCAGCACCGTGACCCGCCCGCCCGGCTGATCCGCGCCCCCGGCGGCGTGCACCAGCGTCCCGCCGCGGCGCACCCCGGAGTGCACGCCCGCCCCTGCGCTCAGCTGGCGGATGCCCTCGCCGGGCCGGTAGGTCCACAGATGCGTCTCGGTCGGTTCCGTGGACGCGGTGAACAGCACCTCTTCGCCCTCCACGCCGAGCACGGCGCGGAGCTGGAGACCCGGCGGCGTGACGGCGGCCCCGTTCACCGTCAGCTGCCGGGTGCCCGCCCGGTCGGCGTGGCCGAGCAGGGCACCCGAACCGGTGCGCACGGGCAGGCCCGGGACCGGCTGCACCCAGCATTCGTCCTGCTGCTGTGCCAGCAGCTCGGTCGCGCCGCTGGCCGGGTCGATCCCCAGCAGCCGGACGCTCTGCTGGTCGCGGGTCTTCACCAGGGCGTAGGGGCCGTGGGCATCCCAGCCCGCGCCGACCACGTACTCGGCCCAGGCCCGCTCCCAGCGCACCTGGGCCAGCCCGCCGTCCAGCCGGGCGATCCACAGCGTGACCTCCGGGTTGGCCTTGCCAGCCGCGGCGTACCGCACGGTTGGCGGCGGCCTGCCCGGTTCGGCCGGGTCGGGCAGGTGCCAGAGTTCGACGCCGGCCGAATCGGACCGGGCGGCCAGCAGCTGGCTGCCGTCCGGGGCCCACCAGTAGCCGCACGGCCGGTCCGGCGACGTCTCGTCAGTGTGCGGGGCGGTGCCGAACGTGACGTCGGGCCCGTCCGGCGCCGCGATGACGCGGTCGCCGGTCCCGTCCGCCCCGATCACCCGCAGGGCGCCGCCGGACAGGTACGCGATCCGCTGGCCGGCCGGGTCGGGGCGCGGCTCAGTGGCGGGGCTGCAGGCGGGCAGCTGCCTGACCCGGCCGGTGGCGGTGTCCGCCGCCCATAACCCGCCCGCGAGCGCGAAGACCGCCAGCCCTGCCCCGGCGCTGGCGGCATAGGCCTCGATCCCGGCGCCTGGCCCGGCCGGCGTTCCCGGCTCGCCACAGCCGCCGCCGGATCCTGCTGGCGCGGGGGTGCCGGCCAGCACGGCGGGGTCGGCGAGCAGCCGTTCCGCCCCCGAACTCAGGTCCAGCGCCCACAGGCAGGACACCGGGTCGTCACCGGCCCGGCTGCGCAGGAAGAGCACGGCCTTTCCATCCGCCGTGATCGTGAACTGCCCCGGGACCCCCAGGGTGAACCGCCGCGTCCGGGCGATCTGGCCAGGCAGGGAGATCGGCGCCATGCAGGGCACGCTGCCACAGCGGTGAGGAAATGGGAAACGCGGCGGCCCGTGATCATGGGATCGCTCTTCCTCTGGCAGCAGTAAGCCCACGATCACGAAGCGGCCGCGTTCGGCTGGCGGCCGCGGAATGGGGGAATCACCGGACGCCCTCGCGTCCAGTGCCGGCGAGGGTCGTAGCTGGCTTTATCCTGGCCGCGGCGGCGTCACTTGCGTTTGGCTGATTACTGGCGGCTGCGCCGCCGGCTCGGGGCAGCGATCGATAGAACTGGCAGGGCTTCATCGGCGGGCTCACGGAGCACGTCGGGACAGCGGAAGGTAGGCGGACGTGCCTGACGTGGATGCTCTCGCCACGTTCGACTTCGCGGCGTTCTTCGCCGCGGTCGACGATGCGCGCCGCGACCGGGATATGGGCTGGTACGACCTGGCCGGCGAGCTGTGGGATCAGTCCGCGCAGCTCAACGCCGAACGCGACGATCACCCGCTCTGCGGCGGCGCGGTCTCCCGGCTGGGTGCGCGAGGCGAGACGTCGTGCCAGTACGCGCTCTACCTACTGCGCTGGCTCGGGCAGGCACCAGAGGAGTTCCTCACCGGCCCGGCTCTGGACGTCGGGGACGTGCGGCTCCCGGACCCAGGCCCGGACAGTCGCCTCCGCTGGGACCTCGCCCAGCTCCATGCCGCGCTCAACGAGCAGCGGCAGCGGCAGGGGCTGACCTGGGCGGGACTGGCCGAGCAGATTGGCTGCACCCCGAGTCGGCTCACCAATCTGCGCACCGCGCGCATGGCGGATATGGCCCTCACGATGCGCCTGACCCAGTGGCTGCGCAGGCCGGCAGCCGAGTTCATCCATCCCGCGAGCAGCCGGCACCGGGCTGAACTGCTCTAATACATCCTTAATTGCCGGGTTGCAGAAAGGGGCGATCTCCAGGCCGGTGCGCACCAGCCCTCAGGGTGACGAGCCGGACACCTCGTCAGGCTGCTGACCGGATGCCACTTTGAGCTTCTCCTCGAAGAACGCCAGCACCCGATCGACGCCCTCCTGCTGGCGGTGCTCGGTCAGCGTGGCGTGCTTCCGGCCGGGGAACTCCACGGCGATGAAGTTGCCGCCCAGTTCGCGGCGAAGGGTGTCAAAGCGGGTGCCGACCGCGGGATCGCGGTCGTAGCGCAGTCCGAGCACCTGGCATCCGGCGGCGACCTTGGTCTTTACCGACGTCAGGTCGCCGGGGCTGAGTCCGAGGTCGGCCTTGCGGGCCTTGCCCACGGGCGCCGGCGATGCCGGCTGGGCCAGTACAGGCGCGGCGACGGGTGCGTCAGCGAGCATCGCAAGTGCGAATCCTCCGGTCAGGCACATGCCGACGGCCCCCACGCCGGGCCCGCCAAGCTCGGCGTGCAGCTCGCGGGCCAGGGACCTCAGCCATGTCGCCACCGGGCTGGTCCGCCCGAGCGCGAACAGGCTGAACTCCCTGCTGACACAGACCCGGGCAATGCTGCGCACCGACTCGCGCACGGTCGCAGAAGCCTCCGCGCGGCCGAAAAGCGACGGCAGCACAACGGTGAACCCTCGCGCCACCACCTCCTCGGCGAACGCGATGACCGCAGGCGTGATACCGGGGATCTCGTGGATCACGATGACGCCCGGCCCACTGCCCTTGCGGTACGTCGGATGCGTGATGCCGCCGGCCGTATGACTGCCGGGAGTCCAGGAATCGAGCAGGCCCATGGCATTGAAGACTATGCCCGCAGACACCCGGCGGCAGGACCACGGGGCGCCAGCCGCGCTCAGCGCCGGGCGGCGCGGCCCGGCGGTCATGGTGAGGAAACCGGAGCCTCCCCGAGCGGGAACAGGATGGTGCTCACCAGGTGGGGGCGGCGGCCCGGGGCCGGCTCGTTGCGCGCGACCGCCATGAGTCCCTCGGTGAACTGGCCGATCAGGGTGGCGAGCTCGTCGCGGCTGAGCCAGAGCGGGAACTGCCGGTAGGACACCCAGTCCGCGACCGGGTCGGCGTGCTCCCGGCCGAGGTAGGCGTTGAAGTCGGCGAGCAGCGCGGCCATGGCCGCGGCGAACCCGCGGCGGTGGTCGTCCAGCGACATCGACGCGGCGGCTTCGCTGTCGATGACGATCCGTTCCCGGCGCAGCCGGTAGCTCCGCTCGACCGCGCCGTGCACCCGCTGCTCGCCCGCCACCTCCAGCACCCCCGCCTCAGCCAGCAGCCCGACATGCCGGTACACGGTGGTCTTGGGCACGTCCGGCAGCAGGGCGCACAGGCCGGAGGTGGTGAGCATCCGGCCGCCGGACATGGCGTGCACGATCCGCAGCCGCACCGGGTGCAGCAGCAGGTCCAGGGTGTCCATGGCCCCACGATTCCATATCTGGTACCGTTTCCAAAGTTGGGAACGCAAGAATTCCTGCGGGAGGGGACGACCCATGGCGGACGAGTCCGGTGTGACGGAGGCAGCGACGGCGGCCGGGACGGCTCCGCCGCTCGGCCGGTACTTCGACGTGGGGGGCAGGCGGCTGCTGCTGCACCGGTCAGGCGCCGGTAACCCGGCGGTGGTGTTCCTGCCCGGGGCCGGGGCGGTCGGCCTCGACTACCTGAACGTGCAGGAAGAGGCCGCGAAGCTCACCACGAGCATCCTCTACGACCGGGCCGGGACCGGCTGGAGCGACCCGGGCGGGCTGCCCCGCTCGTCGGCCGAGGCGACCGGCGAACTGCGGGAGCTGCTCCGCACCGCGGGCGTGCCCGCGCCGTATCTGCTGGTGGGCCACTCGCTCGGCGGCCTGTACGCCCGGCACTATGCGATCCGCTTCCCCGCGGAGGTGGCGGGCCTGGTCCTGCTGGACCCGGCGCACGAGGACTACAGCGCTTACATGCCGGAAGAGCTGACCAAGCTGCGGGAGGGCTGGGACACCTCGCTCGCCATGCCCGACACGCTGCCGGACGAGGTGATCGAGTTCTACCGCGCCCTGTTCGAACGGGAGCTGGCGGCCTGGCCGGACGCGGTCCGCGGGCCGCTGGCCGGCCAGCACGTGAGCATGGCCTGGCTGCGCAACGGCCTGCAGGAAGCCGCGAACATCGAGCAGGTCTACGACGAGATCCGGCAGGCGGGACCGATGCCGGACGTGCCGCTCATCGTCTTGTGCTCGATGGGCATCGACGACTTCAAGAAGGCCGTCCTGATGGGTGAGTCCGAGGCGCTGCTGAACGAGGAGATCGAGGGCAAGCGCCGCCTCTACGACGCGCTGGCCGCCTCGGTGCCGCGCGGCGAGAACCGCCTGGTCGACGCCGGGCACGTCACGCTGCACATGCGCTGCCCCGGTGACGTCGTGCAGGCGATCAGGGACCTGCTCCGCCCGGCCTGACCGCTGGCTGGCGGCCGCCAGCCGCCCGGGCGCGCCCGGCCGGGCCGGTCACGGCTCAGCCGGCCGCCCGGGCGGGGACCGCCGGGCGGGCCGCCTGCCCCCTGCGGGCGGCGCGGAGGGCGGGCAGGAGCAGCTGGGCGGGGATGCGGCTGGCGCTCTCCTGGAACGCCCGCAGCCCGGCGGTGGCGGCCAGGTCGGTGAGCGGGGTGCTCGGCACCCCGTACATCCGGCGGGCCCAGCGGGGCAGGCTGCCGAACCCCAGCGTGGTCAGCGGCGGCACGGCCAGCTTGAACACCCGGTACGGGGCGGGCACCGGCGGGTTCAGCGACCGCAGCAGCGCGGTCCGCGCCTCGGGCGTGATGCGCAGCTGCGGCCGGGTCCGGGCGAAGTAGTCCGCCAGCCCGGCCAGCGAGCCGGGCACCGCAGCCGGGTCCAGCCCGACCACGGCGGCGCTGCGGCGCTGCTCGTCCACGAACGCGTCGAGGTCGCCGGGCCGCAGCCGCATCCCGCTGCGCCTGGCCACATCCGCGTAGGAGGCGACCTCCGCGCAGTGCACCCACAGCAGCAGCTCCGGCTCGTCGAGCGGGTATTCGGTACCGTCCTCGTCGGTGCCGCGCAGGGTGGCGTGCAGCTTGCGGACCCGGCGGCTGATCCGCTCAACCTCGGCGAGGCTGCCGTAGGTGCGGACGCGCACGAACTGGGTGGTGCGGACGAACCGGCCCCACGCCTCCTGCGGGTTGGCCAGCGCCGTGTTCTGCCAGGTGCCGCGCATCACGCGCGGGTGCAGTGCCTGCAGGTACAGGGCGCGGAAGCCGCCCACCCACATGACCGGGCTGGCCATCACCCGCCAGGTAGCCGAGTCCGGGCCGAACAGGCCGTCCCCCGCGGGCCGGTCACCGCCGGCCTGGTCAGCGGGCATCGGCATGGCAGGCGTCACCGGCACGGCCACCCCACTTCCTGCCGGTCCCGGCGCGGGCGCCAGGTCACCGGCCGTCTGGGCGGGTCTCCTCCTCGATCCAGCTTAGATAGCCGCCCGAGCCCGCCACGATCTGCGTGGCCACGATCTCGGGTTCGTCGTAGCTGTGCCGTTCAGCCAGGAAACCGGCCAGCTCCTCGTACCGGCTGGCGGGCAGCTTGAGCAGGATCAGCCACTCCTCGGCGCGCTCGAGCTCGTCCTCCCACCAGTACGTGCTCGTCACCGGCCCGGTCACCTGAGCACACGCGGCCAGCCGCGCCTCGACCGCGGCGCGGGCGAGTTCCATCGCCTCGCCCCGGGAATCCGTGGTGGTCTGCACCTGGAGATAACCGGTGCCCGCGGGCCCGGCCGCGTCCCCGCCCTGACCCGCCATGACACAGGATGCTACGCGTCCGGATCGCAGCTGCAACCGAGATTCCGCCTGGTGCCACCAGCAGTTCATGCGGTGCAGGCCCGGCGGGCCGCGGGCGTTCGCTAGCCAGCGTCGCCGGAATCCGCGGGCGCCTCGGCCACGACCGCGGCCGTGTCCTCTTCGGTCTCCCGCCACGGCGGGGGGCCGTCCTCCTCCCCGGCCGGGCCGCTTCCCCGCATCTCCAGCAGCAGTGCCACCCCGTACACCACCACCGCGAGCAGGAACAGCGACGCCATCAGGAACGACGCCAGCTTGTCCCCGTCACCGAAGATCAGGAAGCTGCCGCCGTTGAACCCGGCCCCGACCACGAAGGCCAGCCCGGACCAGGCGGCGACCGACCGCCGCCGCCCGCCTGCCCACATCGCGGCGGGCACCAGCACGAGCCCGGCCGCGACGGTCAGCAGGCCGGCGATCACGTGCAGCCGCAGCAGGACGCCCCCGCTGGTCACCGCCCAGGACACCGCCCGGGCCAGGCTGGTGAAGTAGTCGCTGCCCGCCCGGACGCTGCCGGGATGGACCGCCGGGACGCGCGCGAACAGGTTCACGGCCATGCCGAGCACGAACTGCGCCGCCAGCACGGCGAGCTGCCCGGCCAGGCACGCCCGCCAGGGCAGGGCCCGGGCACCGGGGGCGGGTCCCGCGGCGTCAAGCTGGTCGTCCGTCACAAAACGGCTCCGTCCGAGCGTTCCGTGCGTGCAGCGGCATCTGCCACCATGCTAGGGATTGCCCAGCGGGATTTGTAGATCATGCCGGCTACGGCACCCTGGCGCGGGAGGTACCCCGATGACCGACCCACTGTGCCTGGTGGTCAACCCCGCGGCGGGCAACGGGCGCGCGCTGCGCGCCATGCCCGCGGTGCTGACGGCGCTGACCACAGCGGGCGGCCCCGCGGTGCGGGTGTGCGAGAGCACCAGCCTGAGCCACGCGGCGGACTGCGCGGTGGACGCGGTCGGGCGCGGGGAGACGGTCGTCGCCGTGGGCGGCGACGGGCTGGTCGGCACGCTGGCCGGCGCGGTGGCGGGGGCCGGCGGGGTGCTCGGCCTGATCCCGGCCGGGCGGGGCAACGACTTCGCCCGCATGCTCGGCATCCCCCGGGTGGCGACGGAGGCGGCGCGGGCGCTCATGGCGGGCGAGCCGCAGCCCGTGGACCTGATCGGCGTGCGCGCCGGGGACGGGCCGGAGGCAACCGTCGCGGGCAGCGTCTACCTGGGCATCGTGTCGGAAGGCGGGGAGATCGCCAACCGGGCCCGCTGGGTACGGGGTCCGCTCGGCTATCAGCTGGCAGGCGTGCGCGCGCTGCTCGCCTGGCAGCGGGCCCGGTTCACGCTCGACGTGCCCGGCCCTGGTGACGTGGCCGGGCAGGCCGGCGCCGCGAACGGGAACGGGAACGGGAACGGGAACGGCGAGTTCCCCGGCTACTGCGTGGTGGTCGCCAACTCCGGCTACCTGGCCGCGGGGGTGAAAGCCGCTCCCGGCGCCGACGTGTCCGACGGCCTGCTGGACGTGCTGACCGTCGAGCACGGCTCCCGGTCGTCGTTCCTGAAGATCATGCGCCGGGCCGCCAAGGGCGGGCACGTGGGCATGGACCTGGTCGGCATGCGGCAGGCAGCGAGTGTCACCGTGCGCGCGGACCGCGCGATGCCCGCGGCCGCGGACGGGGAGACGCTGCCGTTCGCCTCCCCCCTGCCGCCCGGCATCCCGCTGACCATCCGCGCCCTGCCGTCCGCGCTGCGGATCATCCGCCCGGCCGCGCCCGGGCAGTGACCGCGCCTCAGCTGTCGCCGGTGGCGGCCTGCCGGGCGTGGCCGCCGAGGAAGGACTCCACGAACTCCGGGCTCTGCGACAGCGCGGCCGGGGTGCCTTCCATCCGCACCTCGCCGCCGCCCAGCACGTAGGTCCGGTCGGAGATGGCGAGCACGGCCCGGGCCCGCTGCTCGACGATCAGCACGGCCGCGCCGCTGGCGGCGAGCTGCCGGACGTGCTCCTGCAGCAGCGCGGTGGCGACGATCGGGGCGAGGTTGGCGGTCGGCTCGTCCAGCAGGAAGACGCCGGGATTGAGCATCAGCACCCGGCCCATGGCGAGCATCTTCCGCTCGCCGCCGCTGAGCTTGCCCGCGCTGCGGCCCATCATGGTGCCCAGCCGCGGGAACACCCGCGTCACCCGGTCGATCTGCGCGGCGACCTCCCGGCGGGGCAGCAGGTAGCCGCCCATCTCCAGGTTCTCCCGGACGGTGAGCGGGCCGAACACGTCATCCACCTGCGGCACGTAGCCCACCGACGCACGGGCGATCTCCTCGGGCGGCTGGTTGGTGACCTCGGTGTCGCCCACCCGCACGCTGCCCGCCGATACCCGCAGCACCCCGACCAGGCTCTTGAGCAGCGTGCTCTTGCCGGACCCGTTGGGCCCGACCAGGGACACCACCTCGCCGGGCGTGGTGTGCACGCTGACGCCGCGGATGACCGGGTCGCCGCCGTAGCCCGCGGTGACGCCGTCCGCGTGCAGCGGCACGCCCGGCAGGGTCAGCTCAGCCGACAAGGTAGGCCTCCACGACCTCGCTGCGGCCGCGGAGCTGCTGCATGGTGCCTTCGGCCAGCACCGAGCCCTCGGCCATCACCACCACCGGGTCGCAGAACTCGTCCATGATGGCGAGCTCGTGCTCGACCATGAGGATCGTCATCCCCTCCTCGCACAGCCGGGTGAGCTGCTCGCCGATCCGGTGCGCCAGGTGCGGGTGGACGCCGGCCATGGGCTCGTCGAGCAGCAGCATCCGCGGCTCGGCCATCAGCGCCCGCATGATCTCCACCAGCCGGCGCTGCCCGCCGGACAGGTCGCCCGCGTAGTGGCTGGCGAACTTCTCCAGCCCGAACCGCTCCAGCAGCGCCTGGGCCCGCAGGATCGCGGCGTCCTCGTCACGCCGCCAGTACCGCCGCCCCAGCATCGCGCCCCGGAACGAGTCCCCCCGGTTGCGCGGCACCGCCGACAGCAGGTTCTCCATCACCGTCAGCCGCTTGTACTCGCTGGCCAGCTGGAAGGTCCGCACCAGCCCCAGCCGCGCCCGGCGGAACGCGGGTACCGCCGTGACGTCCTCCCCCAGGTACCGCACCGTCCCGGAGGTCACCGGCAGCGTCCCGGCCAGCATCGCCAGCAGCGTCGACTTCCCCGCCCCATTAGGCCCGATCAGCCCGGTCAAGGTGCCAGCCCTGACCGAGAAAGACACCCCCGCAACCGCCCGCACCCCGCCAAACTCCCGCACCACATCGACCGCTTCGAGCACGACCCGCCCTGGGCCGGCTCCCGCCCCGTCCGGCTCGCCCGCCGCAGCAGCGGAGCTGCCCGCAGGCGACGGCGGTCGGCCGGAGCCGCGGGCGTAGCGTTCCGGACCGTCACCGGGCTCCGCAGGCGCCTCGGGCACGACGGCCGCAGTGGCCGCGGTGGACTGCCAGCCCGCGGGCCGGCCGTCCGCCGCCGCCCCACTGGGCACCTTGATGACCCGCTTGCGCTCCGGGAAGATCCCCTGCGGCCGCACCCACAGGAACACGACGATGAGAAGACCGATCGCCACCCATTCCAGCGAGGGGATCAGGTTCGGCGGCAGGTTGTTGGACGTGGGGATGAACCGGGTGACCTCCTCGAAGCCGACGGGCACCAGGACCGCCCCGAGGACCGCGCCCCAGTGATTGCCCGCCCCCCCGATGATCACCGCCGCGAACAGCACCACGGTCTCGGCGTAGCCCCAGGCCGCAGGCGACCAGGTGGTGATGTAGGTGACCAGCACGCCACCGGACAGCCCGGCGATGGCACCACCCACCACGAGCATGACCGTCCGCATCGAGAGCAGGTTCTTGCCGAGCGAGTCGGCCACCACGTCGTTGTCCCGCATGGCCCGCAGCGAACGCCCGTACGGCGAGTTGGTGACCCGGCGGACGAAGAGCAGGACCGCGGCACCCAGGGCGAGGGCGACCAGTGCAAAGTCCCACTGGTAGCCGATGGACTGCGGGTTGTAGATGCCCTGCAACGGCTCGGGGATCAGCGAGATGCCCGCGTCGCCATTGAGGAAGGGCCGGAAGTTCGTCACCACCAGATTCAGCAGGACGGCGGTGACCAGCAGGCCGATCGCGGCGAAGTCCCCGCGCAGCCGCCGGCCGACCAGAAAGGTGAACGGCAGCGCGATCAGCCCGCCCACCATCGCGGCTCCGATCCACGGGATCGGGAACGGCAGGTGCCAGCCGCCCACGTAGGTCTGGAACCCGCCGTTGGCGGTGTCGGGCGGCATCGCGAGTATCGCGGCGGCGTAACCGCCCGCCGCCTGGAAGATGATGAACCCGAAGTTGGTCACCCCGGCCACCCCGAACTGCTGGCTGAGGCCCAGGCAGGCCATCGCGTCCACAGCGGCGTAGATCAGCAGGTTGACCAGGTAGAAGGAGTTCATCGGCAACTGGCTTCCGTGCTCATGTCGGCTCTCCGAGCAGACCGGTCGGGCGCACGCCGAGCATGACGAGCAGCGCCACGAACGCGATGACGTACTTGTAGTCGGCCGGGATGAAGGCGGCACTCACCTCGGTGGCGACGCCGATGATGAGCGCCCCGAGCATCGCGCCGTAGGGCTGGCCAGGCCCGCCGAGGAAGACCGCCGCCAGGATCATGACGAGGAACAGGTCGGTCGCGGTGGCGTCGAAGCTTCCGGCGTCCATGGCGAACACCACCCCGGCCAGCCCGCACAATGCGCCGGTCAGCGCCCAGGTGAGGGTGATCACCCTGCCGGTCCGGATCCCGCAGTTGCGGGCGAGGTTGCGGTTCGCCGCGGTCGCCCGCATCGCCTTGCCGAGCTTGGTGTACCGGAGGAGCATGTGCACGGCGAGCATGACCAGTACCGACAGCGCCATGATCAGGAGTTGGACCAGAGTGAGGGTCAGGCCGCCCGCGGTGAAGGTCGGCCCGTTGCTCATGCTGTAGGAGACGGCGGTGCCGCCGACCAGCGCCTGGACACCGAACTCGATGATGAGCGTCATGCCCAGCGACACGATCACCATGGTGATCGGCGAGGCGCCGCGCCGCTGGAACGGCGTGTACACCGCGGCGTTCAGCAGGACGGACAGCACCGAGCCGGCGGCCATCGCGACCACCAGGCCTAGCCACACCGAGAGGCCGCTGGAGTTGACCAGGTAGGCCACGAAGGCGGCGAAGATCATCACCGCGCCGAAGGCCAGATTCAGCACGTCGGTCACCCCGAACTGCAGGGTGAACCCGACTGAGGCGATCGCCAGCACCGAGGCGGTCACCAGACCGAAGCCGACCGACGCAAGGATGAGGCTCACCGGGTATCAGCCTCCGTGGGCATGAGCGCCCGTGCAGGGGCCGGCCGGGCCGGCCCCTGCACGGGCGCGGTGGAACTGCGCATCAAGGAGCCACGGCCCTCAGCTCGGCCGCGCTGATGTTTCCGATCACGTTCACCGTGCCGTCGGCACTGTAGGTGTCGATCTGGAAGATGCCGGTGGAGTCGTGGTACTTGTCGAAGTTCGTCGGGCCGCCGGGGCCCTCGAAGCGAATCGCCTTGCCCGACTTGAGCATGCTGGCGCAGCTGGCGAACGAGTAGCACACCGTGGCGCCGGGCACGCCGTTCCCGATCTTGATGATGTCGGGCGAGTACACGCTCGGGTCGGTGCTCTTCGACATGATCATGGCGAGCGCGGCGAGGTTGATCCCGTCGTACAGGTGCACCCCGCCGGGCGCGCTCAGGTAGGTGGTGAAGTCACCGGTGGTGCCGGGGACCTTGCCCTGCTGGGACAGCAGCGCGCTCTTGAACGCGTTGAAGGCTGGCCCGCTGGATTCCACCACGAGGTTGTCGGCGTGGAACCCCGACACGAACTGCTGGGCGCCCACAGCCGCGGCCGCCGCCTTGAAGAAAGATGGCGAGATCGCCGCCGACGTGCCGATGATCGGGATCATCTTGCCGCCGTTGAGCTGCTTTATCTCCGAGAACAGGGTCGGGTCGGCGGCACCCAGCGCCTCGGTCATGATCGCGTCCGGGTGGGACTGCACGATCGCCGCGGCCTCGGTCCGGAAGGTGGACGCCTTCAGGTCCAGGGACTGGTTGGTGGTGAGCGTCATCCCAGCCTTCTTGATCGCCGCGATGGCCGGCTGGATGAAGGTCTGCGACCCGATGTCGTTCCCGAATGCCAGCGCGATCCGCTTGTAGTGCAGCCGCTGGGCGATGACCGTCATGGCATACGACTCCGCCAGGTCCGGCGGGACCAGCCGGAAGAAGTAGGGCAGCGGCGTGCCGCTGTCGAACTGCGACTGGCCGGTCATGCAGAACATGACCATCTTGTGCGAGTTGATGACCGGCGCGACCGACGCGGCCTCGTCCGACGTGCAGCCGATCACGAGCGCCAGGTCCGGGGTCGATGCGAACATCTGGTTGACCGCCGGCACCGCGTCCGCCGGGTCACCGCGGGTGTCCACGCTCTTGCACCTCAGCGTGTGCCCCAGCACCCCGCCCGCGGCGTTGATGGCGCTGGTCGCGCCGTAGCAGGAGGCCAGGTAGGTGGGGCCGAGCGCAGCATCGGCGCCGCTGAACGGGGCGACGTCCGCGACGGTCAGGGTCTTGCCCGACCCGTTCGAGGCCGAACTGCCGGAACTGGCCGAACCGCCGGATTTGGCGCTGGCGGCGCAGGCGGCCAGGGTGAGGGCCAGGGCCGCGACACCGGCCACTGCCGCGAGCCGGCCGGCCCGCCCGGCCGGCTCCGGTCTGCCTGAACCCGCGGCCCGGGCCGCGGGACCATGCATCGTGGACTTCATAGTCCCTCCAGACTTCGTTGGTGGAGTTGATGTGAGCAGGACCCGTGACCGCCGACTGCGGTTGGTGGGGCAGGGCGGGGTCAGAACCCGCGCTTGTCGTTCGCCAGCGGCTGCCAGCGCCAGTTCTCCGGGCCGCCTTCCTCGGCAACGACCCGGTTGCGGATCGCGCCGACGCCCTCGACGCTGACCTCGATGACATCGCCCGGCTCCAGCCAGACGGGAGGTGTGCGGGCGAAGCCGACACCGCCCGGCGTGCCGGTCGCGATGACGTCGCCCGGCATCAGGCGGGTGAAGGAGGAGAAGAACTCCACCGTGGACGGCACGTCCACCAGCATCAGCGAGGTGCGGGAGGACTGCATGACCGTGCCGTTGAGGGTGGAGCTGATCGCCGCGTCGCTGACGTCGACCTCGTCGGTGGTGACGACCTCCGGGCCGATCGGCATGCTGCCCTCGAAGTTCTTGCCGGCCGTCCACTGGCTGGCGGCCCGCTGCCAGTCCCGGGCGGAGGCATCGTTCAGCACGACGAAGCCGGCGATCGCGTCGAGCGCCTTGTCGGCCGGGATGTACCGGCCCCCGGCCCCGATCACGATGCCGAGCTCGGCCTCATAGTCGAACCGGGAGGTCAGGGCCGGCTTGACCAGGTCGGCGTAGGGGGGCAGGACGCTGTCGGCGCCCCGCACGAACGCGTCCGGCCAGGTCGGCACGGCGCGGCCGCCTTCCAGGGCGTGCTCGCTGTAGTTCAGGCCCAGGCACAGGATTCGGGGCGGATCGGGCACGGCCGCGGCGAAGTCCGCCGGGTCGAACTGCTGGCCGTCCCGGTCCTCCAGCGCCCGGGCCGCATCGAGCGCCGCGGGCCCGGCCGAGAGCACGTTGATCAGCGAGGACAGCTGCGGGTCGCCGGTCGCCTGGCCGACATCGACGTAGCCGGAGCGGGCCTTGACGTGCAGCCGCGGCCCATCAGCAGTGGTTATGGTGGCAAGCCTCACGACGGGGGTCTCCTTCGCAGTGGCGATGGCCCAGGGTGGCCGGCCGTAGGCGGCCGTCAGCGCAGGCCCGGGCCGCCGGGGGGCGGCGCCGTGCCCGGGGCGTGCCAGGTGCACCCCGGGCCGTGCGCCACCGCTATGACCAGATCCCTGATTGGTTGGCTTTCACGGATTGGTTGAGCATAGGTCTGTATACAAATCAGGGTCAAGGGTGCTACCACAGAATAAAATGCTTGTCAGCATCACAGTCCGGTCTCGATTGGTATGATTGGTTGCATGTCCGGTAACGCGGCCGTGTCGGCCGACCACAGGCGCCAGCTCGCCGAGCTCATCCTGGCCACGTCACAGCGCGCCGGGCTGGGGCCGGGCTCGCGGCTGCCCACCGAGCGGCAGCTCGCCAGCGAGCTGGGCACGACCCGGTCGTCGGTGCGGCATGCCCTGGCCGTGCTGCAGGCGGACGGCTACATCACCCGGGAGGTGGGCCGCGGCACGTTCCTGCGCGACGGCCTGCCGCTGCCGGATGCGAGCCCGGACGGCGCGGCCGGCCAGGCCGGGGACGGGACCGGGCCGGGCGGCTTCTCCCCCGCCGACGTGATGGCCATCCGCCGGCTGCTCGAGCCGTCCGCCATGCAGCTGGTGGTGGCGTGGGCGACGGCCGCCGACTTCGCGGAGATCGGCCGGTGCCTGGCGGGCGCCGAGCGCGCGGACGGCTACGACGAGTTCGAGTCGTGGGACCTGGCCCTGCACCGGGCGATCATGGCGGCGGCGCACAGCCCGCTGCTGGCCCGGCTGTACGCGGTCATCGACGAGGCCCGGCACGGCCAGTTCTGGGGCGACCTCAAGCGGCGCAGCGCCTCACGCGAGCGGCAGCTGATCTACCAGGCCGACCACCGGGAGATCGTGGCCGCGCTGCAGGCCCGGGACGCCGCCCGGGCCGCCGAGGCCATGCGCACGCATCTGGGCCGGGTGGCCAGCCACCTGTTCGGCTCCGCGCACTGACGGCCCGGGTCAGTACCCGCCGCCCCCGCCGGAGGTGGCGGTCGGGCTGGCGCTGTGGGTGCCGGACAGCACCACCGCGTGCCAGATCCCGCCGAAGCCGTTGATCCCGTTCCCGTTGGTCTGCCCGGCCGAGTTGTCCCCGGCGTAGGTGTACAGCGGGTGGCCGTTCCAGGTGATCTGGACGGTGCCGTTGGCGCGCTTGATGGTGCCGAGCTTGCCCGTTGCCGCGGCCCCGGCGGCCACCCGCGGGCTGCCGGTGACCGGCGGCCACGTGCTGGCGCACGCGCCATTGCACTTGGACGTGGTGGGCGTGTCAATGGCGAACCAGTACAGGGTCCGGCCGCTGGCGTTGGCCAGCACCGTGCCGATGCCGGTGCCGTTGCTCTTGAGCCCGGCCGCCGCCGACGAGGCCTTGCTCGCGGCTGGTGTGCCGGTCCCGCTGCTGCCGCAGGCCGCAAGCGCCAGCCCGGACAGGGCACAGCCCGCGATGATCAAACTCCGGTTACGCATGGTGGTCCCCCCCGTTCCCGACACAGACCAATTCCCGGACGGGGGGCGCTTTAACCAGGTCAGGGGGTGATGCGCTGGCACAGCCAGGCCAGCGACAGCGGGTACCGGTGGTCGATGCCCATGTGCGAGGCGTCGAACAGCTCGAACCTGATCACGTCGCCGGCGACCCCGGCCTCACCCAGCGCCGCCCGGAACGCCTCCGCGCCCAGGTCCAGGAACCACTCGTCGCGGGTACCCGCGTCGATCCAGATGCCCCGCAGCCCCCGCAGCTCGGCGGCGTAGCGCGGGACCATCCGCACCGGGTCCCAGTCCAGCCAGCGCTGCCACTGCTCCGGCCGGGGCGCCCCGGTGTGCGGGTCGAACGGCAGCTCGGCCGTGCCGTCCTCGCGGGCCGAGAAGCAGGCCGACACGCCGAGCATCATGAGCAGGACCATGTCCGCTTCCCGGGTGAACGAGGTCCGCGAGCGGAAGTCGGCCCACCAGGCGTGGATGTCGCCGCCGTAGTCGCGCAGCAGCCGGGCGGCCTTGCCGAACTCGGGCAGGTAGCTCAGCTCGTACAGGCTGTCGCCGGCGTGGGTGGCCAGCGCGCCGAACAGGTCCGGCCTCAGCATCGGGGTGATCATCGCGCCGAAGCCGCCGCTGGACTTGCCCATGATCGCCCGGTGCGCGGCCCCGGGCAGGGTGCGGTACCGGGCGTCCACCCACGGCACGACCTCGTCGCACAGGTAGGAGTGGTAGCGGCCGGTGCCGGGCGAGTCCACGAACTGGCTGCCGCCGTAGGCGGTCCAGGCGTCCACGTAGACCACGATGGCCGGCGGCGCCTGGCCGTCCGCGAACACCGCGTCCGCCGTCTCGGTGAACGGCTGCCGGTACGCCGACCGGTTGGACCACATCGTGACCTGGCCGGTGTAGCCCTGGATCACGTAGACCGACGGGTAGCGCCGCCCCGGGTCGTCGCCGTAGCCGGGCGGCAGGTACACCCAGACCGGCCGCTCGTGCGGGTCGCCGAGCGGGTTGCCGCGCAGCAGCTCGCTGGTGATGGTCTGCTGGTCGATACGTCCGGCCAGGTCCGCGGACCAGGGCAGCATCATTCCTCCTCGTCACCGCTGGCTGATTGCCCCAGTTTCGCAGAACGGGAAACGCCCGGGCCGGCTGCGACAGCCGCTACCCGGCGTTCCAGGCGGAGATGACCGGCTGCCCATGCTCGCTGCCCAGGGTGCTGACCGTGCCCGGGTGCGGGTGGCCGAGCAGCCGGGCGGCTGAGGGGTCAAGGCCGAGCCAGCGCGCGGCGAGCACGCGCTGCAGGTGACCGTGGCCGACGAGGGCGACGTCGCCGCTGGCCAGCAGCGGCCGGACCCGGTCCAGCACCGCGTCCGTGCGCGCGGCCACCTGCTGGAGTGTCTCCCCGGGATGGGTGGCGTCGCCGGGAATGACGCCATCCCGCCACAGGTACCAGCCCGGCCTGATCGCCCGGATCTGCCCCTCGGTCATGCCCTCGTAGCCGCCGTAGTCCCACTCCATCAGGTCTGGATCGGGCTTGACGCCGGTCAGGCCCGCCAGGCCGGCTGACCGCATGGCCCGGCTCAGCGGGCTGCTGAACGCGGCGGCCAGCGGGCGGCGGCCCAGTGCCGGGGCGAGCGCCCTGGCTGCCGCCACGCCTGCGTCAGTCAGCGGGATGTCGGTGCGGCCCGCGTGCTGGCCCGACCGGCTCCACTCGGTCTCGCCGTGCCTGATCAGGATCAGCTCACCCATGCCGGGCATCATGTCAGGGCTCCCGGGGGCGGCAGCACTGGCCTGAGGCGGAGGTGGGCCGGTCATCCGCCAGGCCGTGGCCCGCGAGCGGGCCACCGGCGCGCGCCGCCTACGCTCGTGCTCATGACCCGCGAAGCACCCGCCCTGGACCCTGTGGAGGAGCATTTCACCAGGTCGGTGCGGGAGCTGGCGCCGGGGCCCGCCGCCTGGACGGGCACGGAATCCGCGCCGGTCCGGGAGGGGTCTTCGCTGACCACCGGCCGGGCGCTGGAGCTGTTCGATGCCCAGCTGGCCAGCCGGCATCTGGACGTGGCCGCCCACTGGCTGCGTGAGCGCGGCGCTGGCTTCTACACCATCGGCTCGTCCGGGCACGAAGGCAACGCGGCGGTAGCGGCCGCGCTGCGGCCCGATGACCCGGCCCTGCTGCACTACCGGTCCGGGGCGTTCTACCTGGTGCGCGCCGGCCAGGCCAGGCCGCCCCGGGACGGGGTCCGGGACGTGCTGCTGGGCCTGGTGGCGGCGGCGGCCGAGCCGATCGCAGGCGGCCGGCACAAGGTCTTCGGCCACCGCGACCTGCACGTGATCCCGCAGACCTCCACCATCGCCTCGCACCTGCCGCGGGCGGTGGGGCTGGCGCTGGCGCTCGGCCGCGCCGCCCGGCTGGGCACCGCCACCGCCTGGGCCGCCGACGCCCTGGTCGTCACCAGCATGGGCGACGCCTCGGTGAACCATTCGACCGCCGCCGGGGCGTTCAGCACCGCGGCCCACTGCGCGTTCCAGCGGCTGCCGCTGCCGCTGCTGTTCGTGGTGGAGGACAACGGGATCGGCATCAGCGTGCGGACCCCGCCCGGGTGGGTGCGGGCGGCCCTGTCGGGGCGGCCCGGGCTCGGCTACTTCCACGCGGACGGGGCGGACCTGGCCGGTGCCTACGACACGGCGCTGGCGGCGGCGGCCTGGGTGCGGGACAAGCGCGCCCCGGCGGTTTTGCACCTGGCGGCGGTGCGGCTCGGCGGGCACGCGGGCTCCGACGTGGAGATCGCCTACCGCGATCCCGGCGAGATCGCCGCCGCGCTGGCCGGCGACCCGCTGCTGGGGACCGCCCGGCTGCTGGTCTCGGCCGGCGTGCTGACACCGGACGCCGTGCTGGCCCGGTGCGCGCGGTCGCGGGAGCGGGTGCTGGCGCTGGCCGCGGAGGTGGCCTGCGAGCCCCGGCTGCGGACCGCGGCGCAGGTGATGGCGCCGCTGGCGCCCCGCCGCCCGGATGCGGTCGCGGTGCGGGCGGCCGCGGCCGCCGGCCCCGGGCAGCGGGCGGCCGCGTTCGGTCGGCGGCTGCCGGAGGCGGCGGGCCCGCTGACCCTGGCCCAGGCGGTCAACGCCACGCTCACCGACGCGCTGGCGGCCCGGCCCGGGATGCTGGTGTTCGGCGAGGATGTCGCGCGCAAGGGCGGGGTGTACGGGGTGACCCGCGGGCTGCTGACCCGGTTCGGCGCGGCCCGGGTGTTCGACACGCTGCTGGACGAGCAGTCCGTGCTGGGCCTGGCGCTCGGCGCGGGCCTGGCCGGGCTGCTGCCGGTCCCGGAGATCCAGTACCTCGCCTACCTGCACAATGCCGCCGACCAGCTGCGCGGCGAGGCCGCCACGCTGCAGTTCTTCTCCCAGGGCCAGTACCGCAACCCGCTGGTGGTGCGGATCGCCGGCTACGGCTACCAGGAAGGGTTCGGCGGGCACTTCCACAACGACAACGCGGTCGCGGCGCTGCGCGACATCCCGGGCCTGATCATCGCCTCGCCGTCCCGGCCCGACGATGCGGCCGCCATGCTGCGGACCTGCCTGGCCGCGGCCGAGACCGACGGCAGTGTCTGCGTGTTCCTGGAGCCGATCGCGCTGTATCACACCCGGGACCTGCACGAGCCTGGCGACGGCGGGTGGCTCGCCCCCTATCCGGAGCCCGGCCGCTGGGCGGCCGGCCATGTCCCGGCCGGCCGGGCCCGCACCTACGGGGACGGCACCGGCCTGACGATCATCACCTTCGGCAACGGGCTGCGGCTGAGCCTGCGCGCCGCCGCCCGGCTGGCCCGCGAGGGGTTCGGCTGCCGGGTGGTGGACCTGCGCTGGCTCGCCCCGCTGCCAGCCGACGACATCCTGTTCCAGGCGCGGGCGACCGGCCGGGTGCTGATCGCGGACGAGACCCGGCGTACCGGCGGGGTGTCGGAAGGGGTGCTCGCGGCGCTGGCCGACGGCGGCTACCGCGGCCGGGTGGCCCGCGTCGCCAGCGAGGACAGCTTCATCCCGCTCGGGGACGCGGCGGCCACGGTGCTGCTGTCGCAGCAGGCCATCGAGGACGCCGCCCGGGCCCTGCTGGCCTGGCCCGGCACTCGCAGGTGACCAGCGGCCCGGGTGGCCGGTAGCGTGGCGGCCGTGCCAGCACCGGATGGGCAGATGATCGCCGCATCCGGAACCGCGGCTCCCCCCGGCCCGGCGGGCGCGGGGCGGCGCGGCCGGCCGGTGGCGCTGGCGGTCGCGGGGGCGGCCTGCATCTCGGCGTCAGCGATCCTGATCACGCTGTCGCGCGCCAGCGCCGCCAACGCCGCGCTGTACCGGTGCCTGCTCGCCCTGCCGGTGCTGGCGCCGCTGGCCCTGGCGGAGCGGCGGCGGCTCGGCCCGCGCGGGCGGCGGGCCCGCGCCGGCGCAGCCGCGGCCGGCCTGTTCCTCTCCGTGGACCTGGTGCTCTGGAACCACGCGATCGCCGCGGTGGGAGCGGGCATCGCGACCGTGCTCGGCAACCTGCAGGTCGTGTTCGTGGCCCTGCTGGCCTGGCTGCTGCTGCGGGAGCGGCCCGGCCGCCGCTACCTGCTGGCCCTGCCTGTGGTCGTGGCCGGTGTGGCGCTGGTGGCCGGGCTGGCCAGCCACCCGGCCGCGGGCACCCGCCCGCTGGCGGGCATCGGCTACGGCCTCGGCACGTCCCTCGCGTACGCGGGATTCCTGCTCACCCTGCGGCAGAGTTCCGCGCCCGCCCGGCACGTGGCCGGCCCGATCGCCGACGCCACGGCGGGCGCCACCGCGGGCTGCCTGCTGCTCGGGCTGGCGTTCGGCGGCCTGTGGCCGGTGCCCGGCTGGCCGTCCCTGGGCTGGCTGCTGCTGCTGGCGATGAGCTCCGGGACGCTGGGCTGGCTGGCCATCACCTACGCGCTCGCCCGGCTGCCCGCGGCCGTGTCGGCGCTGCTGCTGCTCCTGCAGCCGGTCGCCTCGCTGGCGCTGGCCGCGGTGGTGCTCGGCCAGGTCCCGGACCTGCTGCAGGTGACCGGGGCGGTGCTGGTGTGCGGCGGGGTGGTGGCGGCCAGCTGGCCGGGAACGCGGGCCCGCCCGCTCCCGGCCCCGGCGGGCGCCGCGGGGGCCGGCGCCCGGGGCGCCGGCCGCTGACCGGTCAGCTGCTGCCGAGCACCCAGAAGTTGTCGCCGCGCTCCTGCTCCAGCTTGGCCAGCCGCTCGAGGTGGATCTCCCGGACCCGGGCCGGGGTGGTGGCCTCGGCCGGGTCGACCTCCTCGATCTGCAGGCTGGTCTTGTCCTCGTAGAGGTTCTCGCCGATCAGCCGGGCCCGCTCGTCGTAGGGCCAGATGAACGCCTGGCGGCTGGACACGTGGTACAGCGCCTGGGGGTCGGGGATGTCATAGCCGAGTGCCCGCAGATCCGCGCCCGCCGCGAGCTGGTGGAAGGTCAGCTCGTCGCAGATACCCCAGTCGGCGACGGCGAGCCGGTCGCCGGAGTGCCACAGCACCGCTTCGCCCACGCTGTTGTAGAAGCCGAGCACGCCGTCCTTGCCCTCGATGACCGCCGGGCTGACCCCCCAGGTGACCCGGTAGACCGGATGGTCCACCATCATGTCCGGCGCGATGATCCGGTCGAACTGCCCGGATCCCTCCAGGTGCACGTGCCGCCAGAAGTTGAGCAGGATCGCCCGGTGCAGCGGGTCCGCGGTTCGCTCCAGCAGGTTCGCGGTGGGGATCATGCAATCGTGGACGGCTTGCTCGAAGCGGTTCATCGTCGTCTCGCCTCCGCCAGTCAGGGGCCGATCGCGTCCGTCCCAGCATCGCCCCGCCAGCGGATTGCCGTAACTGACGCGATGGCCAGAGTGTGCCGAGCGGCGGGCAGTCCCTGATCAGCCCCCGGAGGATCCGGGTGCGGGACACCTGGGGTCACTGCCGCTCGGCCGGCTCGCCCGACCGCCGCGCGCGGCGCAGCTCGCGGATGCTGTAGGCCAGGGTGGCGAGCACGGTCAGGCCGCCGATCACGACGCCCGCGCCGGTGCCCACCCCGGACACCGGCAGCAGGTCGGTGAAGATCAGCACGCCGCCCAGGCCGATCGCGCCGGCGCCGAACAGGATCGTGGTCGCGGTGGCGACCCGGCTGGCCGCCGCCTTGTCAGCCGCTGACCGGGCGCGCGCCCGCACCGCGTCGAGCCGGCGCCTGGCCCACTCGTACTCGGCACCGAGCACCACCAGCCCGAGCAGGATGACCAGCAGGCCGGGGCCGGGCGCGACCAGCAGCACCGCGCCGACCGCGATGATCACCGTCCCCGCGACGGTGACCGCGATCCGCCGCAGCAGCCTGGGCAGCCCGTTCACACCTCCAGCCTGCCAGGCAACCCGCAGTGGTCTGGCCGCCGGCGGTGGCGGGGATAGACTCAGCGCGGGGACCGGGCGGCAGCCGGCGAGAAGGGCACGGCGAAGTGACGAGCGAGGGCGGCCCGCGTGCGGGCCGGAACAATGCCCCCCATCAGGACGGACTGCACGCGGTTGACACCAGCGTCGCGCACCAGGCGAGGATCTATAACTACCTGCTCGGCGGGAAGGACAACTTCCCCGCCGACCGCCAGGCCGCGGAAAAGGCGACCGACATTTACCCCGGTATGGCCTACATGGCCCGCGCCAACCGGGAGTTCCTCGGGCGGGTGGTGCGCTACCTGGCCGGTGACGGGGAGATAGGCCAGTTCCTCGACATCGGCACCGGCATCCCGGCCGCGGGCAGCACTCATGAGGTCGCCGCGGACGCCGCTCCCGGCAGCCGGGTGGTGTACGTGGACTACGACCCGGTGGTGCTGGCGCATTCCCGGGTCCTGCTGGCAGGCCGCCCCGAAGGCAGCACGGATTACCTGGAAGCCGACCTGCGCGACCCCGCGGCCATCCTGGAACGGGCCGCGCGCACCCTGGACTTCAGCCAGCCGGTCGCGGTCCTGCTGCTGGCGATCCTGCACGCGATCGGGGATGAAGACGACCCGCACGGCATCGTGACCACTCTCATGGACGCGCTGCCGGCCGGCAGCTATCTGGCCATCTCCCACCTCGCCTCCGATGTCCGGCCGGAGATGGCTGAGGTCAGGGACCGCGTCAACGAGAACAGCTTCCAGCAGTACACCCTGCGCAGCCAGGACGAGGTCAGCCGCTTCTTCAGCGGCCTCGAGCTGGCGGCGCCCGGGCTGGTTCAGGTCGAGCGGTGGCGGCCCGCGAGCGAGCCCGCGGCCGCCACCCCCACCTGGGCGGGGGTCGGCCGCAAGCCGTGACCGCCCAGGCCGCGTGCCCCTTCCGCGGTCGCCGGTGCCACGCGTCTCACGGCCATTTATCCAGAGGTGCGGCAGCGGGCGGCGGCCTATGCTGCTGGCATGCGAACTGCCCGGGGGCGGGTCAGTTACGGCCCGCGCAGGCGGCCGTCCTACGGCAGGGGGCCAGTGGAAACCAGCGAGGACGCGCGCCCGGAGCTCGCCGATGTCGCCCGGCTGGGCCGGCGGCTGATGCGGCAGGCGGTGCAGCTGGCGAGGGCCGACGAGTCCTCGGTGCGGCACCTGCTGACCAGCCATTTCGGTGACGGCGCGCAGAGCCTGCCCATCGTCACCGCGACCTGGCCGCGGTACGACCACGTGAATGTGCAGGGCGGGCTGGACGCGTGGCTGGCCGCACCGGGGCGCCAGCACGAGATCGCCGGGCTGACGGGGTTCCGGCACACCGATTTCAGCCTGGCCGACCTGGTCCAGCCGGGCCCCTGGCAGCACGTCGGCCTGGGCGGTGTCACCACCATCACCCTGCCGTCCGGCCCGGACGGCCAGACGCGGGCGTGCGTGCAGTGTGCCATCTACCTGGTCCGCGAGGAGGCCGGGCCGCTGGCACTGCTGCTGCGCGGCCCCGAAGAGCACGGCGCCTCGGAAGAGGTCACGATCGAGGCCGCCTGCCCCAGCCAGGAGCAGGGCCAGCGGGCGGTGGACGAGATCCGCCGCCTGACCGTCGAGCACAACGTCTTCCGCGGGCATGTCATCGCCTTCGGCGGCGAGGTGTTCGGTCCCGGCCGGGGCGGGCTGCTGAGCTTCATGAACCGCCCGCAGATCGGCCGCGACCAGGTCATCCTCCCCGCCGACGTGCTGGCAGGCGTCGAACGGCAGGTGCTCGGCGTGGCCCGGCATTCACGCCGGCTGACGGCCAGCGGGCAGCATCTCAAGCGCGGCGTGCTGCTGCACGGCGAGCCCGGCACCGGCAAGACGCACACCATCCGCTACCTGCTCAGCGAGCTGGCCGGGACCACGGTGGTGGTGCTGTCCGGCAGTGCGCTCGGCATGATCAGCGAGGCCTGCTCGGTGGCGCGCACGCTGCAGCCGGCGCTGATCGTGGTGGAGGACGTGGACCTGATCGCCGAGGAGCGCGGCTTCGGGATGGGCCAGCATCCGCTGCTCTTCCAGCTGCTGAACGAGATGGACGGGCTCGGTGAGGACCTCGACGTCACGTTCGTCCTCACCACCAACCGGGCCGACCTGCTGGAACCCGCGCTGGCGCAGCGGCCGGGCCGGGTCGACCATGCGGCGCTGCTGCCGGTCCCCGACGCCGAGGCGCGGCTGCGGCTGCTCCACCTCTACCGCGGCAGCCTGGAGCTGGACCTGGCCGATCCGGATGCCGTGATCGCCCGTACCGAGGGTGTGACCGCGTCCTTCATGAAGGAACTGCTGCGCCGGGCCGCCCTGCGGGCCGCGGAGGGCGAATCCGCGCCGGACGGCGGCAGCGCAGAGCCGCTGCGGGTGACCGACGCCGACCTGGACGCGGCGCTCAGCCAGCTTCTCGACACGCGCAACGAGCTGACCCGGATCCTGCTCGGCGGCCGCCCCGCCGCCCCCGGCCGGGCCCGCCCGGCTACGCCTGGGCGGCGAGCTGGGTCTCCAGCTGGCCGAGCACCCGGTAGCAGCTGAGCACCCCGGCGACGCTGGAGTTCGGCTCGCGGCCTTCGGTGATCGCGGCGATGAACTCGCGGTCCTGCAGCTCGATGCCGTTGGTGGACACGTCCACCGTGGACACGTCGACCGGCTCCTCGCGGCCGGTGACCAGGTCGTCGTACCGGGCGATCCAGGTGCCGTTGTCACAGATGTAGCGGAAGAACGTGCCGAGCGGCCCGTCGTTGTTGAAGCTCAGCGACAGCGTGCAGATCTTGCCGGTGGGCGTGCGCAGCTGGATCGACATGTCCATGGCGATGCCCAGCTCGGGGTGCATCGGCCCCTGCACGGCGTTGGCGATCTGGACGTCCTCGCCGGTCTGGTACTGGAACAGGTCGACGGTGTGCGCGGCGTGGTGCCACAGCAGGTGATCGGTCCAGCTGCGGGGCTGGCCGGCCGCGTTCATGTTCTTGCGGCGGAAGAAGTAGGTCTGCACGTCCATCTGCTGGATGGACAGCTCGCCCGCGGTGATCCGGCGGTGGAGCCACTGGTGCGAGGGGTTGAACCGGCGGGTGTGCCCGGCCATGCAGACCAGGCCGGTCTCCTGCTGCACCCGGTCCACTTCCTGGGCGTCCGCCCAGCTGTCGGCGAGCGGGATCTCGACCTGGACGTGCTTGCCCGCCCGCATCGCGGCGATCGCCTGCCGCGCGTGCAGCTGGGTCGGGGTGCACAGGATGACCGCGTCCACGTCGTCGCGCGCGAGGACCTCGGCCAGGTCCGTGCCGGCGTGCGGCGCGCCGTACTTGCGCGCGACCTCCTCGGCCTGCTCCTGCCGGCGGCTGATGACGGACGTGACGCTCACGCCGTCGATGTTGGCCAGCCCGTCGAGGTGCTTGATGCCGAACGCGCCTGCTCCGGCGACTGCGATCCGCATGTTCTGGCTCTCCTCCTGGTGTCAGGCGCCGGCCGGCCGCAGCACGATGTGCCCGACCGCCGTGTTGGATCCGGGGACGTGGTAGAAGCGGTACAGCTCCTCGGCCCGCTCCCCCAGGGCGCCGCGCATGATCAGCTGCATGACCAGCTCGATGCCCTCCGAGCCCGCCTCCCGCACGTACTCGAGGTGCGGGATCTTCGCCAGCTCCTCCGGATCCGAGACAAGCCGGTCGAGGAACGCGGTGTCGAACTCCTTGTTGATGAAGCCCGCCCGCGGGCCCTGCAGCTGGTGGCTCATGCCCCCGGTACCCCACACATGGACGGTGATGTCCTCGCCGTAGCTCTGCACGGCCCGCCGGATGGCCTGGCCCAGGCGGAAGCAGCGGTGGCCGGTCGGCGGCGGGTACTGCACCACGTTCACGGCCAGCGGGATGACCTTCACCGGCCATTCCTCCGGCTGGCCGTAGACCAGGGACAGCGGGACGGTGAGGCCGTGGTCGACGTCCATCTCGTACATGAGCGTGAGGTCGAACTCGTCCAGGATCAGCGATTCGGCCAGGTGAGCCGCTAGGTCGGGGGCGCCGTGCACGATCGGGACCGGGCGCGGGCCGTAGCCTTCGTCGGCCGGCTTGAACTCGTCGGCGCAGCCGAGCGCGAACGTGGGGACGATGGCCGGGTCGAACGCGGAGGCGTGGTCGTTGTAGACGAGGATCACCACGTCCGGCACGTTTTCCTGTGCCCACGCCTTGGTCCACTCGTAGCCGGCGAACAGCGGCTTCCAGTAGTCCTCGCCGGTCTTGCCGAGGTCGATCGCGGCGCCGATGGCCGGGATGTGGCTGGTGGTCAGGCCAGCCGTGATGCGGGCCATGGTTACTTACCTTCCTTCATGGAACGCCAGCCCTCCGGCGAGCGTCCCCCCTTCAGCATCATCTGCTGGTAGTCCGGCACCGACATGCCGGTCATCGTGCTGACGGCCTGGACATAGCTGAGACCGTCGGTGGCGAAGATCTTGGCCAGGAAGTAGATGTTGCCGCCGAGTTCGAGCAGCGCGTTGTAGTCGCGGGCGATCACCGCGTCCTTCTGCGCCTCGGTCATCGGCCACTCGTCGAGGTAGGCCCGCTCGCCGGCCTTGAACCGCTTGCGGTTCTCCTCCTTCATCAGGCTCATGCAGAACTGGTTCAGGTAGTAGCCCTGCTTGGCGCGCTTGGCGGTGAACACCCGGGTGCCAGGGATGTCGTCGAACTCTGAGGTGTAGTTGCTGCTCATCGAAGGCAGGGCGCGGAAACCCGAGCGTTCAGGCCGGGAAAGAGCGCCCCTCCCCCCTTCCCAGGGCCAGAATGTGTATGGTTTTTCGATATAATGTTCGCATGTCCCGGTACCGTCTGCTGCCCTCGCCAGCCCAGGAGGCGGCACTGCGCGGGCACTGCGCGCACGCCCGGTTCGTCTGGAACCTGGCGGTCGAGCAGCAGTCGTGGTGGCGGCCAGGCAGGCCCGGCGCCCCTGCTT
>JBLMWU010000270.1:0-23176 GCA_050257395.1 Gemmatimonadota bacterium | reverse complement strand
GGACCTGACCGCGGGCGGGCAGCGGCCGCCCGGCTGGCAGCTGGACCGTTCCCCGTACCACCTGGAGACCAGCGTGCCCGGCGTGTTCGTGGCCGGGGACGTCCGGGCCGAGTCGGCCAAGCGGGTCGCATCCGCGGTCGGGGAAGGGGCTATGGCGGTCATGCTCGTGCACCGGTACCTGGAGAAATTGTGAGCGGGCAGGTGGAGGGCGTCCTGTGCAGCCCGGCTGAGCTGCGGACGCTGTTTCTTTTCGAGAAATTGAACGAGGAGCAGCTGGCCTGGCTCTGCCGGGAGGGGCGGGTCCAGCGCGTGGAACCCGGCTTTGTGTTCCGCGAGGGCGAGCCCGCCGAGTGCTTCTACGTGCTGCTGGAAGGCACGCTCGTGCTGTCGCGCCGGGTCGGCGCCGACGACGTGGAGATGGTGCGCACCTCCTCGCGCGGCGTGTACGCGGGCGCGTTCCAGGCTTACCTGGGTGACCAGATCCCGCAGCTGTACACCGGCACGCTGCGCGTGACCGAACCGTCCCGGTTCTTCGTGCTGTCCGCGGAGAGGTTCACCAAGCTGATGCGCGCCTGGTTCCCGATGGCGCTGCACCTGCTAGAGGGGCTGTTCTTCGGCGCACAGAACGCCCAGCGGCTGGTGGGGCAGCGGGAACGGCTGCTGGCGCTGGGCTCGCTGTCGGCCGGTCTCACCCACGAGCTGAACAACCCGGCGACCGCGGCGGTCCGGGCCACCGCGGCGCTGCGCGAGCGGGTCGCCGGGATGCGGCACAAGCTGGGCGCGATCGCCGGCGGCAAGTGGGACCGGGACACCCTGGTGACGCTGATCCGGCTGCAGGAGGAGGCGGCGGAGCGGGTGCCCAAGGCGCCCGTGCTGGACCCGGTCGCCGCCTCGGACGCGGAGGACGCGGTGGGGGACTGGCTGGAAGGGCACGGCATCGCGGGCGGCTGGGACCTGGCGCCGGTGTTCGTGCAGGCCGGCCTGGACACCGGGTGGCTGGAGCAGGTGGCCGCCGCGGTAGACGAGAGCGTGCTCGACGGGGCCGTCCGGTGGATGAACTACACGGTCGAGACCGAGCTGCTGATGAACGAGATCGAGGACTCCACCACCCGGGTGTCCACGCTGGTCGGCGCGGCCCGGCAGTACTCCCAGCTGGACCGCGCCCCGTTCCAGGTGGTGGACGTGCACGAGCTGCTGGACAGCACGCTGGTGATGCTCAGCGGCAAGATCGGGTCCGGCGTCACCGTGGTCAGGGACTACGACCGGTCGCTGCCGCCGGTGCCCGCCTACGCGGGCGAGCTGAACCAGGTGTGGACCAACCTGATCGACAACGCGGTGTCGGCGATGGGCGGAACGGGCACGCTGACCGTGCGGACCGCGCTCGACGGCGAGCGGGTCCTGGTGGAGTTCGGCGACACCGGCCCGGGTGTGCCGCCGGAGATCCGGGACCGGATCTTCGAGCCCTTCTTCACCACCAAGCCGGTGGGTGAGGGCACCGGGCTGGGGCTCGACATCTCCTGGCGGATCATCGTGAACAAGCACCACGGGGACCTGCAGGTGGACTCGGTCCCCGGGAACACCCGCTTCCGGGTGCGGCTGCCGCTGGCCGGCCCTGAACTGTCCGGTTCTGAACTGGCCGGGGAGGAGAGCAGATGACGGAGATGACGGGGGTCGACCCGGCGGTGCCGCCCAGCGGGACCGGCTGCGCCGAGTGCGAGGCGGCCGGGGGCTGGTGGCTGCACCTGCGCCGGTGCGCCGAGTGCGGGCACATCGGCTGCTGCGACACCTCGCCGTCCCAGCACGCGAGCGCGCACGCGGCCGCCACCGGGCACCCGGTGATCCGCAGCTTCGAGCCGGGTGAGGACTGGTTCTGGAGCTATCCGGAGGAGCAGTTCTACGAGGCCGGGCCGGCGCTGGCCTCGCCGCAGCACCACCCCGTGGACCAGCCGGTCCCGGGCCCGGCCGGCCGGGTGCCCCAGGACTGGCGCGCCCACCTGAACAGCTAGGCGCGCCGCCCCGGAGCGGCCGGCTACCGCCGGCCCAGGATGAGCAGCATCTCGGCGGTGCCGTTGCTGGCCAGCGAGCCGAGGAAGCCGTAGCCGCGCGGGCCCTTGATGTGCCACCGGGAGAAGGCCACCGGGATGGTCGCCACGGCTGCCAGCGTGCGCCCGTCCCGGCGGGCGGAGAAGGTGACCGTCACCGGCCGGGTGACCCCGTGCAGGGTGAGACGGCCGGCCGCGGTTGCGTGGACCGTCCGGCCCGAGCTGAACCCGGCTGGCAGGGCCACCGGCCGGGTGAGCGTGAAGATCGCGGCCGGGAACGCCCGGACGCCGAGGCTGGTGACGAACTGCGGCTGCACTTTGCCGTTGACCCGCAGCGCGGCCAGGCCGATGCGCAGGCGCGCCTGGGTGACCCGGTCACCTGTCACCGCGACGGTGCCGGTGATGGCGCTGGTCCGGCCGACCGTGTCGTTGCCCAGGCCCGCGGCGCTCTCGCGGACCCGGAAGCCCGCCAGCGAGCCCGCCGCCACGGTCCAGGTGCCAGCGAGCGGCCCGGCCGGGGCGCTGACGCCGCTGGGGAGTGCGAGCGGGGCCGGGGATGGGGCGAGCTTGATGGCGAGCCCGGCTGCTCCGACCAGCAGCACGAGCAGGACGGCCACGCTGCCGAGCAGCCACCGCCCCCAGTGCCGCCTGTGCCGCCTGCCCGGCGCGTAACCGCCCGTCCTGCTGCGTGCTGCCTGCGAAACCATTGCCCACCGTCCTTGATCGGGAGGGCACCGCCGTCCGGTACCCTGGAGTAAGGACATCAGATGTCAAACTTGAGACATAGAGTCTCAAGTCCTATGTTGGGTGGGGTCTTACGGCCCGGCAGGGGGCGTGCAGTGACACAGCAGGCACAGGCACCGACCGGGCTGGCGCGCCGGGCCCGGCGCATCTCCGACCAGGAGACCGGGCAGCGGATGCTGCAGGCGGCGCTGGCCATGGTGAACCGGAGCGGGCTGACCGTCAGCCTGGAACACATCAGCTTCGAGGACGTGATCCGGGAGGCCGGCGTCTCCCGCAGCGCCGTGTACCGGCGCTGGCCCTACAAGGACCTGTTCTTCAGCGACCTGGTGAAGGAACTGGCCACCGACACCACCCCCGATCCCACCGGGGCCGAGCTGGAGCTGATCCAGCGGATCATCGCCCGCCGCGAAGACTGGCTGCGCACCGCGCAGCAGCGGCACGAGCTCCTGCTGGAGCTGTTCCGCGAGCTGGCGCTGTTCGACTTCCAGAACGTCTACGGCTCATCCGGCTGGCGGACCTACCTCGCCCTGCACGCCACCTTCCTCAGCCTGGCCGACGGCAAGCTGCGCGATGAGGTCCAGGCGGCGCTGGCTGAGTCCGAGCGCCGCCGTGCCACCCGGATCGCGGCCGCCTGGGCGCAGCTGACCGGGCTGTTCGGCTACCGGCTGCGGCCGGAGACCGGCGCGGATCTCGGGACCCTGGCCACCCTGCTCAGCGCCACCCTGCGCGGGCTGGTCATCATGGCCCTGTCCACCCCCGGGCTGGCCGGGCAGCGGCTGCACGGCAGCCCGTTCGGGGCGGCTGCCGAGCAGGAATGGTCACTGCCGGCCCTGGGCCTGGCCAGCGTCGCGACCAGCCTGCTGGAGCCCGACCCGGACGTCAGCTGGGATGACGAGCGGGTCGCCGCCGTCACCACGGCCCTGCGCCAGCTGCGGGTCCCGGACGCCTGACCGCGTGCCCGCCGTTACCGCTGCAGTGAGCGCAGCCCGGCCGGCGTGGCCTCGCCCGCGAGGCGGGCCCCGACGGCGCGGCGGGCCCGCTCCAGGTAGGTGCCGTCGGCGTAGAGGTGGAAGTACCAGTTCGCCGACAGGAGCGCTCCCTCCAGCTCGAAGGCGAGCTGCCGCGGGTCGCTGCCGGCCGGCAGCTCGCCCCGGTCCCGGGCGTCCGCGGCCGCCCGCTCGAGTGTGCCCATCCACTGCTCCTGGCATCCGGTGATGCGGTCCCGGACGGGGCCGGGGGCTTTACCGCCGTACTCGGCCATGGCGGCGGCGAAGAAGCACCCGCCGGGGAACACGGCCCGCTCGACATAGGAGAGGAACGACTCGCACAGGGCGTGCAGGCGGGTGATCCCGGGGCCAGCGGCGAGCGCCGGCGTGATCACCTCCCGGGTGTACCGCTCCCGCGCTTCCTCGATCGTGGCCAGCTGCAGCTCTTCCTTCGACCCGAAGTGGGCGAACAGCCCGCTCTTGCTCATGGCCAGCTCGGCGGCCAGCCGCCCGATGGTGAGGCCGTCGAGGCCGTCAACCGAGGCCACGTCGGCGGCGGTCCGCAGGATCGTCTCCCTGGTCCTGGCTCCGTGAGCGGTGGCGCGTGGTGGCATGCCCCGATTGTACGGCACGAACGATCGTGCTATTTTCGCTTTCGTGACTGCGGAGCCGCTGCAGTCACCTCGCCGGCGCTGGCCGGCTCCATCGGGGAAGGTGTGGGACATGCCGTTCGTCAACGTGAAAGTCATCGAGGGTGTCTTCTCGGCGCAGCAGAAGCAGGACATGGTGCGCCGGCTGACCGACACGATGGTGGAGATCGAGGGGGAGAACATGCGCCCCGTCACCTGGGTGGTGGTCGAGGAAGTGAAGAGCGGTGACTGGGGCATCGCCGGCGACCCGCTCAGCACCGCGGACGTCAAGGCCCTTGCCGCCGGTCAGCCCGTCGGCTAGCCGTCGCGGGTCTCGTACCGTCGCAGGTGTGACGTACGACGTCATCGTGGTCGGTGCCCGGTGTGCCGGCGCGCCGCTGGCCATGCTGCTGGCGCGTGCCGGGCACCGGGTCGCCCTGGTCGACCGGGCCTCGTTCCCGAGCGACACCATGTCCACGCATTTCCTGTGGCCGCGCGGCGCGGCACGGCTGCAGGCCTGGGGACTGCTCGGGGAACTGCGCGCCCGCGGCTGCGCGCCGATCCCGGAGATCACCTTCGACGTCGGCCCGGTGCGGATAGCTGGCATCGGCCCGCCGGTGGCGGGGGTCGCCGAGGCCTACTGCCCGCGCCGGACCGTGCTCGACGCGCTGCTGGTCCAGGCCGCCGCGGAGGCCGGTGCCGAGCTGATCGAGGGCTTCGTGGTTCGTGACCTGCTGTGCTCCGGCGGCCGGGTGGCAGGCGTACGGGGCCGTCACCGCCAGGGGCCGGAGCTGTCATTGCGGGGCCGGCTGGTGGTGGGCGCCGACGGCCTCCACTCGACCGTCGCGAGGCGGGTCGCTGCCCGTGCCTACCGGGAACATCCGCCGCTCACCGCGTTCTACTACTCCTACTGGAGCGGCCTGGCCGGGCTGGGTGCGTCCTTTCATGCCCGCCCCGGGCGGCTGATCCTGGTCTGGCCCACCAACGACGACCTGACGTGCATCGCCGTCGTGTGGCCCCGTGGGCAGCTCCATCAGGTGCGCCAGGACGTGGATGGCAGCTTCCGGGCGGCCCTCAGGCTCGTCCCGGGGCTGTGGGACGCGGTCTCGTCCGGCCGCCGGGAAGAGCGGTTCACCGGCACCGGCGATCTGCCCAACCTCTACCGCGTATCGGCCGGGCCAGGATGGGCCCTGGCCGGCGACGCGGGCCACCACAAAGACCCTGCCACGGGCATGGGCATGTCGGACTCCTTCCTGGCCGCCGGCCTGCTGGCCGATGCCATTCACGACGGCCTGGCCGGGCTCCGGCCACTGGACGACGCGGTCGCGGGCTACCAGAGCCAGCGGGATGCCCGCACGGCCGGCGCGTTCGCGCTGACCCTGTCGACGGCCAGGCTCGCGGCACTGACGCCCCGGCTGGCGGAGTTCTACCGGGCCGCCGCGGCCTGCCCGGAGCTGGCCTGCCGCGTCTTCGGTGTCCTCGGCGGGTCTGTCCCGGTCGCTGACGTCTACCCCGGCCGCGCCGATCAGCTGTAAAGGCGCAGGGCCGGCCACAGCTGGCCCCACGGCCGCCGGGGGTGGGTGCAGACGTACACGTGGCCGCCGTACTCCTGGTTGCGCAGCCCGGCCGGGTTGGTGAGGGTGGCGGCCACCCGCACGCTGCCGAAGAATCTGCGCAGGTAGCACTGGTAGCCCTGGACGTCCATAGGCCCGGGCGCCACCGCGAGCACGGTGGTGGCGTGCGGGTCGCCGGGGCCCCACCACCACTCGGTGTTGTGCCCGCTGACCGCGGCCGGCAGCCCGAGCGGCAGCCCGAGTTCGGTGATCGCCCCGGCCTCGCCGTAATCGACGGTGAAGATGACGGCGTGCGCCCGCTGGCCGGGCGGCAGCGCGTGCCAGGCCCCGGCCACGGTCCGGGTGAGTTCGGGCCAGCCGACCGTCTCAGCCGACGTCTGGTTCAGCGCGGCCACGAAGCCGGTATCACGGGCAGGGCAGGACGGGCAGCACGAAGGGCAGGGTGACCGCGGTGCTCACCGCCAGCGGCGCCTCGGTCAGCGCGGCGGGGATGAACTTCAGCGCCGGGTGGGGGTGCCCTCTGTCAGAGAGGCCATGGGGCGTCCCCTTTGGATGATCCGCCCCCGCCTCTTAACGGGGGGCGTCGCCCATGCGGTACTCGTGGGTCGCCTCGTCCAGCTGCCGCTTCAGGTCGCCGTCGAGTACGTAGCCGGCTGCCGCCAGGCTGAGGTCGAGCTGCCCGGGATGACTGGCCCCGATGATCGGCGCGGTGACCGCCTTGTTCGCCAGCACCCAGGCGACCGCAAGGGTCACCAGGCTCACCCCGGCCTGCTCCGCGAGCTGGCGCAGCCGCTCGACGGTGGCGAACTCGCGGTCGTGCCAGTACCGGTCCTGATAGATCTCCGCGGCCGTGCCGAGGGTGAAGCGGGAGCCCTCCGGGGGCGGTGCGGCCCCCGAGTGCTTGCCGGTCAGCAGCCCGCCGGCCAGCGGGTTGTAGGGGATGACGCCGACCCCCTCCTCGGCGCAGAACGGCAGCATCTCCCGCTCGATCTGGCGGAAGAGCAGGTTGTAGCGCGGCTGGACCGAATCGAAGCGGGCGAGCCGCAGGGTCTCGCTCCGCCCGATGGCCCGGACCAGCTGGTAGGTCAGGAAGTTGGAGCAGCCGGTGTAGCGGACCTTGCCCTGGCGGACGAGGTCGTCCAGAGCGCCCAGCGTCTCGTCGATCGGCGTCTGCCGGTCGTAGCCGTGCAGCTGATACAGGTCGATGTAGTCGGTCTGCAGCCGCCGCAGCGAGTCATCGACGGCGGCGAGGATGTGCTTGCGGGAGTTGCCCGCGTCGAAGGGCGCCGGCCCGGTCGGGGCGAAGCACTTGGTGGCGACGATGAACCGGTCCCGTTTCCCCTTCAGCCAGCGGCCCAGGATCTCTTCGGTGACCCCCCGGGTGCTGAGCTCCCCGCCCAGGGGATAGGCGTCGGAGGTGTCCAGGAAGTCGATGCCGCCTTCGGCGGCCCGGTCGAGGATGGCGACAGCGGTGGGCTCATCGCACTGCAGCCCGAAGGTCATCGTTCCCAGGCACAGCCGCGAGACCGGGAGGCCGGTCCGGCCGAGTCGGACATGTTCCATGAGCCGCACGCTACCGCGACGGGACGCCGGGTAGCGGGCGGGACTCCCCGGCGGCGCGGGGCGGCGCGGCTGATTGCCGGGGCTGCCGGGTGCCGTCCATGATCGAGGCGTGCCGGACCCGCGCTGGGCGTTCCTGGACAGCCCGCAGCCGATCGCGTTCGCCCACCGCGGCGCCCACCTGGACGTGGCCGAGAACACCTGGATGGCGTTCACGGCGGCGGCCGCGCTCGGCTACCGGTACATCGAGACCGACGTCCGCGGCACCGCGGACGGGCACGTCATCATCTGCCACGATGCGCGGGCACACCAGCTGGCCGGGCTCAGCGGCCGGGTGTCCGCGCTCACCCTCGCCGAGCTGCGGGCGGCGCCAGCGGTCAGCGACGGCCCGGCCGAAGTGCCGTTGCTCACCGAGGTGCTGGCCGGCTTCCCGGACCTGCGGTTCAACATCGACGTCAAGGACCGCGCCGCCTCGGAACTGGTGCCGGACATCATCCGCCGGGCGGGCTGCTTCGAGCGGGTCTGCGTCACCTCGTTCTCCCGGTCCCGGCTGCGGCGGGTGCGGGCGGCCCTGGCGGGGCAGGTGTGCACGGGGGCACCAGTGACGGAGTTCCTCCGGTTCCTGGCCAGCCCGCGCCCGTTCGCGGGTGCGGTGCACCCGGACGTGCTGCAGCTGCCGCTGGCCGCCTACGGGATCCAGGTCGTCACGGCGGGCCTGATCCGCCGGGCACACGCCGCGGGCCTGCCGGTGCACGTGTGGACCCTCAACGACCTGGCGAGCATCCGGGCGGCGCTCGACCTGGGCGCCGACGGCATCATGACCGACCAGCCGGTGCTGCTCAGGGAGGAGCTGACCCGGCGCGGGCTCTGGCGGTGAGCCGCCGGCGCTAGCCGGCCAGCCCGTGCCGGTAGGCGTGCCGGACGGCCTGGGCCCGGTCGCGCACCTGGGCCTTGGCGAACAGATGGTTGATGAGCGTCTTGACCGTGGCCTCGCCCACGAACAGGGCCGCGGCGATCTCGGTGTTGGACAGCCCGCCCGCGATCAGCCGCAGCACCTCCGCCTCCCGGGGCGTCAGCCCGTCCGGCAGCGGCGCCGCCGGCCGCCCGTGGACGGTCCCGGGGCCGCCGGTACGGGCGGCGTCGACGAGCCTGGCCTGCACGGCCGGGGTGAGCACGGCCTGGCCGCCGACGGCGGCCCGGATCGCGTGGGCGAGCTGGGCGCTGCCGGCGTCCTTGGTCAGATACCCCCGGGCCCCGGCGCTGAGCGCGGCCACGATGGACTCGTCGTCGTCGAACGTGGTGAGCACCACCACCTCGGTGCCCGGGTGCGCCGCCCGGATGCGGCGGGTCGCGGTCACCCCGTCGCAGCGCGGCATCCGCAGGTCCATGAGCACCACGTCCGGGCGGTGCTCGCCGGTCAGCGCGACCGCCTGCTCGCCGTCGGCCGCGGCGGCCACCACCTCGACGCCGGGCAGCAGGCCGAGGATGGCGACCAGGCCCTCCCTGACCACTGTCTGGTCGTCGGCCACCAGCACCCGCAGGGCGGCGGCCGGGCTCACGCCGGCACCCGCAGCTCTACCCGCCAGCCGCCGTCACCGGGGCCGGCCTGCAGGCTGCCGCCCGCCAGTTCCGCCCGCTCCCGCATGCCGGTGAGCCCGTAGCCGGGACCGACCGTCAGCACCGCCTCCCGCGCCTCGTAGCGGAGCTCGGCCTGGACGCACGCGCCGGGCGCGTGCCGGCGGGCGTTGGTGAGTGCCTCCTGCGCGCCCCGGTACAGGGCCAGGGTGGCAGCCGGGGCCAGCGGGCGGGGAGTGCCGCGGACCGCGAAGCTGGCCCCGCCGCCGGCCTGGTCGCGGTGGCTGCCCACCAGGTCAGCCAGGAGTTCCGGCAGCGGCCGCAGGTCCTCCCGCAGCGCGGCCACGGCCTCGCGGGTCTCGGTGAGGGCGGCCGCGGCCAGCCGGTGGCCCTGCTCGACGTGACCGAGTGCCTGCCCGGGGTCGCCCTGGGCGGCCAGCAGCGCCCGGGCGGCCTCCAGCTGGATGGTCAGGCCCGCCAGCCGCCCGCCCGGGTAGGCCCGGCAGTCCATCCGGGGGCTAATGGCATCGGCATGTTCCCTTCCTACCGTGATTCCCGCCACCAACGGCAGCCCGCAGACCCTCCAGGAAGGCAGATCCGTGACTCTTTTCGATTACCTGTTTCCGCTGCTGCTGATCCTGTCCGTGGTGCGGCAGGTCCGCGGCAGGCGGCTGGGCTGGTTCCAGCTCGCGTGGCCGCTGGCGCTCGTCGCCTGGGCTGCGGTCAAGTACCTGCACGGCTTCCCGGCCAGCGGCGGCAGCCTGCTGCTGGTGATCGGCTGCGCGGTGGCCGGCGCGCTGCTCGGCCTGCTGGCGGGCGAGTTCACCCGTGTCTATTCCGGGCCGGACGGCACCCTCATCGCCCGCGCCACCGCCGCCGCCATCGCGCTGTGGGTGCTCGGCACCATCGGCCGCCTGGTGTTCGGCCTGTACGCCCAGCACGGCGGCGGCCCGGCGATCGCCTCGTTCAGCGCCGCGCACGGGATCAGCGTCCGGGCCTGGGGTGCCGCCCTGATCCTGATGGCGCTGTGCGAGGTGGTAGGCCGGACCATCGTGCCCGGCCTGCGGGCGCTGGCCGGCGGGGGAGCCGGGGCGCTGGCTGGGCCGGCGCGCGTGCTCGCCGGCAGCGCGCGGCCCGGCGGGGACGGGGGGCGGTGAGCGCGACGGGCGCGTCCTGCGTCACCGCGGCTATCGCGCGGGCAGCCTCGCGGTTTACGCTTTTGGGGCCGGCGCCTGAGCCCGGGCGAGGGGGTGCCGATGAGCGTGACCGCTGTCGCGGCCCCCACCGCGGAACGGCTGCTGGCCGGCCCGGCCCATCCGGAGCCCCGGACCCTCGCCGTCGCGACCCTGATCGCCTGGCTGCTCACCATGAGCGCCGGCGCCTACATGCTCGGCACCTGGCTGGCCCGCGGCGGGCTGCGCAGCCACCGCTCGCACGGCGGGGGGCTGCCGCCCGGGGTGATCTTCGCGCATTTCGGGCTGGCCACCGCGGGCATGCTGACCTGGGCCAGCTACGTGCTGACCGGCCAGGTCATCCTGGCCTGGCTGGCCGCCCTCTTCCTGATGCCAGCCATCGGGCTGGGCATCTCCACGGTGACCTTGTGGACCCCCTACCCGGACCGCCGCCGCGGCGCCCCGGCGACCGGCATGTTCGCCACCGCGGCCGAGGACGCGGTGGCCGGCCGGCTCACCGACGCGGTCCTCGCCCGGGCGCTCACCGACGACGCGCTGGCCGGCCGGCTCGTCGACCACGCAGTCGCCAGCGTGCGGGAGCGTCAGGCCGCGCCGGCCCGCAGGCCGCGCGGGCACCTGGAGGTGTTCGTCCCGGTCGGGCACGGCATGGGCGCCCTGACCACCATCCTGCTGGCGGTCATCACGGCTGCGCTGGGAAGCTGAGCCCGCCCGCGACCTTCCCGGCGACCAGCTCGAACGAGCGGATCCGGTCGCCGATGTCGTACACCATCGTGGTGAGCATCAGCTCGTCCGCGCCGGTGCGCCCGATCAGCGCGGCCAGCCGCTGCCGGACCGTCTCCGGTGACCCGATCGCCTGGCCGGCGAACCGCTCGGCGGCGAAGCCCCGTTCCAGTTCCGAATACGGGTAGGCGGCCGCCTCCTCGGGGGTGGCGAGCGGCTGCGGCATGCCCTGGCGCAGCCGCAGGAACGACAGCGCGGCCGGCCCGGACAGCCACTGCGCCCGCTCGTCGGTGTCCGCGCAGATGGTGCTCACCGCGACCATCGCGTGCGGGCGCTCCAGCCACTGCGAGGGCCGGAAGTTCTCCCGGTACAGGGCCAGCGCGGGCTCGGTGTTGGCGGAGCTGAAGTGGTGGGCGAACGAGAACGGCAGCCCGAGCAGGCCCGCGAGCTGCGCGCTGTAGCCGCTGGAGCCGAGCAGCCAGATGGCCGGCGTCTCGCCGCGGCCGGGGGTGGCGGTGATCCGGGCCCGCGGGTCCTCCCCGCTGAACAGCCCGATCAGGTCGGCCAGCTCCTCGGGGAACCGCTCGGCGGAAAGCCCCTCCATGGTCCGCCGCAGCGCCAGCGCGGTCAGCTGGTCGGTACCGGGCGCGCGGCCGATGCCCAGGTCGATCCGGCCGGGGTGCAGCGCGTGCAGGGTGCCGAACTGCTCGGCCACCACCAGTGGCGGGTGGTTGGGCAGCATCACGCCGCCCGAGCCCACCCGGATCCGGGAGGTGGCCGCCGCCAGGTGCGCGATCAGCACGGCCGGGGCCGAGCTGGCGATGGACGGCATGTTGTGGTGCTCGGCCACCCAGAACCGGCGGTAGCCCAGCTCCTCGGTGCGCCGGGCCAGGTCGGTGGTGTGGCGCAGCGCCTCGCCGGGGCTGCGGCCGGCGGCGACGGGGGCGAGGTCCAGGACTGACAGCGGCGCGTCGATCACGCTGTCGCCAACCGGCGCCGCGCGGCGTTTCTTCCGCGGCGGCCGCTCTTCCGCGACGGCAGCTATCCGGCCTGCCGCGTGGCCATCGCCTCGACCCCGGCGATGAACAGGTCCACCCCGAAGCGGTAGTGGAACTCCGGGTCGTCGCAGGCGGTCAGCCAGGCTGCGGACTCCACCAGGCACGGGTACCGCTCCCGTGGCAGCGACGCGAGCTCGACCAGCCGCCGCCGCTGCAGCTCGGCGCGCTCCTGCTCGGTCAGCCCGGGGTCGAAGCCCGGCTCGCTCATCACCAGCGTCAGCCCGGTCCACAGGCCGCTGCGGGCGATCTCGCTGGCGTGCTGGGCGTCGAACCCGCCGCTGCGGAGCACCGCCAGCGCGGTCTCGGTCACGTCCCGGCCGGCCGGGGACTGCTTCTCGCCGGCGATCAGCAGCTGGCTGGCGGCCGGGTGCGCGCGCAGCACGGCGATCAGCGACTCCAGCAGGCCGCGCAGCTGCGCCGGCCACGGCTGCGCAGGGTCGACGTCGGTGGCGATCTCGCCCCAGATCCGGTCCGCGAGCCCGGCGATGAGCTCTTCCTTGGAGCGGAAGTGCCAGTACAGGGCCATCGGGGTGACCCCGAGATCCTGCGCCAGCCGCCGGATCGTGAGTGCGTCGAGCCCGCCGCTGTCGGCGAGCGCGAGCGCCCGCTCGACCACGGTCTGCTTGCTGAGCCGGGTCCGCTCGGTGTCGTCCCGGGTGGGTGTGGATGCCACTTGACAACTATACAACGTACAAGGCAACCTGTGCTATGTACATGTACAACGTATAAGAGCAACGTACAAGAACGATGTACAGGCGGGAGAACGGGCAATGCCAAGACGCTGGCTGGCCCTGGTGGCGGTGGGTCTCGCCACCTTCATGGGCTACCTGGACAACAATGTGACGAACGTCGCGATCCCCACCATCCAGCGGAGCCTGCACCTGTCCGTGGCCGGGCTTGAGTGGATCGTCAGCAGCTACATCCTGGTGTTCGCCGGGCTGCTGCTGGCCGGCGGCAGGCTGGCCGATCTGTACGGGCGGCGGCGGCTGTTCCTGGCCGGGGTGGCGGTGTTCACGCTCTCCTCGCTCGGGGCCGGCCTGGCCGGCAGCGGCGCCGTGCTCATCGGCACCCGGCTGCTGCAGGGCGCCGGCGCCGCCCTGATGGTGCCGACCACCCTGGCGATCATCGCCGCCACGTTCACCGACATCAGGGAGCGGACCCGGGCGATCGGGATCTGGAGCGCGATCGGCGCGCTGGCGCTCGCGCTCGGCCCGCTCATCGGCGGGTACATCGCCCAGCACTTCCACTGGGGCTGGATCTTCCTGATCAACGTGCCGGTCGGGGTGGCGGCCATGGTGCTGGGCGCGGCGGCCATCCGGGAGTCCCGGGACACCTCGGCCGCCCGGCGGCTGGACCTGCCCGGCCTGGTGACCTCGTCGGCCGCCCTTTTCGCGCTCACCTACGCCCTGATCGAGGGCCACGACCGCGGCTGGACCTCGGCGCAGATCCTGGCCGCGTTCGCGGTGGCGGCGGTGGCGGGCGCGGCGTTCGTGCTCATCGAGTCCCGCACGCCCGCGCCCATGGTCCAGCTGTCACTGCTGCGCTCGCGGGCGTTCAGCGGCGGCACCGGCACCATGATGCTGTGGGCGTTCGGGATCTTCGGGATCTACTTCTTCACCTCGCTCTACCTGCAGGGGGTGCTGGGGTTCTCACCGGTCCGGGCGGGCCTGGCGTTCGTCCCGATGGCCCTGGCCATGGCGGTGTTCGCCGCGGCCGGCGCGCAGCTGTCCAGCCGGCTCGGCGCGCACCGGATGGTCGCCATCGGCCTGGCGCTGAACGTGGCCGGGCTGGTGCTGTTCGCCCGGCTGGGCGCCCGCGCCTCCCTGGCGGACCTGCTGCCGGGCTTCCTCCTGTTCGGCGCGGGCTCCGGGCTGATGACCGTGCCGCTGACCACCACGGTGATCGGATCGGTGCCGCCGGAGCGCTCCGGCATCGCCTCCGCCCTGCTGAACAACTCCCGCGAGGTGGCCGGGCTGCTCGGCATCACGGTGATCGGCGCGGTGCTGCGCTCCCGCCAGGGCGCCGCGGTGACGCACGGGTCCGCGCCGGTGCCCGCGTTCCTGGACGGCTACCACGCCGGCCTCGCGGTCACCATCGCCCTGCTCGCCGCCGGGATCGTGGTCAGCTACCTGGCGCTGCGCCGGGTCCCGCGGGCAGTGCCGGTGCCGGTCGCCGCGGAGCCGCTGGCGGGCGGCGGCGCGGAGGAGCCGGTCGCGGCCGGGAGCCAGGGCCGCCCGGGTTCCGCCTGAGGGACGATGATGCGCGGCGGGCCCGGGCGGAGCGCCCGGGCCCGGCGCGCATCACACCGCCCGGTCGCGGCCCTCCCAGTACGGCTCGCGGAGCGTCCGCTTGAGGATCTTGCCGGTGGCGTTGCGCGGCAGCGCGTCCACCACGTCCACGCTGGCCGGCCGCTTGAACGGGGCCAGCTGCGGCCTGATCGCCTCCAGCAGCTTCGCGGCGTCGAGGGTCGCGCCGGGCCGGGGCACCACCACCGCCTTGACCGCCTCGCCCCACTTCTCGTCCGGCACGCCGATCACGGCCACCTCCGCCACGTCGGGATACTCGGCGATTACCCGCTCCACCTCGGCCGGGTACACGTTCTCCCCGCCGGAGATGATCATGTCCTTGACCCGGTCCTCGATGTAGTAGTAGCCGTCGGAGTCCCGGCGGCCCGCGTCACCGGTGTGCAGCCACCCGTCGACGATGGTGGCCGCCGTGGCCTCGGGCCGCTGCCAGTAGCCCGCCATCACCAGATCGCCGCGCATCTCGAACTCGCCCACCTCGCCGTCGGCCACCGGCTGGCCGGTGGCCGGGTCGGTGACCCGCATCTCCACGCCGGGCACCGGCTTGCCGGCCGACTTCAGCCGCTCCGGGTGCGCGGGGTCGCGGTGATCCTCCGGCCCCATCAGGGCGAACGCGCCCGACCCTTCGGTCATCCCGTACACCTGGTAAAAGCCCGCGTCCGGGAACGCCGCCAGCGCCTGGCGCAGCAGCGGGGTCGGCATCGGCGCCCCGCCGTAGCACAGGCAGCGCAGCGACGAGAGGTCGTAGTCCGCCAGCCCCGGCACCTGCAGGAAGAACCCGTACACAGCGGGAACGAAGAAACCGTGGGTGACGCGGTCCCGGGCGATCTGGGCCAGCGCCTGGTCCGGGACCAGCTCGCGGACGACCACAGTCTGGCAGCCCTCCGACATCCCGGCCAGGGACCAGGAGGTCCCGCCGACGTGGAACAGCGGCATGGCGACCATGTTCACCGAGTCGCGGCCCAGCCCGCAGCCGGAGGATGCCGCCCGGCTGTGGGCGATCATGGAACGGTGGGTGAGCATGGCACCCTTCGGGAAGCCCGTGGTCCCGGAGGTGTAGAGCTGGAGGAAGCAGTCGTCCAGCGCGGCCTCGCGGCCGGGCACGGCGTCCGCGGCATCGGCCAGGAACCGCTCGTACCCGCCGTCCCCGCCGTCGTCCCCGCCGACGGTGATGACCTGCTCGACGGTCGGGATCTGCGCCCGGATCTGCTCGACCACCGGCAGGAACTCGGCCCCGGCGAACAGCACCCGGGCCTTCGCGTCATTGATGATGAAGGCAACCTCGTCCGGCGCCAGCCGGAAGTTGACCACTGCGTTGGCCGTCCCGGCCAGCGAGCAGCCCAGGGTGGTCTCCAGGCAGGCCGGGTGGTTCTTGTCCAGGAACGCCACCCGGTCGCCGGCCGCCAGGCCCGCGGCCACCTGGGCGCTGGCATTGCGGCGGGCCCGGCTGGCGAACTCGGCCCAGGTCCACGACTGGCCGCCGTAGCGGACCGCGACCCGGCCGGGGTCGTCGGCCTCCCAGCGCCGGATCATGTCGAAGATGTGCGGACTGGCCTGGGACATGCGTGGACCTCACAGGATCTCGCGGCAGTGCGTGAGGTCAACCTAGCCAGTGCCGGGGTCGTGCGGAAGAGCCGGCTGCTTTACGCCAGACGGCTGGCCAGCCGCTCCTTGACCGCTGGCCATTCGTCGCGCAGCACGCTGAAGACCACGGTGTCACGGAAGGTGCCGTCCTCGCGCTTCATGTGCCGCCGCAGCACCCCCTCCCGGGTGGCGCCCAGCTTGGCGATGGCCGCCTGGGAGCGGGTGTTCAGCAGGTCGGTCTGGATCTTGATGCGGCCGTAGCCGAGGTCTTCGAAGCAGTGTGTCATCAGCAGCAGCTTGCACTCCGGGTTCACCTGGGTCCCCCACCAGCGCGAGCCGTACAGGGTGGAGCCGATGTGGATCCGCTCGTTCCGGACGTCGGCCTCCCACAGCGACGTGGTGCCCACCAGCGCCCCTGGCGGGCCGAGGTCGCTGGCGGCCGCAAGCCGCACCGCATAGGCGAGGCGTCCGCCGCCCCTGGCGTCGGTTTCGCCCTGCTGCGCCAGGAAGACGGACCGCGCCAGGTCGCGGGCGTCGCCGGGTGACTCCGGGCGGCGGTGCATGACGTAACCCTGGCTGTAGACCGCCGGGTCGCTCAGGACCGGGTACAGCTCGCCGAGGTCCGCCTCGGTGAGCAGGTCGAGCCGGACCCAGCGGCCGGCCAGCGGCGCGCCGGTGGGGACGATCGTGGTCGGCACGGACCCCAGGCTAATGAGTGCCCGGCTTGGTCTGCGACGCCATTTCCCGCGGCTCGCTGTCCCGCGCCCCGGGATCCCGCGGCCGGGCGGCGGGGCTGGCCAGCGCGGCCGTGTGGCGCCCGCCGAGGGCACCGAACTCGTAGGCGGTCTCGGCGTGCTCTGCCTCGTCGATGCCGTCCCACTCGGCTTCGGCGCTGACCCGCAGCCCGATGGTCTTCTGGATGGCCCAGGCGATGCCGAAGGTCAGGGTCGCGGAGAAGCCGATCGTCACCGCGGTGGCGAGCGCCTGCCGGCCCAGCTGGCCCAGCCCGCCGCCGTAGAGCAGGCCGTCGGCGCCGTGCGGGTTCACGCCCCTGGTGGCCAGGAAGCCGAGCAGCAGCAGGCCCACCACGCCGCCCACGCCGTGCACCGCCACCACGTCCAGGGAGTCGTCGTAGCCGAGCCGGTACTTGAGCCCGACCGCCAGCGCGCACACCGCCCCGGCCGCCAGGCCGATCGCCAGCGCGCCCAGCGGGTCCACGAACGCGCAGGCCGGGGTGATGCCCACCAGCCCGGCGACCGCGCCGGACGCCGCGCCCAGGGTGGTCGGCCTGCCGTCGCGCCACTGCTCCACCAGCAGCCAGCCGGCCAGCCCGGTGCCGCCGGCCAGCATGGTGTTGATGAAGGCGGTCGCCGCCAGGCCGTTCGCGCCGAGGGCCGAGCCGGCGTTGAACCCGAACCAGCCGAACCACAGGATGCCGGAGCCCAGCATGACCAGCGGCAGGCTGTGCGGGCGGCTGGGCTCCTTCGGCCAGCCGCGGCGCTTGCCCAGCACCAGCGCGAGGGCGAGCGCGGCGGCGCCGGAGTTGACCTCCACCGCGGTGCCGCCGGCGAAGTCGAGCACGTGCAGCTTGCCCACCAGCCAGCCGCCCGCGCTGTGCAGGCCGGTCAGGCCGGGCGCGTCGAAGATCCAGTGGGCGAGCGGCAGGTACACGGCCGTGACCCAGGCCACGATGAACAGCAGCCACGGCCAGAACCGGGTGCGCTCCGCGCCCGTGCCGGCCAGCAGCGCCACCGTGATGACCGCGAACATCAGCTGGAAGGCGGCGAAGGCGAACAGCGGGATGTGCTGCCCGGGGGCGCCGACCGTGGTGGTGGCGAGCCCGTGCAGGCCCGCCTGGTTCAGCCCGCCGATCAGGCCGCCGAACGCGTCCCTGCCGAAGGCCAGCGAGTACCCGTACAGCGTCCACAGCACGCCGACCACGGCCAGGCACACGAAGCTGAGCATCATCACGTTCAGGACGCTTCTGGCCCGGACCATGCCGCCGTAGAAGAGCGCCAGCCCCGGCGTCATGAACATCACCAGGGCGGCGCTGACCAGCACCCAGGCGGTGTTTCCCGCGCTCAACCGCATCCTCCGTGTCGACTGCCCCGCCAGCGAGGGTCACCGGTGGATGTTTCGGAATGTGTCCGCAGATATTTCGGGCGTGTAAACGAAGAGCCGGGCGGTCACTGTCCGTACAGGGCGGACTGCCAGAAGTGCAGCAGGGTGGCGACCAGGGTGTCCTCGTCGTCGAACGGGGGAGTGCCGATGGCCGCCAGGTAGTACAGGCGCTCGCCGAGCCAGGTCAGCGCGCTGGCGACCGCGGTCACGTCCAGGCCGCCCAGCCGCGCCGCCACGGCCGGGTCGGCCGTGATCTGCGCCACAGCGGCACGGGTGAAGCTGTCCATCTGCTCCTGCCAGAGCACGGTCAGCCGCGGGTCGGTCCGCCAGTTCTCCACGATGGCCCGCAGGACGGGCGCGCTGTCGCGCCACAGCCGGGCGCCCGCGGTGATGCCGGCCCGCAGCGCGGCCGCCGGGTCGGCCGGGCGCGCCAGCCACGGGGCGGCGGCGTCATGGCCGCGGGCGACCGCCCGCCGGACGAGCTCCGCGAGCACGTCGTGCTTGCTGTCGAAATAGAAGTAGAACGAGCCGCGGGAGACCCCGGCCGCGCTGAGGATGTCGCTGACCGCCAGGTCCGCGAAGGAGCGGCTGGCGAGCAGGGTGGCGGTGGCGGCCAGGATCGCTTCCCGGAGTTCTGGCTGGCCGGGCCCGCCCGGGGCGGCACGGCGGCCCTGCTGGCGGCGGGCGGGCGGACGCGGTGGCATGGCACCCGAGCATAGCAGTCAGCATGTATAGACATCACGTCTGAACACTATGTATAGTCACGGTCATGAGCACGCTGACCTGTCATCTGGTGGTCAATGACCCGGCCGCGGCCGCCGGCTGGTACCGGTCCGTCCTGGACGCCGCGGAAGTCAGCCGCATCAGCCTGCCCGGCGGGCAGGTGCTGACGATCGAGCTGCGCTTCGGCGACAGCCTGCTGTCGATCTCCGGTGAGTTCCCCGGCATGGGCATCGTGTCGCCGCTGACGCTGGGCGGCACCTACGGGGCACTGCACCTGGCGGCCGGGGACGCAGACGCGGTGTGGGAGCGGGCGCTCGCCGCCGGTGCCACGGTGTTCGAGCCGCTGCACGACGCGTTCTGGGGGGAGCGGACCGGCCAGTTCATCGACCCCTTCGGGCACCGGTGGGCCGTTGACCAGCATCTGCGGGACGTGCCGCACGACGAGGTGGTGCGGCTCGCCGCCGAGGCGTTCGGCGGCGGGGAGGAGCGGTGATGCGGTACCGCCGGTTCGGCCCGACCGGGCTCCGGGTGTCCGAGCTGTTCCTCGGGGCGATGACGTTCGGCGAGCAGGGCGGCGTGGGCGCGCCGCCGGAGGAGTGCCGCCGGATCCTCGACGCCTACGCAGACGCGGGCGGCAACGTGATCGACACGGCCATCAACTACCGCGGCGGCGCGAGCGAGGAGATCCTCGGCGAGCTGCTGGCCGGCCGCCGCGACCGGTTCGTGCTGGCCAGCAAGTACACCGTCACCCGGGACCGGTCCGACCCGAACGGGGGCGGGAACCACCGCAAGAACCTGCGGCTGTCGCTGGAGACCAGCCTGCGGCGGCTGCGCACCGACTACCTGGACATCTACTGGGTCCACCTGTGGGACCGGCACACCCCGGCCGAGGAGACCATGCGCGCGCTGGACGACGAGGTCCGCGCCGGGAAGATCCTCTACACCGGCATCTCCGACACCCCGGCCTGGCTGGTGGCGCGCGCGAACACGCTCGCGCAGTGGCGCGGCTGGACCGCGTTCGCGGGCCTGCAGGTGCCCTACAGCCTGCTCCAGCGCGACATCGAGCGCGAGCTGCTGCCGATGGCCACCGAGCTGGGGATGACGGTGGCGGCCTGGAGCCCGCTGGCCAACGGCATCCTGTCCGGCAAGTTCACCCGGCCGGAGGCCGTGGCGCCCGGCACCCGGGTCGACCCGGCTGCCATCACCGGGCACCAGCGCGCCGTCGCCGCCACCGTGCAGGCGGTCGCCAGCGACCTGGGCGCCACCCCGGCCCAGGTCGCGATCGCCTGGATCCGGGCCCAGTCGCCGGCGGTCCATCCCATCATCGGCGCGCGGACCGCCAGCCAGCTCCGCGACAACCTCGGCGCCACCGGGGTCGGGCTGCCCGCGGAGGCGCTGGCCCGGCTGGACGCCGCCGTCCCGTTCGACCCTGGCTTCCCCGCCACGTTCATCCGCGACAACCGCAGCTGGGTCCTGGGCGCGGCGTCCCTAGAATGAGGGCCCCCACCCGGGACGGGAGACGATGCGCCGCCTTCTGGCTGCTGTGCTGCTGGCCGGTGTGCTGGCTGCCGCCGCTGGCTGCTCCTCCCCGGCGCCGGGGCGCCGTCCCCGGCCGCCGGTGACCTATTACCTGTCACTCGGCGACTCACTGGCCCGGGGTGTGCAGCCCGACCCGGCCGGTGCGAGCGTCCCGACCCCGCACGGGTACCCCGACCAGCTCTACGCCGCGCTGCGGCCCCGGCATCCGGGCCTGCGGCTGGTGAAGCTCGGCTGCTCCGGCGAGACCACCGCCAGCATGATCAACGGCGGTATCTGCCGGTACCCGGGCGGGTCGCAGCTCACGGCCGCCACCCGGTTCCTGCGCGCGCACCGCGGCCACGTCCGGCTGGTCACCCTGGACATCGGGGCCAACGACCCGGGTTCCTGCCTCACCCGGCCCTCGCTGGCGAAGCTGGCCACCTGCGTACGGGAGGTGATCCCGCGCGCCACCGCCAATCTCACCGCCATCCTGACCAGGCTTCGCCAGGCCGATCCGCACGGCCGGATTATGGCCATGAACTATTACCTGCCGGCGTTGTCCGAATGGCGGGCCGGCCTGCCCGGCCGGGCGGTGGCGCGGCTCGCCGAGCTCGCCGCCGCCGGCTACAACGGGCTGCTGACCGATACCTACCGGCGTTTCGGCATCCGGGTGGCGGACGTGTTCGCCGCCTTCCGCACCGGCGACTTCGGGCACCCGGTGACCGTGCCCGGCTACGGCAGCCTGCCGCGCAACGTCGCGGCGATCTGCCGGTGGACCTGGGAGTGCGCGCCGCCGCCGCGCGGCCCGAACCAGCATGCCAACCAGGCCGGCTACCAGGTCATCGCCCGCGCTTTCGAGCGGGCCGGCGCGCGGTGACCATAGGCAGGACAGCGCGGCCGCAGGTTTTCCATCAAGAATTGGCCACAAGGCACCGTTTTTGTCGCTAAAGCAGTTGCTGTCCAGTTAGATTCCCCTTGGCACTCCGCTGAGGCTTTGTTCTTCACCCCTCAGGACCCCGCCGGAGCCGGCCGCTTGTCGTGAGCAAGACGCACCATCGGATCACGAAGAGGGGTGTTATGAAGCGCGCTTCATTCGTCGGTGTCCTGAGCCTGGCGGCTTTCACCGTGCTGCCGGCCGCCGGCGCCCTGGCAAGCCCGGTGCGGGCAGCCGCACCGGCCGCTGCCGGGACAGTGACCTACCACGGAACCGCGGGCCAGGCCACCCGGCTGGCCCAGCCGGTCAACGGCCTGGCGCACCTGCCGGCCATCAAGTCACGCATGGCGAAGGCCAACACGGCCAAGGGCCGCGTGATCCCCTTCCGGTCGCCGGGCGGGTCCGACCCCGCCGCCCGCAGCGCCAGCCCCCGGGCGGCGAAGATCGCCAGCGGCCCGGCCGCCCCGGCGTACACCACCGGCACGACCGGAGCGACCGTGCTGCACAGCTTCGACGGGGTCAGCGACATGAGCTCGGCGGCGGTCAACGGCGGCCCCGGCGTCGGCGAGGTGACCCCGCCGGACCAGGGCCTGTGCGCCGGTTACGCCAAGGGTTTCAACGGCAAGGTCATCTTCGAGCCGGTCAACATCTCCATGCGGACCACCAGCGCGAACGGCACGCAGCTGCTGCCTGAACTGCCGATCGGCGTCGTCTTCCAGGACCCGTTCGCGTTCAGCGACCCGCGGTGCCTGTACGACCCGGCGACGAAGTCGTTCTACTTCACCGTGATCAGCTTCCCGCCCAGCGGGCCGAACTCGTCCCTCACCAACACGGTGGTGGACGTCGCGGTGCTGAACGCGAAGGGCGATCTGGCCTCCTACCAGTTCGACACCTCGCTCAACCAGACCTGCCTGGGCGACCAGCCCAAGACCGGGTTCAGCAACAGCGAGCTGATCATCTCGACCGACGAGTACTGCGGCCCGAACACCGACCAGTACGAGGGCGCGATCGTGCTCGCGATCAGCAAGTCGCAGCTCGTCGCGGAGGGCCCGACCGTCAGCGAGGACCTGTTCGGGCCGGTGTCCCTGGCCGGGATCCCGGGCCTCGGGCTCGACCCGGCGATCAACACCGGCACCAGCAACGGCTACCTGGTGAACTCCTTCCCGTTCGACGCGACGGGCCAGAACAACGTGGTCAGCAGCAGCCTGGGCCTGTGGAAGCTCAAGGGCGACACGCTGACCGGCAAGGTGATCAGCAGCGAGCAGTACGCCTTCCCGATCCCGGCCGCCAGTACGGGTGACGGCAGCACCGACTCGAACGGCATCACCTCCGAGGCGTTCCTCAACCCGGACGACAGCCGCACCAGCGGCCCGGTCAACGTGACCCGGACCGCCAGCGGCGACGTCCAGCTGTGGACCGCGGTGGACGCCGCGGTGGCGCCCACGGGCGACCCGACCGCCCGCGACGGCGCCGCCTGGTTCAAGGTCGACACCGGCAAGCAGGAGGTCGTCAGCCAGGGCTACGTGGCGGCCAAGGGCGCCTACCTCCTCTACCCGGCCCTGCAGAAGCCGGCGAACGGGCCGGCGGCGATGGTGTTCACCGTCACCAGCCCGGCCATCGACCCGGCGTCGGCCTTCACCACCCTCGGCTCGGGCAAGATCAAGCTCGTGGCCGGCGGCAACGGCCCGCACCTGAGCTTCGCCGACGTGCCGTTCGGCCCGCGCTGGGGCGACTACTCGTTCACCGGCCTGGACCCGAGCGGCAAGGGGGTCTGGCTGGCCACCGAGTACATCCCGCCAGCGGCCAACCAGGACCCCTTCGACAACTGGGGCACCTCCGTGTTCGAGGTCTCCGGCTGACCGGACGGGTCTGAGATACCAGAGAGCGCTGTGGCGCCGGGCCAGCAGGCCCG
>JBLMWU010000269.1:0-5816 GCA_050257395.1 Gemmatimonadota bacterium | reverse complement strand
ACGACGGTTCCCTCAACGATGTCGCCGTCATTGAAGTACTTGATGGTCTCATCGATCGCGGCGAGGAAGGCCTCCTCGGACCCGATGTCGTTGACCGCTACCTTGGGGGTCGGGCTGGCCTCAGTGCTGCTCGTCATGTGTAGATTGGCTCCGGCGGACAGGATGTATTGGACGCGCCTGAACGGCCCAGCCCGCCAAAGGGGCCACAGGTCTAGTGGACTTGCCTGGCCGACCTGACCAGCCACGATTGCCTCGACGGCGATCTGCGGCTGTGCCTGGCCATGGCGGACTGCACCAGAACACGGCGCAGCGTTCAGGATATGAGAGTCCGGACACAGGGTCAATCTGAGCCGCCGTCCTGTGACCTGCCTGTGCCCTAACGCGCCCGCGCCGGACGAGCCGGGTCACGGCGGCGGCCCTCAGTGGGCGGCCTCGGCCCAGCTGCGGCCGGTGCCGATGGACACCTCCAGCGGCACGGTCAGGTCGGCCGCGCCGCACATGGCCCCGGTGACGAGTTCCCGCAGCTGCTCCAGCTCGCCGGGGGCCACCTCGAACACCAGCTCGTCGTGGACCTGCAGCAGCATCCGGGACCGCAGGCCCGCCTCGCGGAGCGCCTTGTCCACCCCGAGCATGGCCACCTTGATGATGTCGGCGGCGGAGCCCTGGATGGGCGCGTTCAGGGCCATCCGCTCGGCCATCTCGCGGCGCTGCCGGTTGTCGGAGTTCAGGTCGGGCAGGTAGCGGCGGCGGCCGAGCATGGTCTCGGTGTAACCGTCCTGCCGGGCCGCCACGACCACCTCGTGCAGGTAGTCGCGCACCCCGCCGAACTGCTCGAAGTAGCCGTCCATCAGCGCCCGGGCCTCCTCGACGGCGACCCGCAGCTGCTGGGACAGCCCATAGGCGGACAGGCCGTAGGCGAGGCCGTAGTTCATGGCCTTGATCCGGCTGCGCAGGTCGCCGGTGACCTCCTGCGGCGCCAGCCCGAACACCCGGGAGGCGGTCTCGGCGTGGAAGTCGTGCCCGGAGCTGAACGCGTCCTTCAGCGCCTGGTCGCCGGAGAGGTGCGCCATGATCCGCAGCTCGATCTGGCTGTAGTCGGCCGTGAGCAGGCACTCGTAGCCGCCGCCGACCACGAACCCCCGCCGGATCCGGCGGCCCTCCTCGGTCCGGATCGGGATGTTCTGCAGGTTGGGCTCGGTGGACGACAGCCGGCCGGTGGCCGCGATCATCTGGTTGTAGGTGGTGTGGATCCGCCCGTCCTCGCCCGCCATCGGGATCAGCGTGTCCACGATGCTCTTGAGCTTGGCGACGTCCCGGTACCGCAGCAGGTGCACCAGCACCGGGTGCTCGGTCTGGGCGAGCAGCCCGGTCAGCGCCTCCGAGTCGGTGGTGTAGCCGGTCTTGATCCGCTTGGTCTTGGGCAGCCCGAGCTCGGTGAAGAGGACTTCCTGGAGCTGCTTGGGCGAGCCCAGGTTGAACTCGTGCCCGACGGTGGCGAACGCGGCCTGCTCGGCCGCCTTGACCTCCCCGCCCAGGCCCGCGGACATGGCGGCGAAGTGATCGGAGTCGGCCGCGATGCCCACCTGCTCCATCGCGGCGAGCACGCTGACCAGCGGCAGCTCGACCTCGCGCAGCAGGTCGGCCGCGCCGCGCCGGGCCAGGTCCTCGTCCAGGACGTCACCCAGCTCGGCGGTGGCCCGGGCGCGCAGCACCAGCGCGGTGGCCGCCTGCGCCTCGGTCTCCTCCTCGCCGGACAGGTCCAGGGTCAGCTGCCCGGTGGCGGCGCTGTCCTCGCGCAGCTCCTTGTGCAGGTAGCGCAGGGCCAGGTCGGCGAGCTCGAAGGAGCGCTGCCCGGGCAGGGCCAGGTACGCCGCCAGCGCGGTGTCCATGGTCAGCCCGGCCAGGGTCAGCCCGCGGGCCGCCATGGCGTGCAGCGGGCCCTTGGCGTCGTGCAGGGCCTTGGCGGCGCTGCTGTCCGCCAGCCAGCCGGCCAGCGCCCGCTCGTCGTCCTCGGTGATGGTCATCGGGTCGATGGCGGCGCCCGCGCCGTCGGGCGTGGCCACGGCCAGCCGGTTCAGGATGCCGGTGCCGCGCTGCCAGCTGCCGTCCACGGCCAGGCCGGCCCGCCCCGGGCCGGCCGTGTGCTCCGCCAGCCAGGCCGCGACCTCGCCCGGCCCCGGCTGCGCGACGTCCACCTCGAAGGCCCCGCCTGGCTCCTCAGCGGCAGTCCCGGCCGCCGGGCTCACCCCGGCGATCCCGTCCGGCAGCTTGGTGTTGAGCCGCTCCCGGAGCACGCGGAACTGGAGGGTGTCGAACAGCTGCAGGATCCGGTCCCAGTCCCACGGGACGGGGTGCAGGTCCTCCGGGCGCGACTCCAGCGGCACGTCGCGGGTGAGCTCGGTGAGCTGGCGGTTGCGCAGGACGTCCCCGAGGTGCTCGCGGAGCTTGTCGCCCGCCTTGCCCTTCACCTCGTCCACCCGGTCGACCAGCTCGCTCAGCGACCCGAACTCGGCGATCCACCGGGCCGCGGTCTTCTCGCCCACGCCGGGGATGTTCGGCAGGTTGTCGCTCGGGTCTCCGCGCAGCGCCGCGTAGTCCGGGTACTGAGCCGGGGTGAGCCCGTACTTGGCGAAGACCTCCTCCGGCGTGAACCGGGTCATCTCGCTGATGCCCCTGCGGTTCATCAGCACCGTGACGTGCTCGTTGACCAGCTGGTAGGTGTCCCGGTCGCCGGAGACGATGAGGACGTCCATCCCGCCGGCGGTGGCCTGGACCGAGAGGGTGGCGATGATGTCGTCCGCCTCGTAGCCGGCCACGGACAGCCGCGGGATGCCGAGGGCGTCGAGCACCTCGAAGATCAGGCTGAGCTGGCTGCGGAAGGCGTCCGGGGTTTCCTTCCGGTTGGCCTTGTACTCGACGTACTGCTCGTGGCGGAAGGTCGGCTCGCTCCGGTCGAAGGCGACCGCGACGTGGGTCGGCTGCTCGTCGGCCAGCACGTTGATGAGCATGGAGGTGAAGCCGAAGACGGCGTTGGTGGGCTGCCCGGTGGTGGTGGAGAAGTTCTCCGGCGGCAGGGCATGGAACGCCCGGTAGGCCAGGGAATGCCCGTCCAGGAGCAGCAGCCGGCCATGCTCGGGCGGGCCACCCGGGTGGCCGGGCCCGGCAGCGGGAGCCTGCGTCGCCTTCGTCGCCACGCGGGCAGTCTAGTGGCCGGCACCGACACCCGGGCGGATCCCGGGCGGGCGCCAGCCGGTGAAGGCGCCCGCCCGGGTGAACCGGCCTGTGCGGGGGGCCGCGGTCAGCGCCCCCCGCAGCCGGCCGTCAGTGCGCGGTGAACTGATAGATGGTCAGGGAGTCGAAGGTCTTCCCGGGCCCCAGGACGGTTGACGGGAAGTCCGGCTCGTTCGGTGAGTCGGGGAAGTGCTGGGTCTCGAAGGTGTAGCCAGCACCCTGCCGGTAGGCGTGCCCGCTGATCCCCACGAGCGTTCCGGTCAGGAAGTTGCCCGTGTAGAACTGGACGCCCGGCTGGTCGGTCCAGACGGTCAGCGTGCGGCCGCTCGCCGGGTCGGTGGCGCGGGCGGCGAGGTTGAGGCCGTTCGGCCCGGTGGTGGCGGAGGTCTTCGGGTTCAGGATCCAGTTGTGGTCATAACCCTGGCCGATCAGCAGCTGGTTGAACCCCTGGACGGTCGCCCCGGGGTCGCTGACGTTGCCGATCCGGGATCCGATGGTGTGCGGGGCCCGGAAGTCGAACGGCGTGCCCGCGACCGGCACCCCGTGCGGGAGCGGCAGCGGGATCTGGGTCGCGTTGGTCGGGGAGTAGCGGTCCGCGTTGATCATGATCGGCTGGCTGTAGGCCGTGCCGACCGGCGCGCCCTCCCCGGCCAGGTTGAAGTAGTCGTGGTTGGTGAAGTTGACGACCGTCGCAAGCGTCGGGTCGTTGTTGACGGCGTGGTACTGCATGCCCAGCTGGCCGGCGTTGTTCAGGGTGAACGTGACGGTCAGCGTGAGCTGGGCCGGGTAGCCGTTGCACGGATGGGAGTCGCTGCCGACGGTGTTCGTGCAGCCGGGCTCCTGCGTGGTGCTCTCATCGCCGTTCGGGCTGACGAGGGTCATCGCCACCGCCGCCGCGCCGGGCACGTGGACCACCTTGGCGGACCAGATGTGGTTCCCGAAGCCGACGTTGCCGCCGTGCAGGCTGTTGCCGTTGTTGTTCTGCGGCAGGTAGTAGGTCTGGCCGTTCAGGTCGAACCGGCCGTGCGCGATCCGGTTGCCGTAGCGGCCGATGGTCTCGCCGAAATACGGCCCGCCGACCGGCGGCGGCGCGCTGGCCTTCGTGACGTAGTCGTTGAGCGTGGCGAAGCCGAGGATGACGTCCGCCCGCTTCCCGTGCCGGTCCGGGACGGTGATCGACTGCTGGATGGCGCCGTAGGTCAGCAGCTTGACCTGCATGCCACTGCAGTTGGTCAGGGTGTACTGGAAAACCGTCTCGGTCTTGTGCGTGTAGGGCTCGACCGCCTGGCCGAAGGGCTTGCTCGAGACCTTGGGGCTGCAGCTGCCGCCGGCACGTGCCATGTTCCCGCCCGGCGCGAGCCCCATGCCCATCGAACCCGCCACCGCCAGCGCGAGGACGCCAACCCCCGCCATCCCCATCGCTGACCACCGGCGATTCCTAGTGAGCGTTAACAATGAGCGCATCTCTGCTCCCTCCGTTGGGTTACGCTCTCCGTCGCATTCTCAACAGAACCGCACAGGAAGTCACGCCGTTCCACCAGAAAAGGACTTTCGTCTTGCAGCGGACCTGGGTGGCGTGCTGTCACACTGGCCCGCGGAGTGCTCAGCCGATCCGTTATGCCAATCCTGTCCCGCTGGTACCCCGTTTCCCGGCGGCTGCCCGGCGCCCGCCAGCGGGACACCGGGTGCGGCCGGCGGCCGGTGCGTCTCTAGGCTTCCGGTACGGCGGCGGCGCCGCCGCGGGCAGGAGGTGGCAGTGGAGCAGGACAGCAGCCGGCTGATCACAGAGGCCTTCGTGGCGATGAGCCGGGACACGCTGGTGGAGCGGATGGGCATCACCGTGCTGGAGGCATCCGCGGAGCGCGTGGTCGGCACCATGCCGGTGGCGGGCAACACGCAGCCGTACGGCCTGCTGCACGGCGGCGCCTCCTGCGTGCTGGCGGAGACGCTGGGCTCGCTCGGGGCGGGCCTGCACGCCGGCCTGGACCGGGTCACCATGGGCATCGAGATCAGCGCGACCCACCACCGGGCCGCGACCAGCGGCAACGTCACCGGCGTGGCCACCCGGCTGCACGGCGGCCGGACGATCACCAGCTACGAGATCGTGATCAGCGACGAGCAGGGCCGGCGGGTGTGCACCGCCCGGCTCACCTGTCTGCTCAGCGACCGGGTCCCCGGTCACGAAGGCCGGCCGGGCGGGGTCGCGGGCATGGCCGTGCCCGCGGGCGGCGAGGGCAGCGACGGGCGCGGCACCGCCTGATGCCCGGCCTCGGGACGCTGCTGAACGTCGCCACCGTGCTGGCCGGCTCCGCCATCGGCGTTTTTGTGGGTGAACGGCTGCCGCAGCGGGTCCGCGACCTTGTCACCGACGGCATCGCCCTGGTCACCCTCATGGTCGCCGTGCTGGACGGCGCCAGCGTGCTCGATCCGTCGCTGCGCCGGGCGGTGGGCCAGGCCGCCCCGGTGCTGATCGTCCTGGGCTCGGTCCTCCTCGGCGGCATCAGCGGGTCGCTGCTGCGCATCGAGGACCGCCTCGACGCGCTCGGCGCCATCCTCCAGCGCAGGCTGAGCCGCGCGCCCGCGCC